>JBAXBB010000083.1:0-13405 GCA_037142235.1 Actinomycetes bacterium
CCTTGATGGTGGGAACGCCGCTGCCGTAGGTGAGCGCCACCGACATCTGGAGGATCACCTTGAGCTTGTCGCGGATGCCGTCGGCGCCGAAGGCCTCGAACGACTCGGCGCAGTCTCCGGCGACGAGGAGGAAGGCTTCGCCCCGGGCGGCGGCCGCCAGCTGCTCGGTGAGGCTGCGGGCCTCCCCGGCGAACACCAGCGGCGGCATGGCCCGCACGGTGTCGAGGGCGGTGGCGAGCGCGTCGGCGTCGGGCCAGTCGGGCTGTTGGACGGACGGGCGCGTCCGCCAGGAGCCGGGGGACCAGTCGGGCTGGAGGTGGGGTGCGGTGCTCATGGCTGGGACCTCGCCGGGCTAGAGGTAGCCGCTCGGGGGCATCGGGGCGTCGGACTGCCCGGGCTCGAGGCCCCGGCGCCGGCGCATCTCCTCGAACTGGGACTGGGCCATGGCCTGCTGCGTGAACAGGGTGGCCTGGATCCCGTGGAAGAGGCCCTCGAGCCAGCCGACGAGCTGAGCCTGAGCCAGGCGGAGCTCGGACTCGGTGGGGGTCTCGGCGGTGAGGGGCAGCACGACCTCGTTGAGCTCCGCGCAGAGGTCCGGGGAGAGCACGCTCTCGAGCTCGGTCAGCGACCGGTCGTGGATCTCACGCAGGCGGCGTCGCCCGGCGTCGTCGAGGGGGGCCCGGCGGACCTCGTCGAGCATGGAGCGGACCATCGAGGCGATCCGGATGAGCTTGGTCGGACGGGTCACCTGCTCGCCGTCGTCGGCGGCGTTCCCCGCTTCGGCCATCAGCGCGGCCGCGCCCGGCCCCATGGCGCCCGAGCCGTCGGGGACGAGGATCTCGGGCTGGACCCGTTCGCGTTCGCTGGCCTGGTCGTCGCTCACGTCTGCTCCGATTCGGGGAGTCACAGGATACGGAGTCGGCCAAGGTCGGCCCACCCCGTTCTCGGCCGCCCGGGTGGGGCCTCCGAGCGGGCGCGCGGCCCCGGCGAGCGTTGGAATGCGGGGCGACGACGGGGTTAGGGTTCGCCGGGCCGCCCGGGGTGGTGACGGGCGGTCTCGGAGCCCTCAGGAGGGGATCGTGAGCGGGAGTCGACGGGGGGTCTGGGCGGTGGCCGCGGGCGTCGTGGTCGCCCTCGTCGCGTTGGTGGTCGTCCTCGCGACCCACGACGGTGGTTCGGCGTCCGACCCGTCGGTGCTCTCGGCCGGGCAGGTCGACATCCGAGTCCCCGACGGGTGGAAGGTCGTCGACGGCAAGGTGGTCCGACCGGCGGGGAGCGGCTCGGGCGGTGGCGTGGGCCCGTCGAGCGCGACCGGGGTGTCGGGTACGACCGTGCCCCTGGCCAACAAGACCGACCCCACCTCCGACATGTTCGCGGCGATGGGCAAGTTCCGGTCGTGCCTCGACGGTCTCGGCGTGAAGTTCATCGGGGCGCCCGACTCGTCGAACCCCAGTTCGCCGGCCAACGACCCCGAGTACCTCAAGTCGCTGTCCACCTGCGCCGCCCGCAGCAACATCGTGCAGGCGCTGAGCGCGGCCCAGGCGGCCAACGACGCCTTGACGCCCGACGAGATCAAGACGCGCAACGCGGCGTACCTCAAGTGGCGTGAGTGCATGATCGGGCGGGGTTGGAAGATCCCCACGCCGGCGCCGGACGAGAAGGGTCGACTCTTCACGTTCAGCACCCAGTCGGGCACCAGCATCGTGCCACCGGCGGGCAAGGACATCATCACGAGCACCGACACGCAGGAATGCATCGCCAAGGTGCAAAAGCCGACGGCGAAGAAGAACTAGGGCGGAGGGCCTGATGAAGAAGTGGATCATCGCGGGTGTCGCGGCGATCGCCGTGATCGCGATCGTCTGTGGCGTGCTGCTCGCGTCCGGAGGTGGCACCGAGGCCAAGCCGGTGCTCATCACCGCGACGGCGCGGACCCGCGACCTGCGCGAAGAGGTGTCGGTCCCGGGCGTGCTCGAGCGTGCCCAGCAGCGCACGGTCAACGCCGTGGCGTCGGCCGGCTCGGGAACCGCCGCGACGGGTTCGGCCGTGGTCAGTTCCGTGACCCTCAAGGACGGAGCACCCCTGGCCTCGGGCCAGACGATCCTCGCGGTCGACGGGCGTTCGTCGGTCGCGGTCGACGGCACCCTGCCGTTCTTCCGTCGGCTCGATGTCGGGGCCCAGGGCGCCGACGTCAAGCAGTTGAAGTCCGTCCTGCTCGGCGCCGGCTTCTCGCCGGGGCCGATCGACCAGTCCTTCACCGAGCAGACCCGCTTCGCGTTGGCCCAGTGGCAGGCTCAGCGCGGCTACCCCGGGGCGTCGCCGTCGCCGGGCCAGGCCGTGAACGTCGCGCTCCAGCAGGGGAGCGGGTACCAGCTCGGCGCGCAGACCTCAGCGGGTCTGACCATCGGCCCACCGGCCGTGAAATCGGCGGCGCGGCGGCCGGCGCCCCGTGGTGACGTCGGCATCACCGCGGTGCCCACGATGACCATCTCCGCCACCACGTCGGTCGTCGCCCAGGGGTCCACGGCCCGGTTCGTCGTGATCGCGAGCGTGGCGCCGTCGTCGGCGCTGAGCCTCAATTTCTCCGTCGCCGGCATCGATCCGGCCGACCTCATCCGCCAGGCGTCTCCCGTGACGTTCCCCGCCGGAGTCCTCCAACTCACCATTCCGATCTTCATCCGTCCCAACGCCATGGCCCCCGACCAGACGCTCACGGTCTCGCTGCAGTCCGGGAGCGGTTACAACCTCGGCTCGCCGTCGTCGTCGTCGGTGAGCGTGCCGACGACCGCCACCCCGAAGCTCACGGTGTCGGGGACCACCAGCATCGACCAGGGCCAGTCGGCGACGGTCACGATCACCGCCGACGTGGCCCCCGGCCACGACACCCAGGTCAACCTCACCGTGAACGGCAGCGCGCAGCCCGACGGTGACTACGTGGCCTTCCCGCCGACGGTGCTCTTCCCGTCCGGGCAGACCTCGGTGCAGGTCACGGTGCAGTCCAAGGCGAGCACGACGATCAAGCCCAACCGCTACCTCGTCGTGGGGCTGAACCAGGGCAGCGGGTACACCATCGGTGCGCTCAGCAACGCCACGATCACCATCCTCGGTCAGTCGGGTGACGCCGCCAAGCCCGTCGCGACGATCGCCGCCGGGAACCTGCGGGTCAACGGCGGCAATCCGGCCCAGTTCACGATCAGCCTCGACCGGGCCACCACGCAGGCTATCTCGTTGGCCCTGTCGTTCGGCGGGGACGCGGTGCAGGGCCTCGACTTCAACCCGCCCGGTGGCGTGGTGACCGTCCAGCCCGGGCAGACGTCGTTGACGGTGAACGTGCCCACGCTCAACAACGGGCTGGTGCAGCCGGACCGCGACCTCGTGGTGGGGCTGCTGCCCGGTGACGACTACGTGGTGGGCACCCCGGCGAGCGCGGGCATCGTGATCCTGACGCCCACCCAGCCCAAGCTCACGCTCGTGGGTGGGGGTGCGTCGACGGGTCTCGGCGGTGGCGCGGTGTTCACCGTGGTCGCCGACCAGGCGCCCGTGAAGGACACGTCGGTGCAGTACACCGTCACCGGCACCGCCCAACAGGGCAAGGACATCCAGCCGGTCACCGGCAGCGTGATCCTGGCCGCAGGTCAGACCACCGCCACGATCTGCATCTACACCCTGAACACCAACGTGTTCTTCCTCCCGACGGACATGGTCACGATCGCGGGTCCGACCGCGCTCGGGAAGGTGTTCGTCAAGCAGGGTGACGCCGCCCCGTCCGGGACGCCGCTCTTCACCCTCACGGAACCCAACATCGCGGTGTCGCTCCAGGTGAGTGCCTCGGACCGCACGAAGCTCAAGGTCGGTCAGGCAGCCACGGTGCAGGTCCAGAACTCGACCGTCTCCGCACCGGGGATCGTGACCAAGGTCGACGACTTCGCGACCACCGACAAGGACACGAAGAAGCAGTACTACGCCGGCACCGTCCAGGTGCAGGGCACGCTCAACGCGGCCGACGGCACCCCGGTCACGGTCAAGGTGGTGACCAAGGAGGCGCTCGGCGCGCTCACCGTGCCCATCGCGGCGGTCAAGCAGAACGGCTCCGGCGACGACGTGGTGCGCCTGATCGATCTGAACCGCGGGGGCCGGACGCGCGAGGTCAAGGTCAAGACCGGTCTGACCGAGGGGTCCTACATCCAGATCGAGTCGGGACTCAAGGCCAGTGACGTGGTGGTCGTGGAGTTGAACCAGTCGGGGAGCGGCGGGTCGAGCACCACCAGCGGCGGAAGCGGCAAGGGATGACCTCACCCGAGCCGGGTGCGCCGCTGCTCGAGCTGTCACACGTCTCGCGGGTCTACGGCGAGCAGGTGAAGGTCTACGCGCTGCGCGACGTCTCGTTGCAGGTGCGGGCCGGGGACCACCTTGCGATCATCGGTCCGTCGGGATCGGGGAAGTCCACCATGCTCGGCCTGCTCGGGGTGCTCGACCGACCGTCGGAGGGGACGGTCACGGTCGGTGGCGTCGACTCGGGCGCGCTCCCCGACGACGAGCGCTCGCGACTGCGCGGCGACTCGATCGGTTTCGTCTTCCAGCAGTTCCACCTGATCCCCCACCTCGACGCCCTCGGCAACGTGGCCACCGCCCTGCTCTTCCGCGGGTTGACCAAGGCGGAGCGGGCGGAGCGGGCGATGGCGGCGCTGGAGTCGGTGGGGCTCGGCGCCCGGGCCGATCACCGGCCGGTGCAGATGTCGGGTGGTGAGCAGCAGCGCGTGGCGATCGCCCGGGCGATCGTCACGGAGCCGTTGCTCGTGCTCGCCGACGAGCCCACGGGTGCGCTCGACTCGACGAACGCCGCGATGGTCATGGAGATCTTTGCCGGACTCGAGACGTCTGAGCGTGCGGTGGTGCTCGTCACCCACGACCACGGAGTCGCCGCCACGGCCAACCGGGTGGTCTCGATGCGTGATGGCGCGATCGTGAGCGACGTCGTCCAGGAACCCAAGGCGTTCGAGGGCGCGCGGTGAGTCGCGTCCGGGACCTCGTCTCCGTCGCCGTCGCCGGGATCGCCGCCCGGAAGGTCCGGACGCTGCTGATCCTGATCGGGCCGATCGTCGGCGTCGCGGCGATGGTCGGGGCGGTCGGGCTCACCGAGTCGGCGAAGGGCGACCTGCGCCAGAAGCTCGCCGAACTCGGGACCAGCCTCATCACGGTCGAGGCCGGCAACACCTTCGGGTCGAAGGCCGCGACCCTCCCGAAGGACTCCGTGCGCCGGGTCGACGCCGTTGCCACCGTGGAGTCCGCGTCGGCCGTCGCGGAGGTCAAGAACGTCGTGACGCTGCCGATCACGGGTGGCCGCGACTATTACCAGGCGTTCCCGGTCCCGGTGCTCGCGACCGACACCCGATTGCCCGGGGTGCTCCAGGTGCCGCTCCGGAGTGGTCGCTGGATCGACGGGTCCGACGTGCGCGACCACGGACGCGTGGCGGTGATCGGCGGGGCGCTCGCCGACCAGTACGGCGTGCTGCCGGGCGAGGCTCGCACGATCCAGCTCAACGGCAACGATTACGGGGTGATCGGAGTCCTGGACCGGGTGGCGCTCGATCCGAGCCTCGACAACGCGGTCTTCGTGACCCAGTGGGCGGCCAAGAACGACTTCGGCACCGACGGTGCCCCCACCAAGATGTTCGTGCGGGCCCTGCCCGACGCCACCCAGCGCACCGCTGACGCGCTCCCGACGGCCATCAGTCTGGGCGGGACGACGGAGGTCTCGACCAAGATCCCGAGCGACGCGCTCCAGGCGTCGTCGCAGGCGGACAAGACCCTGCAGCAGACCGCGCTCTTCGCCGGCCTGCTCGCCCTCGCCGTGGGCGGGCTCGGTATCGCCAACGTCATGTCGATCTCGGTGATCCAGCGGTCGTCGGAGATCGGCATCCGGCGGGCGCTCGGCAGCACCCGGTCCCTGATCGGCCTGCAGTTCCTGCTCGAGGCGCTGTTCGTGGGCCTGCTCGGAGGCCTGCTCGGCGCGCTCCTCGGGGTGGGAGTGGTCTATCTCGTCTCGGCGATCGCCGGGTGGGTCGTGGTGATCGACTACGCCAAGATGCCGATCTGGATCAGCCTGGCGGTGTTCGTGGCCGCGATCGCCGGCCTGTACCCGTCGGTCAAGGCCGCCCGGCTCGAGCCGCTCGAGACCCTGCGCCTCGGCTGAGAGCCGGTCGGGGGCTCAGAGCACCAGGTCCTTCGGCGCCACACCCTCGGCCCCTTGCGTGCGCGGGCCCGGCACGTCGTGGAAGGCGTAGGGCGTGGGCGGGATGCCGGGCTGGCAGACCCAGCAGGTGCCCGTGGCGTCGCTGTGAGCGGCCGTCACGACGGCGTCGGCGATCTGGGCGGCCTCCATGAGCGGGAACCCGGCGCTGCGCAACGCGTCCTTGGTGGGATCGGTGAGGATGTTGGTGTCGGTGAGCCCGGGGCACACGGCGTGCACGGTGATGCCGTCGGGGGCCACCGTGGGGGCGATCGACCGCACCCAGCCGACCACCGCGTGCTTGGTGGCGTCGTAGACGGGGTCGAGGGGGAACGCGACGATGCCGGCGATCGACGCGGTCACCACGATGACCCCGCCGCCCTGGGGCCGCATGAGCCGCACGGCCGCCCGGGTGCCGAAGATCACGCCGTCGACGTTGACCGCCATGATCGTGCGGTACGTGTCGTCGTCGAGGAGGTCGGGGTCGGACACGCCGATTGCGATGCCGGCGTTGAGGTGCACGAGGTCGAGGCGCCCGAACTCGGCGTGCACCCGGGCGAAGGCGTCGTCGATCTCGTCGGACCGGGAGCAGTCGGCGACCACGGAGAACGCTGCGAGTTCGTCGGCGAGAGTGGCGAGACCGGAGGGGTCGAGATCGACGAGGGCGAGGCGTGCGCCCTCCACAGTGAGGCGGCGGGCCGTGGCCCGTCCGATGCCCGACGCCGCGCCCGTGACGAGGGCGACCTTCCCGCTGAGTTCCACGATCGTCTCCTCCGTGCTCGTCGGTGGCACCGTATCGCACGGCCCGGCCGCCGGATCGCTGGTGGCGCCCGGGCCGTGCGAACATGGCGCGGTGAAGTTCTCCCTGTCGCTGCCGTTGCTCAAGGACCGGTCGCAGCGCGACCCGTACCGCGAGACCACCGACCTCGCGCTGATCGCCGAGGAGTGTGGGTTCGACACCGTGACCATCGGCCACCACCACTTCATGCCGGGAAATCTGGCTGATCCACTCACCTTGCTCGCGGCGGTCGCGGCGCGCACCTCGACCCTGCGCCTGGGGACCGGGATCTTCCAGTTGCCGATCCACAATCCGGTGCGGGTGGCCGAGCAGGTCGCGACCCTCGACGAGCTCTCGGGCGGCCGGATCTCGCTCGGGGTCGGGCTCGGCTGGTGGCCGCTCGAGTACCAGGTGATGGGATCCGACTTCGCCACCCGTGGGGCGCGGATGGAAGAGGCGCTCAGCATCCTCAAACTGGTCTGGACCGAGGAGCGCGCCGAGTTCGCCGGGCGCTTCTGGTCGTTCCCCGAACTGACGGTGCAACCGCGTCCCGTTCAGCAGCCCCACCCGCCGCTCTGGGTGGCGGGAGTGGCCGACGCCGCGGTCGAGCGGGCCGCCCGCCTCGGCGACGCCTGGCTCTGTGGCCCCGTGCAGTCGCTGGCGAAGGCGCAGTCGTGTCTGGCCGTCCACCGCGCGGCCTGCGAACGGGCGGGTACGCGGCCCGACTGGATCCTGCGACGTTACGCCTGGGTCGGCGCCGACCGGCACCACGTCGTGGGGGAGGTGCTGCCCGCCTACGTCGACGGCCTGATGGTCCACTGGCGGGAGTCGGCGGAGGACGCCGAGGAGCAGGCGCTCTTCGCCCGGATCGACGCCGGCGAGGAGGTGTCGCCCGAGGAGATCGCCGCCGACCGGCTGCTCTACGGCACGCCCGACGACGTGATCGCCCAGGTCGTGCGCTTTCAGGCGCTCACCGGGTGCGACCACGTGCACGCCGCGTTCGGTGCCGGCCTGCCGGCCCACACGGGGCAGGCGTCGCTCGGCGAGTTCACCGAGATCGCCGAGATGATCCGCCTCTTCGGGCACGAGGTCATCCCGGCGTTCGGCTGATCCCCGTCGTCGGGGCCCGGCGACCGGCGGCGGCACGAGGTGGCGCGCGGAGGCGAGGAGCCCCAGTGCGGCGCCGCCGACGAGTCCGACGGCCGCCAGGACGGTCCCAGCACGCTCCCGACGCCGGGATCGTGTGGCGGGTGGGGACCGGGGATAGGATCGCAAGGTTGTCGCCGACGTTGCTCCACGATCCACGGATCTCGGACAGGATTGAGGACGCATGCCGTACCGGGCCGGGGATGAGTCCTTTGTCCACCAATTGCCTCGACCGCTCGACGAGGTGGGCGACAGCGAACCGAGTTGGTCGGACCGCTGCTACTTCAACGTGCACGCGCCGGACGGGTCGCTCCTGGTGGTGACGGGGTACGGCAACAATCCGAACGCGCAACGCGCCCACGGCTACGCCAAGGCGGCGTGCGCCGACGGACGGCACTGGGATCTCGATGCGGCGCGTCGGTGTGTGGACGACCGGGAGGACCTTTTCGCCGGGCCGATGCGTTGGACCTGCGTGGAGCCGTTGCAACGCTGGACGCTGGAACTCGGGCCGAACCCTTCGGGGATGCAGTATGAGTTGCATTACGAGTCGCGTGCGCCGATGTGGGAGCTGTTGCCGATCACCATCCGCAAGCGGGGGCGGACGATCGTCGACATGTACCACATCAAGCAGCCGGGTCGGTACACGGGTTGGGTCGAGCTCGACGGTGAGCGGATCTCCGTCGACGGATTCCACGGTGGGCGCGACCGCACCTTCGGTATCCGCGTCGCCGACCAGGTCGACTTCTGGCTGTGGTTCGAGGCCGGGTTCGGCGACCGCGCGATCGAGGCGTGGGTGTGGGAGTCCGCCGACGGCGACGTGTGGTACGTCGACGGGGGCATCACGTTCGAGGACGGCACGCGCTCCAAGCGCTTCGTGCGCTTCGAGCACGAGATCGAGTTCGACGGTGGTCGCAAGCGGCCGCTGCACGCCGACATCGTCTTCACCGACGAGGACGGGACGCGTTACGAGGTCACGGCCCACGCCCAGCACCCTCACGTCGGAGTCCACTACGGGATCCCCGGGTCACGCAGCCGGCGGGAGGGTGCCATCGTGCACACGGTCTGGGACAGCAGTGACCCCGCGCAACTCGACGAGATCGAAGCCGCGACCGTCTCCAGCGACCAGCTCATGCGCTTCGAGATGGGCGGCATGACGGGGTACGGCATCTTCGAGCTCCTCGTGCAGGGTGACCGCTACCCGCGGTACCCGAACTGGTGAGCGTGATGGCCCTCGGGTCCGACGCCGAGCAGCGCCTGCGAGCCTGGATGACGGCCCAGGCCGGTGCCGGTGACGTCACGATCGAGCGTCTGGGCCGTGCGCTCGTGGGGCACTCGGCCGAGACCCTGCTGCTCGCGATCGCCGAACGCCACGGCGATCGGACCGCGCGCCGTGACGTGGTGCTCCGCCTCCGACCCGTCGAACCGGCCCTGCTCCCGCCCTACGACCTGCACCGCCAGTTCCGGATCCTGCGGTGCCTGGAGTCCACGGCGGTCCGGTCACCGAAGGTCCTCTGGCGCGAGCCGACCGGCGACGTGCTCGGGCGCGAGTTCTACGTCATGGAGCGGCTGCCGGGAACCGTGTTCGAGCAGGACGTTCCCGAAGATCTGCGCACCGACCCCGCCCGCATCCGACGGTTGTGCGACGCCTACACCGATCAGCTCGCCGAGATCCATTCGGTGGACCTGGCCGCGACCGGGCTCGACGCCATCGCCGACGGGCGCGACTACCTCGAGCGTGATCTCGCTCACTGGCGTGGTGAGATCGACCGGGTGCGCCGGGAGCCGTCGCCCGCGCTCGAGCGCCTGCACGCGACGTTGGTCGCCACCCGACCCGAGCATTCGGCCGTCACCCTGGTCCACGGCGACGCGAAGCCCGGGAACTACGCGTTCGTGTCCGACGAGGTCACCGCGGTGTTCGACTGGGAGCTCGCGACGGTCGGTGACCCGCTCGCCGACGTGGGCTGGGCCGAGGTGTTCTGGAACGTGGGGGACCTGCTCACGAACCTGCCCGGCGCCCCCACGACCGACGAGTTCGTCGCCCGATGGGAAGAGCGGACGGGGCTGCGCGCGCAGCGCCGTGAGTGGTACCGGGCGATGCAGGCCTACAAGTTCTGCGCCATCGCACTGGTCGCGGGGAACCTGTTCGACACGGGACACACCGACGATCTGCGGCTCGCGTCCATGAGCTACGCGGTCGCCCCATTCGTGAAGATCGCCTGGCGCGACCTGGGGATCGAGGAGGAGATCGACCTCGGACCGGTCGGTGCCGACGCCGAGCGGATGGCGGCGGTCCTCGCGGCTGTGGACGGACCGGACCAGCACCCGGCCGCGTGAGCGGGCCCCGGGCCCGGAACGGGCGCCGGTCCGGGCCACGGTCGGGGTGGCGCCCTCGGGGCGACTCGAACGCCCGCACACGGCTCGGCGGGGTGGTGGGCCGGTGGGGATGGGCCTCCGGAGCGGTTCCGCGGAACCGGACGGACATCGGTGGGGAGTCGGGGTGGCGCCCTCGGGGCGACTCGAACGCCCGCACACGGCTCCGGAGGCCGATGCTCTATCCGCTGAGCTACGAGGGCAGACGGGAGAGGGTACCAACTCGACCGGAACGGCCCCCACGGGCCGGGAACGGGCCGGGGAACCGCGGCGTCCCGGAACTACGATTCGGGGTCCCCGTCGGCCACCGAGGCCGGGTGCGCGCCGCCCGGTCGTGAAGGACCCCCCGTGATCCGCGACTCCATCATCGGCGCCGTCGAACGAGCGTTGGCCCAGGCCGATCTGCCCGTGCCGCCCGGCGGGGTCGAGCTCACGCCGTCGGAGAAGCCTGAGTTCGGCGACTGGACCACCAACGTCGCCCTCAAGGTGGCCAAGGCGGCCGGGGTGGCACCCCGCGACGCCGCTGCCCGGCTGGTGGCGGCCCTCGAGGCTGCCCCGCCCGCCCACCTGGCCCGGGTCGAGGTGGCCGGCCCCGGGTTCGTCAACCTCCACCTCGACCCGGCCTGGCTCCACGACGTGCTGCGGGCCGTGGTCGCCCAGGGTGATCGCTTCGGCCACGGCGCGGCCCTGACCGGCGCCCGCATCAACCTCGAGTTCGTCTCGGCCAACCCCACCGGGCCGCTTCACGCCGGCGGTGGTCGCTGGGTGGCGGTCGGTGACGCGCTCGCCAACCTGCTGGCGGCCCAGGGTGCCGACGTGCACCGGGAGTACTACCTCAACGACGCCGGGGTGCAGCTCGACCTGTTCGCGGCG
The DNA here is from genome assembly GCA_037142235.1 of Actinomycetes bacterium. Taxonomy (GTDB): domain Bacteria; phylum Actinomycetota; class Acidimicrobiia; order IMCC26256; family PALSA-555; genus CAIUKV01. Next base: position 11,394 of record JBAXBB010000083.1, read on the forward strand.
TCGCTGCATGCCCGATACTCGAACGCACCGCTCCCCGAGGACGGCTACCAGGGTGAGTACCTGGTGGAGATGGCCGACGCCATGCGGGCCGAGCTCGGCGACGCCGTCACCGTCGACCAGGCCCACGAGTGGGGCTACGAGCAGGTGGTGGCGTCGTTGCGTCACGACCTGGGTCGCATCGGTGTGCACTTCGACACCTGGTTCTCCGAGCGGGTGCTCCACGAGCGTGGCGACGTCGCCCGGGTGCTCGCCACCCTCGGTGAGCGGGGCATGAGCTTCGCCGCCGATGGCGCCACCTGGTTGCGCGCCACCGACTTCGGCGACCAGCGCGACCGTGTGCTCGTGAAGTCCGACGGCTCCACCACCTACCTCTGCAACGACCTCGCCTACCACGAGGACAAGTTCGCCCGTGGCTGGACGCACCTCATCGACATCTGGGGGGCCGACCACCACGGGCAGGTGAAGTCGCTGCAGTCCGGCCTCGAAGCGCTGGGCCACCCGGCCGGCGAGCCCGAGGTGCTGCTCGGTCAGTTGGTGAAGTTGATGCGCGGCGGTGAGCCGGTGCGCATCTCGAAGCGGGCGGGCACCGTGGTGACCCTCGCCGACATCCTCGACGAGGTCGATCCCGACGTCTGCCGGCTGACCTTCCTGCTCCAGGGCATCGACACCGCCCAGACCTTCGATCTCGACGTGGTGACCGCGCAGTCGATGGAGAACCCTGTCTACTACGTGCAGTACGCGCACGCCCGCATCGCCTCGATCGCGCGCCAGGCGGCGGCGCGCGGGATCTCCCCGCTGCCGTTGCCCGACGCGAACCTGGCCCCGTTGGTGCACGAGCGCGAGCTCGACCTGCTGCGTGCGCTCGCCGTCTTCCCCGAGGTGGTCGCCGAGGCGGCCGAGCTGCGGGCGCCGCACCGGGTGACCACCTGGGTCCGCGACTTCGCCGCGCGCTTCCACGGCTTCTACCGCGACTGCCGGGTGATCTCCGACGACGTCGCGCTCACCCAGGCCCGGCTGTGGCTAGCCGAGGCGTGCCGCGTCGGTCTCGCCAACGCGCTCGCCATCCTGGGCGTGGGCGCCCCCGACGAGATGCACCGCCTCGGCGACGCCGACGCCGACGCCGACGGCGACGCTGGACCGGACGCCTGAGCATGGACGCGTCGAGCACCCCCTTCGACCGGTCGCTGGTCCCGGCTGCACTGCTCGACCTCGATCTCGAGGCGGTCGCGGCCGAGTTCGGCACGCCCGTCTACGTCTACGACGAGGACGCCATCCGGGCCCGGTGCCGCGCCTACGTCGCCGCCTTCGGTCCCGACGCGGTGACCTACGCCGGCAAGGCGTTCCTGTGCGCCGCGATGGTCCGCCTGGTCGCCGAGGAGGGGTGCAACCTCGACGTCGCCACGGGCGGCGAGCTCCACGTCGCGCTGCACGCCGGATTCCCGGCCGAACGGATCGTGCTGCACGGCAACAACAAGTCCGACGACGAGATCCGGGCGGCGCTGGTCGCCGGGGTGGGGCGCATCGTCGCCGACTCCCACGACGAGCTCGACCGCCTCGAGCGTCTTGCGACCGAGCTGGGCCTGACGCCGTCGGTGCTGGTGCGGGTCACTCCTGGCGTCGAGGCGCACACCCACGAGTTCATCGAGACCGGCACCGAGGAGTCGAAGTTCGGCTTCACGGTGTCGGGTGGGGTGGCGTTCGACGCCGCCTCACGCGTGGCGGCCAGCCCGGTGCTGGCCTTCGCCGGGTTGCACTGCCACATCGGGTCGCAGATCTGGGTGCTCGCCTCCTACGCCCGGGCGGTCGAGGTGGTCGTGGTGCTCGCCCGCGAGCTCGAGCAGGCCGGGATCACCACCGCCGAGCTCGACCTCGGAGGCGGGCTCGGGATCCGCTACACCACCGACGACGCGGAGCCGGCGGTCGCCGAGTACGCCGCGGTGCTCCGTGACGCCGTCGCCGCGGCCCGGGCCGCGACCGGCCTCCAGGCCGAGCCGCGGATCCTGGTCGAGCCC
>JBAXBB010000084.1:0-13301 GCA_037142235.1 Actinomycetes bacterium
CTGTCCCCTTCGGCACCGTGCCGCTCGGCGAGCACCGCGAGTGGTACGAGGAGGCGGCGGCACTGGGCTACACCGACCTCTGGTCGGCGGAGGCCGGATCCCACGACGGCCTCGTGCCCCTGGCGCTCGCCGCGGCCTGGACTCCCACCCTGCGCCTGGGGACCGCGATCCTCCCGGTCTTCACCCGAGGGGCGGCCACCCTGGCCGGTGCCGCGGCCTCGATGTGTCAGGCCGCACCCGGGCGCTTCGCGCTCGGCATCGGGAGTTCGTCGCCGACGATCGTCACGAACTGGAACGCGGTGCCCTTCGACCGGCCGTTCGCCCACGTCCGCGACACCATCCGGTTCCTGCGGGCCGCGCTCGCGGGCGAGAAGATCACCGCCGACTACGAGACGTTCTCCGTGCGCGGGTTCCGGCTCGACGTGCCCGTCCCGGAGCTGCCCCCCATCCTCGTCGGGGCACTGCGGCCCGGGATGCTCCGCCTCGCTGGCCGGGAGGGCGACGGTGCCATCACGAACTGGCTCTCACCGGCCGACGTACCCAAGGTCGCGGCCGAGGTCGGGCCCGACCGCGAACTCGTCGCCCGGATCATGGTGCTCCCCACGACCGACCCGGAGGTTCTGCGGGCGGTCGGTCGGCGCATGGTCGCGGCCTACCTGACCGTCCCGGCGTACGCCGCGTTCCAGGAGTGGCTCGGCCGCGGTGACGCCATCGCAGCGATGAACGAGCGCTGGACCGCCGGCGACCGGGCCGGGGCGCTCGAGGCGATCCCCGACACCCTCCTCGACGAGCTGATCGTCCACGGCACCCCGGACGAGTGCCGTCGACGCGTGGAGGAGTACGCGAGCGCCGGGATCACCACCACCGCACCAGCGGTCTTCGGCGACGCGGCCACGGTGCGCACGATGCTGCGCGCACTGGCACCGAGCGTCTGACCCGTCTGACCCGTTGCCCTCCGAGCGACCGGGTGGCACGCCGTCAGAGCGCGAGCCGGGAGCGGAACGCCTCGAAGAGCGCGGCGTCACCGAAGAGCTCGAGCGGCCCGGTCCCGCCCCGACCCCGCAGCGCGAGCAGGAGGTCCGCAGCCGAGCCACGCGCCGCGACGTCACCCTTGGCGTGGGCGCGCTCCACTTCTGGACCTTCGGGGGTGAGCCGCACGAGCCACTCGCCCTCGGTGTCGGTGCAGTGCACGTGCACCGACTCTCCGGCGCCGGTCAACCGCGCACCCAGGCGGACCGGGAGCGCCATGGTCAAGAACTCGTCGATGGCGTCGCGGGCGAACTCGGCGTCCACCACCGGCACGGTTCCGGCTGCAAGGTCCAGGTCGACGCGGTGCAACGCGACCTCGTGGGCCGCGCGCCGGAACCAGAAGCCGGCGACGCCGGGCCCGGCGAGGGTCCACATCGCGGCGGTGGGATCCGCGTGGTCGAGCACGCCGGCCAACCCGCTGGTGGCGTCCGCGACCCATTCGGGCAGGGTCGCGGAATCTTCGGGCGGGGTGGGCCAGTCGAAGGCGGGCTCGGCGACGAGTCGCTCCACCAGGTCCGTCTGCCAACGCTGGACGCTGCCGACGTGCACCAGGAGGTCGGCGACGGTCCAGTCGGGGCACGACGGCACCGGCGCGGCGTTCCCGGCGGACCGTGCGGACGCGACCAGCGCCGTCCCCTCCCCTCGCAACGCAGCGACGTAGACCGAAGGAGCGAGGGCGACGGAGTCCATGGCGCGAGCCTAGGCCGCAGGCCCGACCGGCCCGACCGGCTCGACCGGATCGACCGGCTCGACCAGGTCCGGTCCGTTGTGCCGGGCGTTGTTGACCCTCGTGCTCACCGGGTACACGTCGAACCACTCGGCCGGTGCCGGCGTGAGCCAGCGTGTGAGCGCACGCGTGTCGGAGTTCTCCGGGTCGAGCCACTCGTCCCACGCGGCGGCGGGCAACACCACGGGCATGCGGTGGTGCACCGGAGCCAGGGCCGCGTTGGCGTCGGTGGTGACGATCGTGCAGGTCCGCAACCAGCCGTCGTCGGCGCCCAGCGCGGGCTCCGCCCCTCCGGCGACCTTCCACACCTCCCACAGACCGGCGAATGCCATCGGCGCCCCGTCACGGAGACACGCGTAGTACGGCTGCTTGGAAGGCTTCGCGCCGCCGACGTCGACCGGTTTCCACTCGAAGAAACCGTCGGCCGGGACGAGGCAGCGCTTCCGGGCGAACGCCCGCCGGAACGCCGGCTTCTCCGCCAACGTCTCGGCCCGGGCGTTGATCATGCGGTCACCGATGGCGGGATCCTTCGACCACGACGGCACGAGTCCCCAGCGCAGCCGCGACAGGACCCGTCGGTCCGCGTGGTCCCGCACGGCGAGGACCGGCCGCCGCGGGCTGACGTTCCAGTCGGCGGCACCGTCCCCGACCGAGTCGTCGACCTCATCGACCTCGAAGTGGGCGACGACGCGGTTGGTCGGTGAGGTGATCGTGAACCGGCCGCACACGGGGCGGAGTCAAGAGACGGCGCGGGAGCGGACCCGGCGCGCGAGCCGGACCCCCGACCACCCGTCGCCGATCGGTACGATCCCTGCGACCGCCAGCCCGTGGACCCGACCGATCTCGCCCACCTGGGCCTCGGAGAGGTCGGAGGCCACCCCCGAGGTGCGCCGGGGCCAGGCGATCCACAGGCCGCCGTCGCGCTCCACCGCACGCGCCATGGCGGGCAGCCGACGGGCCAACTCGGCGCGGCGCGTCGCGAAGAAGAGCAGCACCGCGACCCGCCCGCGCGCCGAGGTGCGCAGGCGCGCTCCGACCGGGAGGGTGAGGGAGTCGCGGAATCCCTCGGGCGCCGACACCACGGCCACGACGTCACCGGGGAGCACGCCGAGTCGCTTCGCGACGAGAGATTCCGGGGCCCGAGCCATTCACCAACTGTTCCCCCGCCGGACACCCCGAGTCAAACCGTGGGCACGTTCTTGCGGACCTGGCAACCCGGTCCCACGACCGCTTAGCCTGATGCTCCCCTGCACGACCCGAACGTCCGCGATCGACTGGAGATCACCATGGCACTCCGCCTGGGCGACATCGCCCCCGACTTCACCGCCGAGTCCACCGACGGCACCATCTCGTTCCACGAGTACCTGGGCGAGGGATGGGGAGTCCTCTTCTCACACCCCAAGGACTTCACCCCCGTGTGCACCACGGAGCTCGGCCGGGTCGCCGCGCTCAAGCCCGAGTTCGACAAGCGCAACGTGAAGGTCGTCGGCCTCTCGGTCGATCCCCTCGACTCGCACCACCAGTGGAAGGGCGACATCGAGGAGACCCAGGGCACCGCCCTGAACTTCCCGCTGCTCGCCGACCCCGAGCGCACGGTGGCCGACCTCTACGACATGATCCATCCGAACGCCAACGACACTCTCACGGTGCGCTCGGTGTTCATCATCGGCCCCGACAAGAAGGTCAAGCTCATCATCACCTACCCGGCGAGCACCGGCCGCAACTTCGACGAGATCCTCCGGGTCATCGACTCGCTGCAGCTCACGGCGAACTACTCGGTGGCCACGCCGGTCGACTGGAAGGACGGCCAGGACGTCATCATCGCCCCGGCCGTCTCCGACGACGACGCCAAGGCCAAGTTCCCCAAGGGCTGGAAGACCCTCAAGCCCTACCTCCGGGTCACGCCGCAGCCCAACAAGTAGGCGGCGGCTCCGGGGCACTGCGCCCCGTCCCCCCGAGCACCGCGAAGGCGCCCGCTCCGGCGGGCGCCTTCGTCGTGGAGCGATCCGACGGCTCAGGTGTCGAGGAAGTACTCGATCCGGGGGATGGCGGTGACGCCAGATTCCCGCATCGCGGCGAGCAGGTCCGGCGACTCCCAGAAGGCGTGGGCGTCGTGCGCGCTCGGGAACTGGTGCACCACCATGATGGTGTTCGGACTCCCCTCCAGCCGGTGGACGCTGTGCGACAGCACGTGCCCGGCCGGGCGCAGCGGCTCGGAGGCGTCGTACACGATCCTCCACGCGTCGTAGTCGGCGATCTCGTGGATCGCGAACGCGGTCACGGTCATGGTGCCGCCTTTCGTGGCCGAAGCCACCTCGGTCGATGGACTGAATTCATCCTAAGGGTAGAGTCGCGGACACGGTCTCCGAACGGTGAGGTACCCATGGCCATCCTGATGACCCACTTCTACCCCGGGGGGACCGCCGAGCAGCAGAGCGTGGTCCACGCCGCGGTCCACCCCGACGGAGCGTTGCCCGACGGTCAGCTCTCCGCCGCCTTCGGTCCCACCGAGGGGGGTTGGCTGATCTCGGCACTGTGGGAGTCCCCCGAGGCCTTGGACCGTTTCCGCGACGAGGTCTTGATGCCGGCGCTCGCCGGGCTGACTGGCGGCTTCCAGACGGCCCCCGAGGAGCGTCTCGCCGAGGTCGTCCGGTACGACGTCCGCTGAACCCGGGGACCTTCCGCCCGCGGTCCGCGGTTCGGCGCGTCTCACGCCCAGCCCGGGGACCGGGGACCGAAGGCGATCAGTAGTAGGGCATCGGATCGACGGGGTTGCCGTTGATCCGGACCTCGAAGTGGAGGTGCGGCCCGGTCGAGTAGCCGGTGCTGCCCACGTAGCCGATCACCTGGCCCGCCGACACCTGCTGGCCCACCGACACCGCGATCTGTGACTGGTGCCCGTAGGCGGTGGCCATACCACCGCCGTGGTCGAGCACGACCAGGTTGCCGTAGCCGTTGACCCAACCGGCGGTGAGCACCCGGCCCGACCGACAGGCCTTGATCGGGGTTCCGGTGGAGGCACCGATGTCGATGCCCGAGTGCGTTCGGACCACCCCGGTGAACGGATCGGGTCGCGACCCGAAGGTACTGGTGACGGGTCCGTTGACCGGACGGACCGCGCAGTGGGTGGCCGAGCCCGGGCCACTGCCCCGCAGCTGCCCGGCCAGGTTGTCCGAAGCGGCCTGCAGCGCCGCCAGTTCATTCTGGTACTGGCCCTTCTGTGACCGGATGACGGTGAGCTGGTTCTCCTCGTTCTTGGCCTCGGCGGCGGCCTGGGCCCGCATGGGCTCGACCTCGGCCCGCTTGGCCGCGGCCTGGTCGCGCAGGGTCACCACCTCGGCGGTGGCAGTATCGGCGGACGCCTTCTTCTGGGCCAGCTCCTTGCGCTGCGCCGCCGCAGCGTCGCGGAGGTCCGCGATCTTGCGCACGATCTGCTGCTGCTGACGGTTGAGCGTGGCGAGGTAGGCCGCGCCCTTGAGCAGGTCGACCGGCTGGGCCGCGTCCACCACGTCGTAGGCCAGACCCCGCCGGGCGGAGCGGTACATGCTGGCCGCCTCGTCGTCGAAGCGCGCCCGGGCAGCGACGAACTCACGCTGGGCGGTGTCGTACTTCGCCTGCTCGTCCGTGATCAAGACACCCAGTCGCGCCGACTCGGCGTCGAGCACCGCCAGGCGGTCGTCGATGACCTTGAGTTGCGCGTTGAGGTCGGCCACCTTGGCGTCGATCGGGGCCTTGCGGTCGCGGATCTGCTGGAGCGCACGAAGCGCCTCGGCCTCCGCCGAACCCACCTCGGCGATCTGCTGGTTCAGCTGGGCCTGACGGTCAGCGTTCGACGTCTGGGCCCCACCCGGGACGGCCGCGAGCCCGGTCAGGGCGAAGCCGACGAGAACGGACGCCACGAGGCGACGAGAGCGCACCGTCCCAGGCTATCCACACCAGCCCCTCTTGCCCCACCAACAACATTGACAACACCATCAACTCGAGCAACACCAGCCCGGTCCCGGGGCATCCGAGTGCGGGGGGCCGACCGGGGCACCGCCAAGGTCGCGCGCCGGCCCCATCCCCCAGCGCCCGCCGGCGCCCGCCACCGGTCGTCCGGACGGCCTGACGGCCGGTTCAGACCCGCAGGAAGCGGCGCAGGCCGATGATCGAGCCCATCAGACCGATCAGGACCCCGAGCACGAGCACCACCACCGCGATCGACACGGCGTCGCCGGTGGTCACGTAGAAGTCGCGGAAGAACCCGGTCGGGCTCGAGAACCAGGAGTCGAACCCGACCTTGAGCGCCACGACCACGGCGACCGCCAGAGCGGCGCCGATCATGCCTTGGACCAGCCCCTCGGCCATGAAGGGCACGCGCACGAACCAATTGGACGCGCCCACGAGCTTCATCACCTCGATCTCGCGACGCCGGGCGAACGTGGCCAGCCGGATCGTGTTCACGATCAGGAACAACGACGACACCAGGAGCACGACCGACAGGCCGATGAAGATGTAGCGGGCCGTGCTCGTAGCGCTCAGCAGGCCGCGGAGCGCCTCCTCCGGCGTGGCGACGTCGTCGACCCCGGCCTGGGGCGCGAATCTCCGCTTGATGGCGTTGGTGTACTCGGCCTTCTTCGGCACGATTCGGTAGGAGGTCGGGAGCGACTCCGGATCGGCGGCGGCGATCAGATCGGGGTTCTTGCGGAAGATCCGTTTGAACTCCTCGTAGGCCGCCTGCTTGTCGAGGAACCGGAACGACGTGACCTGGGGATCGGATTCCAGGTTGGTCCGGACGTCGGCGATCTGCTGCTTGGTGGCGTTGACGGTCATGAAGACCTCGAGGCGCACCCCGCCCTTGATCACCTCGGTGCCGTGGTCGACCCACTTCGACAGGAGCAGGATGCCACCGAACAGCGCCAACGAGACCGCCACGGTGAGGACACCCGCCAGCGTCATGAGCAAGTTGCGGCGCAGCGAGATGAGGGTCTCGCGCGAGAAGTACCGCAGACGTCCGATCACGGCGCCACGTCCGAACCCACGCCGTAGACGCCCCGCGCCTGGTCGCGGACGAGTTGACCGTGGTCGAGCTCGATCACCCGCCGGCGCATCGCGTCGACGATCCGCTGGTCGTGGGTGGCCATCACGATCGTGGTCCCCGTCCGGTTGATGCGGTCGAGGATCCGCATGATGCCGACCGTGGTGGCGGGGTCGAGGTTGCCGGTGGGCTCGTCGGCGAGGATGATGAGCGGCCGGTTGACGAACGCCCGGGCGATCGAGACCCGCTGCTGCTCACCACCGGAGAGCTCGGTCGGGAACCGGCCCGACTTCTTGGCCAACCCGACGAGGTCGAGCACCTGGGGGACCTGGGTCTGGATGACGTTGCGTGGCCGGCCGATGACCTCCATGGCGAATGCCACGTTCTCGTAGACGGTCTTCGACGGGAGCAGCTTGAAGTCCTGGAAGATCGTCCCGATGTTCCGGCGGAGTTGGGGCACCTTCCAGTGCGAGAGGCGCGAGATGTCGCGGCCGGCCACCACGATGCGCCCCTCGGTGGTGATCTCCTCACGGAGGAGCAGGCGCAAGAAGGTGGACTTCCCGGAGCCCGACGGGCCCACGAGGAAGACGAACTCGCCTTTCTGGACGTCGGCGTTGACGTCGCGCAACGCCGTGATTCCGCCCTTGTAGGCCTTGGTGACGTTCTCGAAGCGAATCATGGGAGCCCGCCGAGGGTAGCCGTGGGGCCTCCCGGGACCGTGTCATCCCCGGTCCTTCCCGGGACCCGACCGGGAGCGTCCCGACCCGGGTTCAGGGCTGCTCGCGCCGCCGCCACTGGAGGTACGACTCCACGAACTCGTCGAGGTCACCGTCGAGCACCGCATCGACGTTGCCGCTCTCGTGCCGGGTCCGCTCGTCCTTCACCAACCGGTAGGGAGCCAGGGTGTAGGTGCGGATCTGGCTCCCGAAAGCCACCTCACGTTTCTCCCCCGAGATCTGGGCCAGTTCCCGGGTCCGCTCTGCCCGGACCCGCTCGGCCAAGCGGGCGGCGAGGATCTGCATCGCCCGGGCCTTGTTCTGGATCTGGGACCGCTCGTTCTGACACGACACGACCACGCCGGTGGGCAAGTGGGTGATCCGGACCGCCGAGTCGGTCACGTTGACGTGCTGGCCACCCGCACCCGACGACCGGTAGGTGTCGATGCGCAGCTCGGTCGGGTCGATGTCGGGCTCCTCGGTCGCGTCGAGGGCGGGCACGCAGTCGAGCGACGCGAACGCCGTCTGGCGACGGGCGTTGGCATCGAAGGGGGAGATCCGGATGAGCCGGTGCACCCCGCGCTCGCCCTGGAGCATCCCGTAGGCGTAACGACCCTTCACGGTGAAGGTCGCGGAGGAGATCCCGGCTTCGGTCCCGGGCTGCACCTCGTCGATCGTGACGTCGAAGCCGCGGCGCTCCCCCCAACGGGTGAACATGCGCAGCAGCATCTGGGCCCAGTCGGCGGCGTCGGTCCCGCCCGCGCCCGAGTGCACCTCGCAGATGGCGTCGCGCTCGTCGTGCTCACCCGTGAACAACGCCCGCAGCTCGAGCCGGTCGAGAGCACCAGCGAGCCCGGTGAGCCCGGTCGCGATCTCCTGCTCCACCGACTCGTCGCCCTCCTCGCGGGCGAGCTCGGCCAGCGTCTCGAGGTCGGAGCACTGCGCCTCGAGCCCGCGCACGAGATCGACGTCGTCCTTGCACCGCGACAACTCGGAGGTCACGGCCCGGGCGGCCTCGGGATCATCCCAGAGGTCGGGTCGACTCGCCTCGGCCTCGAGCTCGTTCAGCCGGGCCGCGGCCGCGTCGACCTTCAGGTACGAGCGGGCGTCGGCGACTCGGCGGGCCAGTTCGGTGAGATCGTCGGAGAAGTCGCGCACGGATCAGCGACCGTGACAGAGCTTGTACTTCTTGCCGCTCCCACACGGACACGGATCGTTGCGACCGGGGGTCTGCTCGACGCGCACTGGCGCGTTGACGACGTCGTCGTCGGCCATCGTGGCCGTGCCCACCGCCGCCGCGATCTCGGCGCTCGACGCGCCGGCGGCCGCTAGCTGCATCGACTCCGACCCGGCGACCGGATCCTCGGCCGCCGTGTACACGACATTGCGCACTGCGGAGGTCGGCTCGTCGTCGGCCACCATCTCGAGGTGGGCGACGTACTGCACGAAGTCGTCCTCGATGGCACCCATCATGGCCTCGAACATGTCGAAGCCCTCGCGCTGCCACTCGGCCAGCGGATCCCGTTGGCCCATCGCCCGGAGGTTGATGCCCTCGCGCAGGTAGTCCATCTCGAAGAGGTGCTCACGCCAGTGCTGGTCGATGATCGAGAGCATCACCCGGCGCTCGATCTCGCGCAGAGTCTCGGCGCCGATCGCCACTTCCTTGGCTTCGTAGCGGGCGACGGTGTCGGAAACCACGAGCTCGCGCAGTTCGGTCAGGTTGCGGGCCTGGGCCAATGCCTCGAGCGAGAGTTCGGCCGGGAACGCGATGACCATGATGCGGTGCAGCTCGTCGAGGTCCCAGTCCTCGGCGTAGTCGCCGAGACACGTGGTGTCGATCATGCGGTTGACGGTGGAGACGATCGCCTCGAAGGCGGTGTCCCGGAGGTCCTCGCCGTCGAGGATCTGCTGACGGCGGCGGTAGATGACCTTGCGCTGCTCGTTCATCACCTCGTCGTATTTGAGGACGTCCTTGCGGATCTCGAAGTTGCGGTCCTCGACGGTGTGCTGCGCGCGCTCGATCGACTTCGAGACCATCTTCGCCTCGAGCGGGACGTCGTCGGGGAAGGCCCGGTCCATCACCCAGTTCATGGCCCCCGTAGCGAACAGGCGCATGAGGTCGTCCTCGAGCGAGAGGTAGAACCGGCTCTCCCCCGGGTCGCCCTGACGGCCGGCACGGCCTCGGAGCTGGTTGTCGATGCGACGGCTCTCGTGACGCTCCGTGCCGAGCACGTAGAGCCCTCCGGCCTCGCGCACCCGCTGACCTTCCCCGGCGCACTGCTCCTTGAACCGGGCGAGGAGTTCGGCGAAGCGCTCCGGTGCCTCGTCCTTGGTGGAGCCCTCGGCCGCGAGATCCGCCTCGGCAAGCCCCTCGGGATTCCCGCCGAGGAGGATGTCGACCCCGCGCCCGGCCATGTTGGTGGCGACCGTCACGGCGCTCGGGCGTCCGGCCTGGGTCACGATGTGGGCCTCGCGTTCGTGCTGCTTCGCGTTGAGCACGGCGTGGGGGATGCCCCGCTGGTCGAGCAGTCGCCCCAGGTGCTCGGACTTCTCCACCGAGATGGTCCCCACGAGCACCGGCTGGCCCGCCGCGCTGCGCTCGGCGATGTCGTCGGCGACGGCATTGAACTTCGCTTCCTCGGACTTGTAGATGAGGTCGGGTTCGTCGGCCCGGACCATCGGACGGTTGGTGGGGATGCTCACCACCTCGAGCCCGTAGGTGTGCGCGAACTCGCCCGCCTCGGTGGAGGCGGTTCCGGTCATGCCCGAGAGCTTGTTGTACATGCGGAAGTAGTTCTGGAGGGTGACCGTGGCGAGGGTCTGGTTCTCCTCCTTGATCTTGACGCGCTCCTTGGCCTCGACCGCCTGGTGCAGTCCCTCGCTCCAGCGCCGCCCCTCGAGGATGCGTCCCGTGAACTCGTCGACGATGCGGACCTCGCCGCCCTGCACCACGTAGTCGACGTCGCGCTTGAACAGTTCCTTGGCGCGGAGTGCCTGCTGGAGCTGGTGCACGAAGTTCTGGTTGACGTGCTCGTAGAGGTTGTCGACCCCGAGGGACTCCTCGACCCGGGCGATGCCCTCCTCCGTGGGGACGATGGTGCGCTTGGCCTCGTCGACCTCGTAGTGGTCCTCGCGCTGGAGCTTCTGCACCACCGCGGCGAACTGCACGTAGAGCTGGGCGGCGTCGTCGGCCCGCCCCGAGATGATCAAGGGGGTGCGCGCCTCGTCGACGAGGATGGAGTCGACCTCGTCGACGATGGCGAAGTAGTGGCCCCGCTGCACCTGCTGGTCGCGCGCCCCGGCCATGTTGTCACGGAGGTAGTCGAACCCGAACTCGTTGTTGGTGCCGTAGGTGATGTCGGCGGCGTAGGCGCGGCGCTTGTCGTCCCAGTCGTCGATGTCGGGGAGCACCATGCCGACCTCGAGCCCGAGGAACCGGTGCAGCCGGCCCATCCATTCGGCGTCACGCTTGGCCAGGTAGTCGTTCACCGTGATCAGGTGGACCCCATAACCCGCCAGCGCGTTCAGGTACGACGGCAGGGTCGCGACCAGGGTCTTGCCCTCGCCCGTCTTCATCTCGGCGACCCAGCCCAGGTGCAGGGCCGCCCCGCCCATCAGCTGGACGTCGAAGTGGCGCTGGCCGAGCGCCCGCACCCCCGCCTCGCGCACCACCGCGAACGCCTCGGGCAGGAGGTCGTCGAGGGCGGCGATCCGCTGCTCGCGGTCGGCCACGAGATCGGCGCCGACGGCGTCGATCCGGCGCTTGAACTCGGCGGTCATCGCCCGGAGCTCCTCGTCGGAGCGGGCCTGCATCTCGGGCTCCCGGGCACTGATCTCGGGCACGAGACCCTGCAGGGCCTTGAGCTTCCGACCCTCCCCTGCGTGCAGCACCTTTTGGAACAGACCCATAGCGCGTGAAGTGTACCGGCGACCCCCGTGGCCCCCTCTTCGGCCTTCCCGGCCCCGGGAATTCCTATGCTGCCTTCGATGAACGGCCCGCCGGCGGACCCCGGAACCGAAGCACCCGAAGCGGTGTCGTCGACGGTCCGACGGTCGGTTCACCGGTCGGTGCGCTCCGTGCGGGGCGACACCGCCGCGGCGGTGGTGCTCGGCGTGGCCGTCGCGGTGTGGATCCTGGTGTTCTCGGTCCTGGTCGTGCTGCGCCAGGACCGGTTCGGCTCGTACGACTTCGACATGGGGATCCACGACCAGAGCATCTGGTTGCTCGCGCACGGGCGCAGCTTCATGACGGTGCGGGGCCTGCACGTGCTCGGCCACCACGCCACCCCCGGGTACCTCCTGTTCGCCCCGCTCTCGTGGCTCGGGGGCGGACCCGACTCCTGGAACACGATCCAAGTGGCCTCGCTCGGGCTGGCCGCCGTCCCGGTGTTCCTGCTCGCGCGGCACCGCACCGGGCAGGCCTGGATTGGAACGGCGCTCGGCGTGGCCCTCCTGCTCCACCCGGCACTCGGGTTCTTCTCCTGGGAGCTGTTCCACCCCGAGGTGGTGGCGATCGCACCGCTCCTGGCCGCCTACTACTGCTCCGTCCGCCGCCAGTGGGTGTGGTTCGCCCTCTGGGCCGTCGTCGCCGTCTCCTGGAAGGAGGACGTCGCCCTCTTCGTGGTGATGCTCGGCCTCCTGATGGTGCTGCGCGGTGACCGGAAGGCCGGCCTCTGGACCCTCGGCGCCGCGCTCGCCTGGTTCTCCGCCTGGACGTTCGCCCTGTTCCCCTGGATCAACCACGGCGACGTGCAGTCGGCCCTGCTCTACACCGAGGTCGGACGCACCCCGACCGGGATCCTCCACATGGCCCTCACCCATCCCGACCGCATCGCCCGCCCCCTGACCGGCTTCGAGGCGCGCGACTTCCTCCGCCACCTCCTCGGACCGTTCGCGTTCACCCCACTTCTCGCCCCCGCCGTGCTCCTCCTCGGCCTCCCGCAGTACGTGCTCAACCTGCTCACCAACGTGCCGTGGACGAAGGTCATCACCTATCACTACGCGGCCCTTCCTCTCGCGGCGGCCACCCTGGCCATGGTCGAGGGGATCGCCTGGCTGCGCGACCGGATCCGGGCGCCCCGGATCCGGGTCGGGGTGGTCACCGTGGTGGTCGTCGCCGTCCTGGCCAGCGCCCTCTACACCCAGGTGATCTGGGGGATCTCGCCGATCAGCAACCAGTACCGCACCGGCTGGTGGCCGCTCGTCGACTCGCCCCGCAACGACACCGCCCGCCGGGACCTGGCCCTCATCCCCGCCGACGCGACGGTCTCGGCGACGTACAACCTGGTCCCCCACCTCAGTCGGCGGCCGGAGATCTACACCTTCGCCAACCCGTGGCGGCTCAAGAACTACGGCATCGAGGGCGAGCAGGGTCGCAACCCCGGGAGGGTCGACTGGCTGTTCCTCGACCGCCAGACGCTCGGACCCGACGAACGGGCGCTCCTCGACGCCCTGATCCACGACGGCCGGTTCCGCATCGTCTCCGACCGTGACGACTTCGTGGTCGCGCGGAGGGTCCGACGCGGCTCCGGTCGCTGAGCCCCACCCGCGGAGACCGGTCCGACGCCGACCGGCCTCAGTGCCGCCCCGGGGGCGTGCGGGCGATCGTGCAGGCGGTGACCTCGCGGGCGCCGGCGTGGAGCAGAGCCCCGGCACAGGCGCGGGCGGTGCCTCCGGTGGTGGCCACGTCGTCGACGAGCAGCACCACGCCCTCGACCGGGCGACGCGACCAGATGGGCGGACCCGCCCGGCGGTACGCGGCCGGCAGCACCGTCTGGGCCGGACCGTCGGGGCGCGCCAGCACCGCCACCGC
>JBAXBB010000085.1:0-12991 GCA_037142235.1 Actinomycetes bacterium
CGCCTTCCCCGTGGCGCAGGGTCCGGACCTGCTCGCACCCGCGGACGCCCGGGCCGAAGCGCGGCGGGCGATCGAGGCGGTGGTGCTCGCCGCGACCGAGCCCGTGCCCGCGCGCGACCTCGCCGAACTGGTCGAGTGCAACGTCGACCTCGTGACCGCGATCTGTCGTGAACTGGCCGAGGAGTACGAGCGCGAGCGTCGCGGCTTCGTCCTGGCCGAGGTCGCCGGGGGCTTCCGGTTCCAGACCCACCCCGACGTCGCGGCGTACGTCGAGCAGTTCGTCCTCGAGGGCCAGCACGTGCGCCTGTCGGGTCCGGCGCTCGAGACGTTGGCGATCGTGGCCTACAAGCAGCCGATCACCCGCGGTCAGATCTCCGCGATCCGCGGGGTCAACGTGGAGTCGACCCTGGCGACCCTGGTGCAACGGGGCTACGTCCAAGAGGTCGGGCGGGATCCCGGTCCCGGGTTGGCAACGTTCTACGGGACCACGACCCGGTTCCTCGAGCGCCTCGGCCTGGCCGGCCTCGCCGACCTGCCCTCGTTGGGGGACTTCATCCCCGGTCCGGAGGTGGTCGAGGCCCTCGAACGCGGGTTGCGGGCCGACCTCGATCCGCGTCTCGCCGAAGCCTCGGTCGAAGACGCGCCGGTGCTCGAGCCCGACTCGGCACCTGACACCACGACCGACACCACGACCGGCTCGACGACTGACGGCACGGGCACGGCGGGGCCGGAGACCGACGGCGCGGGCGCAGACGGTGCCGACCCCGGAGCCTGACGGCGGCGGCGCCCTCGAGCCCGAGCGGGTCCAAAAGGCTCTGGCGCGCGCGGGCTTCGGCTCACGGCGCGCCTGCGAGGTGCTGATCGAGGCTGGAAGGGTCACGGTCGACGGCGAGATCGTGCGCCTGGGTGACCGCATCGACCGCGAGCGCCAGGTGCTGCGCGTCGACGGCGTGCTGGTCGCCACCAGGGCCGATCTCGTCCACTACGTCTTGAACAAGCCCATCGGCATCGTCAGCACCGCCCACGATCCCGAGGGTCGGCGGACGGTGGTCGAGCTCGTGCCCGCCGAGCCGAGGGTCCACCCGGTCGGTCGGCTCGACGCCGACAGTGAGGGGCTCTTGATCCTCACCAACGACGGCGACCTCACCCATCTGCTCACCCACCCCCGGCACGGGGTGGAAAAGGCGTACCTGGTGGAGGTGGAAGGTCGGCCGAGTCCGGCGGCGCTGCGCACGCTGCGCACCGGGGTGACGCTCGACGACGGCGTCACCGCGCCCGCCCGGGTGAGCCTCGTCCAGGCCGGCGAGCGGGTGTCCGCCGTGGAGGTGACGATCCACGAGGGCCGGAACCGCCAGGTCCGGCGGATGCTCGCTGCGGTCGGGCATCCCGTGCGCCGCCTGGTGCGGACGCGGATCGGCCCGTTGCGGGTGCCTGAACTGGCCCCGGGGGAGTGGCGGGTCCTGCGGCCCGACGAGGTCCATCGGCTGGCGGGTGCCGCAACCGCACCGGGGGAGCCGGAACCCCCGGAGTAACCTTGTGGCGGTGAGGATCGTGGGCCTGCGGGGGGCGACCACCTGCATCGAGAACACCGCTGCCGAGATCTCGGCCAAGACCCAGGTCCTGGTGCGCGAGATGCTCGAGCGCAACAACGTGGCGGGCGACGACCTCGTCAGCGTCATCGTCACCACCACCGACGACCTCGACGCCATCTACCCGGCCTCCGCGGTGCGGGCCCTCGGCTTCGACGACGTGCCACTTCTCGGCGCCCAGGAGGCCGCCGTGACCGGCGGCTTGCCCCGGTGCGTTCGGGTGCTCGTGCACTGCTACAGCACCCGGTCGCGGGCCGAGGTGCACCACGTCTACCTGGAGGACGCCCGCAGCCTCCGGACCGACCTCGCCGGGTGAGCCGGATCGCCGTCGTCGGGACGGGTCTCATCGGCGGTTCGATCGGGCTCGCAGCCCGGGCCCAGGGCCACACGGTCGTCGGCTTCGACCTCGACCGCGAACGCAGCGAACGCGCCGCGGCACTCGGCGTGGTCGACGAGGTGGCCGACGACCTGGCCGCCGCGGTCGCGGGCGCGGATCTCGTGGTGGTGGCCACTCCCGTGGGGCACGCCGCCTCGACCGTGGGTGCCGCGCTCGACGCCGGCGCCGCGCTGGTCACCGACGTGTCGTCGGTGAAGGGCGTGGTGGTCGAGGCGGTCAGCGCCAGTCATCCGGGCGCCGCCGCGCGCTTCGTGGGTGGGCATCCGATGGCGGGCTCGGAGCAGGACGGCCTCGACGGCGCCGACGGCGAGATGTTCGTGGGCGCGACCTGGGTCCTCACCCCGACCGGGGACACCCCACCGGCAGCCTTCGAAGCGGTGCGCGACTTCGTCGCGTCGCTCGGCGCCGAGACCATTGCGGTCGGCCCGCGCCATCACGACGCCCTGGTCGCCGTGGTGAGCCACGTGCCCCAGTTGGCGGCCTCCACCCTGATGGACGTCGCCGCGAGTCGGGGCGAGGAGCACGCGACGCTGTTGCGGCTCGCGGCCGGCGGGTTCCGCGACATGACGCGCATTGCGGCCGGCCACCCGGCGATCTGGCCCGACATCTGCATCGCCAACCACGACGCGATCGTCGGTGCGCTCGACGACTACCTGGTCGCGCTCCGGGGCGTGCGTGACCTGGTGGCCGGGGCCGACCGGTCCGGCCTGCTCGACCTGCTCGAACGGGCACGCGCGGCCCGGCGCAATCTCCCGACGGGTGCCCCCACCGACGCCACCCTGGTCGAGCTGCGGGTCCCCGTGCCCGACCGGCCCGGGGTGCTGGCCGAGGTCACCACCGCGGCCGGCGAACTCGGCGTCAACATCGTCGACCTCGAGATCGCCCACTCGGCCGAGGGCGCCGCGGGTGTGCTCGTGCTCGTGGTGCCGTCCACCGGCGCCGACGTGCTCGAGGACGCTCTCACCGCTCGCGGGTACCACCACGCCCGGCGGGTGCTGTCGTGAGCGGGGGAGGAGCCCTCGAGGTCCAGGGCGGGCTTGCGTTGACCGGCCGGTTGCGCGTCCCCGGGTGCAAGGGGGTGTCACACCGCGCACTGGTCGCCGCCGCGATCGCCGACGGCCCGAGTCGCCTCACCAACCTGGGTACGGGCCACGACGTGGCGAGCACCCGGTCGGCGCTCGCCGGCCTCGGCGTGGAGTTCCGCGTCGACCCTTCCGTGGGTGGTCCTCTGACGGTGCAGGGCCGGGGCTTCGCCGGGTTGGTCGAGCCCGCTGGGGTTCTCGACTGCGGCAACTCCGGCACCACGATGCGCTTCCTCGCCGGCCTGTGCGCCGGGCGGCCCTTCCTGTCGATCCTCACGGGTGACACTTCGCTGTCGCGTCGCCCGATGGCCCGGGTGGCCGAGCCCTTGCGCGCGATGGGCGCGGTCGTCGACGGGCGCGACGGTGGCCGGTGCGCGCCCTTGGTGGTGCGCGGGGGTGCGCTCCGCGGGGTGCGTCACGAGTTGGCGGTGGCCAGCGGGCAGGTCAAGACGGCGTTGATCCTGGCGGGGCTCCAGGCCGACAGCGACACCGAGATCGTCGAGCCGGCCCCGAGCCGTGACCACACCGAGCGGATGCTGCGTGCCCTCGGCGCACCGGTCGAGGTGGTCGACACCACCACCACTCGCGTCCGGCCCGGTGCCCCCGGGCCGCTCGACCTCGACGTGCCGGCCGACCCGTCGTCGGTCGCGTTCTTCGTCGTGGCCGCCACGCTCGTGCCCGGGTCGCACCTCGTGTGCACCGACGTCCTGTGCAATCCGGCGCGCATCGCCTACCTCGATGTGCTGCGCGCCATGGGGGCCGACCTCACGGTCACGCTCACCGGCGAGCGGGCCGGGGAGCCGGTCGGCGACGTCGAGGTCCGTTCGGCACCGTTGACCGGCACGGTCATCACCAGTTCCGAGGGGATCGTCGACGAGTTGCCGGTCCTGGCGGTGGCCGCGGCGTTCGCCACGGGACCGAGCGAGATCCGAGAGGCGGCGGAGCTGCGGGTCAAGGAGAGCGACCGGATCGCCACGCTCGCGACGGAACTCGCCCGGCTCGGCGTGGAGGTCGAACCCCGGGCCGATGGTCTCGCCATCGGCGGGCGTCCGCCGGCGGGGCTCGCCCGGGGCGCGGCGTTCGCGTCGCACGGCGACCATCGGATCGCCATGGCCGGCGCCGTGGCCGCGGCGGCGCTCGAGGGAACCTCGTCGGTCGAGGGCTGGAGTGACGTCGAGATCTCCTACCCGGAGTTTGCCGCCCACCTGGGCACGCTCGGGGGCACGGTGCGGGTGGTCGGGTCGTGAGCGCCCCCCTGCGGATCGTCGGCGTCGACGGGCCGGCCGGGTCGGGCAAGTCCACGATCACGCGACTCGTCGCCGTCGCGCTCGACCTCGAGGTCCTCGACACCGGTGCCATGTACCGGGTGGTCACGCTGGCCGCCCTCGAGTCGGGCACCGCCCTCGACGACGGTCCGGCGTTGGGCGCGCTCGCCCGTCGCCACCGGATCGGGCTCGGGCCCGCCGACGCGGTCACGCTCGACGGTCGCGACGTGCGCGCCGAGATCCGCGGGCCCGAGGTCACGGGGGCGGTGTCGACCGTCTCGGCCCAACCAGAAGTGCGGGAGGTGCTGGTGGACCTCCAGCGCGCCTGGATGGCCGAGCGGGGTGGCGGGGTGGTGGAGGGACGCGACATCACCACCGTGGTGTTCCCCGACGCTCCGTTGAAGGTGTACCTCACGGCCAGCGAGGCCGAGCGCGCGCGGCGGCGGGCCGCCGACGAAGCTGCCGCGGATCGTCCGGCCGACGCCGCCGCGGTCGAGGCCGACCTCAAGCGCCGCGACGCCCTCGACTCGGGCCGGGCGGCGGCGCCCCTCGCGGTCGCCGACGACGCCGTGGTGCTCGACACCACCGGTCTCACGATCGACGACGTCGTGGGCGAGGTGGTCCGGCTGGCACACCGCGCGTTCACGGGGGGTGACGCCTGATGTTCTACGCGTTCTGGCGGACGGTGATCGTCGTCACGGCCCGTCTCTTGTTCGGCGTCCGCACGCGTGGTGCGGAGCACCTGCCCCGGAGCGGCGTGTACATCCTGGCGCCGTCGCACCGGTCGACCCTCGACATCCCATTCTCCGCCTCGGTGACGCGCCGCCGGCTGCGCTTCATGGCCAAGAGCCAGATCTTCAACGGGGTGTTCTGGACCTGGGTCTTCGACGAACTCGGGGCGGTCCCCGTCGACCGCGACGGCAGCGACCGGGCGGCGTTGCAGGCGATCGAGTCCGCGCTGCGCGCCGGCGAGCCCGTCGTGGTGTTCCCCGAAGGGACCCGGCGCTCCGGGCCCGCGCTCGGGCCGATCTACTCAGGAGCGGCCTATCTGGCCTACCGCGTCGGGGTGCCCCTCGTGCCGGTGGGCATCGGCGGCAGCGAGTACCCGTTCCGGCGCTGGTTCGGGGTGCCGGGGTTCTCTCGGGTGACGGTGGTGGTGGGTGAGCCGTTCACGCCCGAGAAGGTCGATGGCGACAAGCGTCGCGACGCAGTGGCCAGGGCCGACGCCGAGCTCCTGGCCCGGATGCAGGCGTGCTTCGACGAGGCCGTCGAGTGGTCCGACCACCGGTCCCGGCACGGGCGGATCACCGCCAAGGCGCGGTCCGCAAAAGCCAGGTGGGCCGCGGCCGACCGGGCCTCGGCCCGCCCGCCGGGGGCCGGTGGCCGGAGCGGTTCAGTGCCTGGGAGCGGCGAGGCCGGCGAGGGCGGCTGAGGCGTCGACCTCACGGTCGGTGGTGAACGGGCCGCTGAGGTCGCGGGCGGCGATCGGATCGCCGCCGAACAGCAGGACGGCCGCTGCATCGAGGGCGGGCAGCAGTTCGCGCAACTCGCGGGGCGGCGGGAAGTACTCGTCCTCGTCGGTGACGTAGACCGGTTCGACGCCGTCCGCGGGGTCGAGGCGCGCCACCACGGAGCGCACGAGGTCGTCGGGCGCACTGGCGCCGGCGGTGACCCCCACCACCCGCGCGCCCGCCAGCATGTCGGCGTCGAGCTCGTCGGGACCGTCGACCCGCACGACCCGCTCACAGCCCGCCCGCCGGGCGACCTCGACCAGGGCCAGGGTGTTGGAGGAGTTCGCACTGCCGATCACCACGATCGCATCCGCCCGCTCGGCCACCACGCGCAGTGCCTCCTGGCGGTTGGTGGTGGCGAAGCAGAGGTCGCCCCGGGCGGCGGTCCAGAGGTCGGGGTGCTCGGCCCGGGTGCGGTCGACGATCCCCTGCCAGTCGTGGAGGGCGAGGGTCGTCTGGGCCAGGACGGCCACCGGCCCGTCGGGCAGGGAAGGGAGCACGACGTCGAGGTCTTCCTCGTGCTCCACCAGCCGCATGGAGCCCGGCGCCACGGCGAGGGCCCCCTCGGCCTCGTCGTGGCCGGCGTGGCCGACGTAGAGGATCGTGTAGCCCTTGTTGGCGCGCACCCGGGCCTCGTGGTGGACCTTGGTCACCAGCGGGCACACGGCGTTGACCACGAAGCGGTCGTGCTCCCGGGCGGCGCTGACCACCTCGGGGGCCGAGCCGTGGGCCGAGAGCATCAGAGGCGCTCCGGCCGGGACGTCGTCGACGGAGTCGACGAAGACCACGCCCTGGGCCCGGAACCGCTCCACCACGAGGCGGTTGTGCACGATCTCGTGATAGCAGTAGACGGGTGGCTCGAAGACCCGCACCATCCAGACCAGGGCCTTGATGGCCATCTCCACCCCGGCGCAGAACCCGCGCGGCTCGGCGAGGAGCACGCGGTCGACGCGGGGGCGGTCGGTCACGGATGCGAGGGTAGCGACCGTAGGATGGGGCGATGCCCACGGCCCGCATCGAGGCCGTCGCGCCCGGGTCGCCTGCCGAGGCCGCCGGTGTGCTTCCCGGCGACGAGCTCCTCGCCGTCAACGGCGAAGCCGTGCGCGACGTCATCCGCTACCAGATCCAGGCCGACGCGGCCGTGGTGGAACTCGACCTGCGCCGGGGCGGGCTCGAACGTCAGGTCGTGGTCGACAAGCGCGAGGGCGAGCCGCTCGGCCTGGCCCTGACCGGGCCCGTCTTCGATCGGGTCCGCACGTGCGACAACCACTGTCCGTTCTGCTTCATCCACCAGTTGCCGCCGGGGATGCGCACGAGCCTCTCCCTGAAGGACGACGACTACCGGCTGTCGTTCCTGTACGGGAACTTCACCACGCTCACCCGGTTCACGGAGGCCGACCTCGAGCGGGTGGTGACCGAGGGGTTGTCGCCGCTCTACGTGAGCATCCACGCCACCGACCCCGATCTCCGGGCGCACCTCCTGCGCAACCGGCGCGGAGCGACCAGCCTGCGCTGGCTGGGGATGCTGCTCGACGCCGGGGTGAGCGTCCACGGTCAGATCGTGGTCTGCCCGGGCGTCAACGACGGCGCAGCCCTCGACGAGACGCTGCTCGGCATCCTCGACCGCTTCCCCCGCCTGGACACGGTGGCCTGCGTCCCGCTCGGGATCAGTGACCACTCCCACGAGCCCGAGATGCGGGTCCACACCCGGGCCGAGGCCGAGGCGGTGCTCGACCAGGTGGCCGGGTGGCAGGATCGTTTCCTCGCGGCGCTGGGCCGCCGGCTGGTCTACGCCGCCGACGAGTACCACCTGATGGCCGGCCGGCCCTTCCCCGACCTCGCCGCCTACGACGACCTCACCCAGCACGAGAACGGCATCGGCATGGCGGCCGCCTTCGCCGACGAGGTTGAGCGGGCCGCCCGCGGTGAGTCGGTCGACGGCACCGGGACGCGACCCGGCTTCTTCGCCGCGGTCGAGGGCGCCCCGGCCGTGATGTACCGGAGTCCCCGCACGGTGATCCCGGTCACGGTGGGGCCGGGCCTTCCAGCCTCCGGATCGACCGGTGGTGGCCGACGACCCGTCGCTCTGGTCACGGGTGAGTACGGTGCAGCGGTGCTGACACCGCTGCTGCCCACCCTGGAGGCGGTCGCCGGTGTCCCGGTCCGGTTGATCCCGGTGCCCAACCGGTTCTTCGGCGGCAACATCGCGGTGACCGGGCTGCTCACCGCGGCCGACGTCGGCGCGGCCCTGGTGCACGAGCCGGCCGGCGACCGCTATCTCCTGCCCGACGTGGTGCTCTCCAACGACCGGTTCCTCGACGGTGGGGTGGTCGCCGACCTGCCCCGACCGGTCGAGGTGGTCGCCACCGACGGCGTCGCCCTGGTGGAGGCGCTCCGGGCGCCCCGGGCAGGGGTGGCGGCATGAGCACGGCACAGCACCCGCGGGTCGCGATCGTCGGCCGCCCCAACGTGGGCAAGTCGACCCTCGTGAATCGCATCGTGGGTGGGCGCCGCGCCATCGTCGAGGAGCGGCCCGGGGTGACCCGTGACCGCAAGGAGCTCATCGCCGACTGGAACGGCCGGACGTTCACCGTGGTCGACACCGGCGGCTGGCTCCCCGAAGGGCTCGACACCTCCGACCCCACCGCACTGACGCGCCAGGTGAGCAAGCAGGCCGAGCGGGCGATGGGCAACGCCGACGTCGTGGTGCTCGTGGTCGATGCCGTGGTGGGGATCACCGAGGAGGACGACCGCGTCGCCCGCCTGCTGCGGGTGTCCGGCACCCCGGTGCTGGTCGCGGTCAACAAGGTCGACGACGAGCGCCGCGAGGTCGAGGCGTGGGGGTTCGCCCGCCTGGGCCTGGGGGATCCGTTCCCCGTGTCGGCCCTGCACGGCCGGGGGAGTGGCGACCTGCTCGACGCCATCGTCGACGGGCTCCCCGAGGAGGTCGAGGAGGTCGTCGAGGAAGACGACGGGATCTTCAGCGTCGCGATCGTGGGCCGCCCCAACGTGGGCAAGTCGACCCTCTTCAACCGGCTCGTCGGCGACGAGCGCACGGTGGTCCACGACCTGCCGGGCACCACCCGAGACTCCATCGACACCCTGGTCGAGACCGACGACGGACCGCTGCGCTTCGTCGACACCGCCGGGATGCGCCGGAAGGCCAAGATCGACGAGGCCACCGAGTACTACGGCCTGGTGCGGGCGCTGGAGTCGGTCGACCGGGCCGACGCCGCGTTGCTCGTCATCGACTCGACGGTGGGTGTGACCCACCAGGACCAGCGCCTCGCCGAGCGGATCGACGCCGCGGGCACCGTGGTGGTGATCGTGCTCAACAAGTGGGACCAGATCACCGACCCCGACGACCGCCTCCAGGTGCAGGCCGACGTCGCCGACCGCCTGGCGTTCCTGGCGTACGCGCCGGTGCTGAAGATCTCTGCGCTCACCGGCAAGAGCGTGGTGCGGGTGCTCCCCGCGCTGCGCCAGGCCGAGGAGGCTTACCACGCCCGCATCCCCACGGCCGCGCTCAACCGGTTGATGCAAGAGGCGCAGGCGCAGCACCCGCCGCCGCCCGTGCGCCGTCACCGGCCCCGGCTGCTCTACGCGGTGCAGGGCGCGTCCGATCCGCCGACGTTCACGATCTTCGCCACGCACGAGTTGCCACCCACCTACGTGCGGTACCTCGAGCGGCGTATCCGTGAAGCGTTCGACCTCGGGCCGACGCCCATCAAGTTGCGGATCCGGCGCCGCTCCCACTGACCGTGCCGTGGTGCACCGGTTGCGACCGGTTCCTCTCGCCGTCGACGGTCACCGCCGAGGGCACCTGTCCCACGTGTGGGCGGGCGGTCGATCCGGGGAGGGCCCACGCTCCGGGGGCCGAGCCGGTGGAGTCGGCCGAGCGCCGTGCGCGTCGGGCCCGCCGTCGGGTGGCGCAGGGGGGCGCGGCGCCCGCGGCCGACGAGGAGACCCTGCCCGTGCCGTGGCACCTCAAGGTGCTCACGGGGGCGGTCGCGCTCTACCTGGGTTACCGCGCCTACGAGGGCATCGTCTGGCTCGTCCACCGCTGGTGACTGCACGGTGTCGACCGAGCTCCGGACGGGGGAGCGCCGGAGCGGCGCGGTAGCATGCCGTCCTGTCTCCCTTCGGGGGCGACGGGCTGTGGCGCAGCTTGGTTAGCGCGTTGGTCTGGGGGACCAAAGGTCCCGGGTTCGAGTCCCGGCAGCCCGACAACCGGCACCCCTCGGGGGAGGCCGAACGGAACGGGGGTCCGCCCCTCCAGCCGGGCTTCCGGCCGTCGCCCCACCGGCGGGTTGCGCCAGGCGGGTGTGGCGGGTGTGGCGTCTGTGGCGAGGGGGCGGAGCGGACCGTGGGGATCCGCCGGGCCGGCGTGGGGTCGCGGGGGCCGCACTGAGCGCGACCTGTTCGCGAGATGAATGACACGCATGTAGTTCGTGATCCAACTGAATTGTTTTTGCGTCGTTGCGAACTGGAACCGGTGGGCGTGGCGCGGTTAGGTTGCCGGACTTCCGATGTCCGGCGGTGGTGCCGGTCGACCGTTCGAGGACGACGCCATGAAGATGCGATCTCGGCTCCAGGCGGCTGCGGTTGCCCTGTCGCTCCTGATCGGCGTGGTGATCGCGCTCACCGGCCCGGTCGAGGCGGCCAGCCGGAGACCTCCCGTCACCTGCTCGACCATCACCCTGTCCAGCACCGCCGATACGGGTGCGGGCACGCTCCGGTCGGCCATCGGGGATGCGAACTCGGGCTGTGGTGCCGGCGTCGACGTCACCATCGTGATCCCGGTCAGCCTCGGGACCATCACCCTCGCCAGCGAACTGCTCGTCAAGGGGGGAACGGGCAACGCGCACACCCTCACGATCCAGGGCAATTACAACACCGTCGAGGGCAACAACTCGTTCCGCTTGATCCACGGGGACAGTGCGTTCACCGGCCTGCTCGCGATCGACGCCCTGACCATGAAGAAGGGCGCCGCGTCCGGGAACGGCGGGGCGGTGTACATGGATGGGTCGAGTTCGACCCTCGCCGTCGTCGGCTCGACCTTCCGTGACAACGTGGCCAGCGGCAGCGGCGGGGCGATCCATGCCTTCGGAGACATCAGCATCACCGGATCTTCCTTCTCCGGGAACCGCGCCACGTCCGGTCAGGGTGGGGCCGTGTGGGGCAACGGACACCTTTCACTGGTCGACACGACGTTCACGGGCAACTCGGCGCCGAACGATGCCGGTGGTGCAGTCACGGCCCAGAACAACACGCTGGTCCCGATCATCGTCCGCACGGTCTTCACCAACAACACGGCGAAGACCAACGGCGGTGCCATCTATTCGACCGCATCGAGCGCGGCGGTCAACGTGGTGTCGTCATCGTTCTCGGGAAACACCGCGGAGAACTTCGGCGGGGCGGTGTACGTCGGGTACAGCGCGGTGGTGTCGGACTCCTCGTTCACGGGGAACTCGACCTCGGCCACTGGCTATGGCGGCGCCATCATGGCGTTCGGGAGCGTGGACACCCTGGCCGTGCAGGTCACGAACTCGACGTTCTCGACCAATTCGGCATCCGAACAGGGTGGAGCCATCGCCGCGTGGCTGGGCGAAGTGGACGTGACCAACTCGACGTTCTCCGGCAACGGGGTCACCAAGGCCGGCGGGCAAGGCGGCGCGGTCTACGCCTTCTCGAAGGTCACGGTGACCTACTCCTCGTTCGAGGGGAACACCTCGCTGGGTACCGGGAGTGCAATCTGGTCGGCCATCAGGACGGCGCACCTGTTCGGGACGGTCCTCGACAAGCCGACGGGCACTGGGAACCTCTGTCAGCTCAGCTCGACCGGAGTCTCGAACGGCTACAACTACGCGAACGACACGTCGTGCGGCCTGACCGGCACCGGCGACTCACAGAACGTCGCCAATGACCCGCTCCTGAATGCCCTGGCCGACAACGGCGGGCCGACCCAGACCCTCAAGCCGCAAGCGGCGAGCCCACTGATCGACGTGGTGCCCAACGGCAGCTGTGACGCCGGACTGTCGATCACCCGCGACCAGCGGGGCGCCCCGCGGCCGGCGTCGGTCGGCGAGGGCTGTGACGTCGGTGCCGTGGAGGTCGCCACGACCATCCGGGTCCGGTCCAGTGCGAACTCCGGTGGCGACTGCACCACCGCCCCGACCTTCACGGGCTGCACGCTGCGTGAGGCGTTGATCCAGGCCGGCACCGGCGGCTGGGCGACCGGCAAGGACGTCACCATCGAGATCGATCCCGGCCTCGCCGACCTCGTCCTCTCGAGCGGCGTGACCTACGACGGTGGCACGGGCGGCGCCCACGTCGTGAAGATCAACGGGCACGGCAATGTCATCGTCGGAGACGACACCTTCCGTTTGATGGCGAGCACGTCGACGGGCGCCTTCTCCGTCGACGCCCTGACGTTCCAGCACGGCCACACCACCGGCGACGGTGGAGCGCTGTCCGTCGGTGGACCGCTCGCGGTGACCGGATCGGAGTTCGACCAGAATCATGCAGACTCCGGTGGAGGTGCGATCCGCGCGGCTGGACCGATGGTGATCGCCGACTCCACGTTCTCCAGCAATTCCGCCGCCGGCTACGGCGGTGCCGTCTCGACGCTCGGGAACGCCACGGTGGCGGGCTCGACGTTCTCGTCGAATTCGGCGGGGTCCGGCGGCGGAGCGATCGTCACGGTCGCGAACGTGTTCGGGACGAACTCCACGTTCGCCGGGAACACGACGGTGGGGCCCGGGGGAGCGATCCTCACGGTGGGCTCGACGAGTGCGGCCTACACGACGTTCACGGGGAACACCTCGACGTCGGCGGGAAGCGCGGTGTCTGCGTCGACCATCGGCCTCTTCGCAAGTGTTCTGCACGCCCCGGTGCCGACGAACCTCTGCAACAAGTCCGCGACGTCCGGTGGCTACAACTATGCGAACGACACGTCGTGTGGTCTGGACGGAATCGGTGACTCGCAGAACGTCGCCAATGACCCGCTGTTGGACGCGTTGGCGTGGAACGGTGGGCCGACGAAGACCCGCAAGCCCCAGGCGGGCAGCCCGGTGATCGACCAGATTCCCTACGGGGCGTGCCAGACGGCGCCGCTGGCGACCGGGATCATCACCGACCAGCGTGG
>JBAXBB010000086.1:0-12954 GCA_037142235.1 Actinomycetes bacterium
GGCGCGGACCTTCCCGGTGGTCGCCGGCCCGCGCAGGACTCCGAAGCCCACGTTGGCCCGGCCGCCCGGGAGCGGGAACACCCAGGCGTACCCGGGCAGGAGGTCGGCCTCGAAGAGCACCCACAGCCGGGGGTCGTGGACTCCGGAGAAGTACTGGCGGAACGCGTGCCACGAACCGAGGTCGTTGGCACCCGCAGGGTCGACACAGCGGCGCACCGTGGACCACTGACCGTCGGCGGCGACCACGAACCGGGCGGTGCTGGCGTCGGCCCCGTCGGGCTCGTCGGCAGCGTGGAGGACGGTGACGTGGTCGGCATCGATCTCCACCCCGGTCACGGTCCGGCCCTCGTGGACCGTCACGCCCAGGGCACGGGCCCGGCGCACGAGGGCGTCGTCGAGGTCGCGCCGGGTGGTGACCACCGAATGGAGCCCGTCGGAGGGGAGGGGGAGGGTCACGACCCGGCCACGAGGCCCGCGCAGGGCCACGGTGTCCACGGCCTGGCTGGTGGCCAGGGTCGGGACCGGGACTCCGAGGTGCTCGAGGATCCGCAGGGCCCCAGCGGTGAGGCCGTCACCGCAGATCTTGTCGCGGGGGAACCGGGCCCGGTCGACCACCTCGACCGAGAGGCCGAGGCCCCGGGCGGTGATGGCGGCCGCGACCCCGGCGGGGCCCGCGCCCACCACGAGCAGGTCGAGGTCGGGCATCCCCGGGACGCTACCGGGCCCGCCCGGCGGCCCGTTTCGACGGGGTCGGGGCGTCCTTGCCAGAATGGGGCGTCTTCCACTCCCGATCCGGAGCGATCCCCATGCATGTCGTCGTCTGCGTGAAGCAGATCCCCGACCCGGCCGTCCCGGGCGAGCTCGACCCCTCCACCAACCAGCTCAAGCGCGAGGGCAAGTTGGTCCTCGACGAGTCCGACAGCTACGGCGTCGAGATGGCGCTCCAGCTCGTCGACAAGGCGGGCGGCGGCGAGGTGTCGCTGGTGTCGATGGCACCGAACGACGAGGTCTCGGGCCTGCGCACCGCGCTCGCGATGGGTGCGGCGAAGGCGGTCCTGGTCTCCGACGCTGCCCTCGCCGGCTCCGACGCGCTCACCACGGCGAAGGTGCTCGCCAAGGCGATCGAGCGGGCGGGGTCCGTCGACCTCGTCCTGGCCGCCACCGAGTCGTCCGACGGGTACACCGGCACCGTGCCGGCGCAGATCGCCGCGCTGCTGGGATGGCCGTCGCTGACTTTCGCGAAGCACGTCGACGTGGCGGGTGACACCGTCACGATCCAGCGCCAGACCGAGGCCGGGTACGACGTCGTGCAGGGATCCCTGCCGGCGGTCGTCAGCGTGACGGCCGGCGTGGTCGAGCCCCGGTACCCCTCGTTCAAGGGGATCATGGCCGCCA
The DNA here is from genome assembly GCA_037142235.1 of Actinomycetes bacterium. Lineage (GTDB taxonomy): Bacteria > Actinomycetota > Acidimicrobiia > IMCC26256 > PALSA-555 > CAIUKV01. Next base: position 1,396 of record JBAXBB010000086.1, read on the forward strand.
AGAACAAGCCGGTCGACGCCTGCAAGGCCGCCGATCTCGGCCTGTCGGTCGACGGCGTCGGTTGGGCCGGCGCCGGCCAGCAGATCACCGACGTCTCGCCGGCGCCCGCCCGCGAGGCCGGCGAGAAGGTCGAGGACGACGGCGAGGCGTTCGCCCGCATCGTGACCTTCCTCGAGGAGCTCAAGGTCGTCTGAGCGCGTCCGCACGATCGTTCCACTCGTTCTGTCCACACGGGAGAGGAAGCCACCGATGGCACTCGCAAAGGTCTGGGTGTTCGCCGAAGCCGAGGGCGACAAGCCCGCGACGAGCACGCTCGAGTTGTTGACCAAGGCCCGGGAGATCGCCGACACGGTCGAGGCCGTGTTCGTGGGGAGCAACGCCGACGCCCTGGCGGGTTCCCTGGGTGAGCACGGTGCGACCACGGTGCACGCCGTCGACCCCGGTGACGCGTTGCCCGGTGTGATCGGGGCCGCGGCCCTCGAGGCGCTGGTGGCGACGCACGGTCCCGACCTGATCCTCTTCGCCCAGACCTACGACGGGCGCGACGCGCTCGCCCACCTGTCGGTCAAGCTCGATCGGACCGTCGTCACCAACGGCACCGGGCTGTCGGTCGACGGATCGACCGTGAAGGTCGGGACGGCCGTCTTCGGTGGCAACACCCTCGTCGAGACGACCTTCAGCGGACCGGGTCCGCACCTGGTCGCGATCCGTCCGAAGTCGTTCGCGGCCGAGCCGTCGGGTGGCGCGGCGGCCGCGGTCGAGGTGCTCGCGGGGGTCGACGCCGGTCGGGCGGGCGAGACCAAGGTGCTCGAGCGTCACGTCGAGGAGCGCGAAGGTCCCAAGCTCGAGGAGGCGACCGTGGTCGTGTCCGGCGGGCGTGGCATCGGCGCGGCCGAGAGCTACGAACCGCTCGTGGAGCAGCTCGCGAAGCTGCTCGGCGGCGCGTCGGGGGCCTCCCGGGCGATCGTCGACGCGGGCTGGGTCCCCTACTCGAAGCAGGTCGGCCAGACGGGCAAGACCGTCAAGCCGAAGCTGTACCTCGCGCTCGGCATCTCGGGTGCCACCCAGCACCTCGTGGGCATGAAGGGCTCCGACAACATCGTCGCGATCAACAAGGACGGCGAGGCCCCGATCTTCGGGGTGGCCGACCTCGGCATCGTCGGCGACGTCAACAAGGTCGTGCCCAAGCTCATCGAGGCGCTGCGGGCGCGCGGGTGACCGACCGGCGACCGTTGCTCCCCGAGTTCCGGCGTCTCACCGGCGAGGAGCGCAGCGCCGCGAACCGGGTGGCCGCGCGGGCGCTGCGCGACGATCCGCTCTTCGTCTACCTCCACGGTCCTGACCCGATCGCGCGTCAGGTCGCGACCTACGGCTTCTTCCGGACCGCGCCGGTGCACCGCGGGGGTTGGTGGCGGCGTCGACCGGAGGCCGAGGTGCTCCCGGCTCCCGAGGTGTGGGGGGCGGTCGTGGGTGGGCACGTGATCGGGAGCGCCGCAGCGGCTCAGCCGGGGGCGTGCTTCGTCGACGTGCTCCCGGAGGTGGCGCGACGGGCACCGCTGGGGCCGGAGGGTCTGCCGGGCTCGTCCGATCGGCTCACCCGGGTGTTGGCGTCGCTCGCCGAGCACCACTGCGAGGAACGGCACTGGCACGTGGGCCCGGTCGGGGTCGAACCGGGGCTGCAGGGACGTGGGGTGGGTGCGGCGGTGATGGGACTCCTCTGCGCCGCGATGGACGCCGAGGGCGAGATCGCCTTCCTGGAGACCGAGACGCCTCAGAACGTGGTGTTCTACCGCCGCCTGGGCTTTGAGGTGGTGGGGGAGGCGCACCTCACCGGCCTCGACACGTGGTTCATGCGCCGCCACCCCCGCATCCGCTGACGACCGGCCCGTAGGATCGTCGGATGAGAAAGACGATGCCGAAGGCGCTGCGCCGTCCCACCGGAATCCGAGCGAGCGCCGTGGGCCTCGAGGACCGGGGGGTGAGTTCGTGAGCCGGGTGGCCGTGATCGGGGCGGGTTACGTCGGGCTCACCACGGCGGCATGCTTCGCCCGCCTCGGTCACGACGTCCGCTGCGCCGACATCGACCCCGACCGCGTGGCGCTCCTAACGAAAGGCGAGATCCCGATCCTGGAGGAGGGACTTCCCGGCCTGGTGGCCGAGGGGCTCTCCATCCAACGGCTGCGCTTCGTGGTGGGTGCCACCGAGGCGGTGCGCGACGCCGAGTTCGTGTTCCTCTGCGTCGGGACGCCCCAGGGCGACGACGGTCGGGCCGACCTGTCGGCGATCGAGGCCGTCTGTCGCGAGATCGCGCCGGTGATCGCTCCGGGTGCGGTCGTGGTCACCAAGTCGACGGTGCCGGTCGGGACCACCCGGCGGGTCGCGCGGTGGCTCGCGGAAGCGGGGGTCGACCACGAGGTCGGGGTCGCCTCGAACCCCGAGTTCTTGCGCGAGGGCACTGCCGTCCGTGACTTCCTCACCCCCCAGCGCATCGTCATCGGGTGCGACGACGCCGCGGTCGCCGTGCGGGTGTCGGAGCTGTACCGGTCGGTGCCGGCCCCCACCGTGGTGACCGACGCCGCGTCGGCCGAGATGGTCAAGCAGGCGGCGAACGCCTTCCTTGCCATGAAGATCTCGTTCATCAACGCCATCGCCAACGTGTGCGAGGCCGTCAACGCCGACGTCCGTGACGTGGCCCTCGGCATGGGGTACGACCCGCGCATCGGTTCGGAGTTCTTGCACCCGGGTCCGGGCTTCGGTGGCGCGTGCCTGCCCAAGGACACCGCCGCCCTCCTCCACACCGCGGCCGAGTACGGCTACGACTTCAGCGTGCTGCGCGGAGTCCTCGAGGTCAACGGGCGCCAACGGGCGCACATCGTCGAGCACATCCGCAACGCCGTGGGTGGCGATCTCGCCGGTCGGCGGGTTGCCGTGTTCGGGCTGACCTTCAAGGCCAACACCGACGACCTGCGCGAGTCTCCCGCACTCGAGATCACGCGGGAGCTCCTCCGGGCGGGTGCGGTCGTGCGGGCGTTCGACCCGGTCGCGGGTGAGGCTGCGGGCGTCGAGTTGCACGGCCTCGAGGTCGCCACCGACGCCTACGACGCCGCGTCCGGGGCGGAGGTCCTGGCGATCCTCACCGAGTGGGACCAGTTCCGGTGGCTCGATTACACGCGGGTCGTGGCGGCCATGGCCGTGCCCCGGGTGGTCGACGCCCGGAACCTTCTCGATCCGCCGGCCATGCGCCGGCTCGGGTTCTCCTACCAAGGCGTCGGTCGCTGATGCCCCGCGCCGTGGTCACGGGCGCGGGCGGGTTCCTCGGCTCCACCCTCTGCGAGCACCTCCTCGCCGCCGGTCACGACGTCGTGGGCGTCGACAACTACTCCACCGGGAGCCCGGACAACGTCGCGCGTTTCGCCGGCGGCGGCTTCACCATGGTCGAGCACGACGTCAGCACCGGGATCCCGGTCGACGGTCCGGTCGATGCCGTCCTGCACTTCGCCAGCCCGGCGAGTCCGCCGGCCTACCTCGCCCGCCCGCTCGAGACCCTCGCGGTGGGGTCGGAGGGCACGCGGCACGCCTTGGAGCTGGCGCGCGTCCACGGCGCCCGGTTCTTGCTGGCGTCCACGAGCGAGGTGTACGGCGATCCCCTCGAGCACCCCCAGTCGGAGTCGTACTGGGGCAACGTCAACCCGATCGGGCCGCGCTCGGTCTACGACGAGGCGAAGCGTTTCGCCGAGGCCCTCGCGATGGCGTACCACCGCACCCACGACCTCGACGTGAAGATCGTGCGGATCTTCAACACCTACGGACCCCGGATGGCCCCGGGCGACGGGCGCGTGATCACGAACTTCCTGGAGCAGGCGCTGGTCGACCGGCCCCTCACGGTCTACGGCGACGGCAGCCAGACCCGGTCGTTCTGCTGGGTCGACGACGAGGCGCGCGGCATCCTGGCGCTGCTCGCCTCCCCCTGGAACGGACCCATGAACATCGGGAACCCCGACGAGTTCACCGTGCTCGAGTGCGCCGAGATCGTGCGTGAGGTCACCGGCACGTCGGCGGGGATCGTGTTCGAGCCGCTCCCCACCGATGACCCGACCCGGCGCCGTCCCGACATCACCGTCGCGCGCCGCGAGCTCGGGTGGGAGCCCACCGTGAGCCTCCGCGAAGGAGTCACTGCGCTCGCCGCGTGGTACCGGGCCGAACGTCTGGGCTGACCCGCGGTGGACGCGTCCTGGGCGGCGGTGGTGGTCAACTACGAGGCGGGCGACGCGCTCGTGGCGTGCGTCGCGTCGTTGCTGGCCGACGACTCCGCCGGCGCAGCGCCGGAGGTGGTGGTGGTCGACAACGGCTCCGTCGATGGTTCGGCGGCCGCCGTGAGGCGGGCGTACCCGGCGGTGACGGTGCTGAGCGGCGGCGGCAACGTGGGCTACGCCACCGCCGCCAACCGGGGGACGGCGGCGACCACGGCGCCGGTCGTCGCCGTGTGCAACCCCGACCTCGTGGTGGCGCCGGGCACGGGCGCCGCCGTGCTCGCGGCCTTCGCCGATCCGGGCGTCGGTGCCGTCGGCCCGCGGGTCCTCGAGCCCGACGGCTCGACGTACCCGTCGGCCCGGCGCGACCCGGCGCCCGTCGACGCCCTCGGGCACGCGCTCCTGGGCCGGGTCTGGGGGGCCAACCCCTGGACGCGGCGCTATCGGGATCTCGACGCCGATCCGGCCGTGGCCCGCGACGTCGACTGGGTCTCGGGGGCCGCCCTCTGGCTCCGACGGTCGGCCGTCGACGCCGTGGGGGGCTGGGACGAGGCGTTCTTCTTGTTCCTCGAGGACGTCGATCTCGCCCGTCGTCTCCGGCAGGCCGGATGGCGCGTCCGTTACGAGCCGGCGGGCTCGGTCACCCACGTCCAGGGCCTCTCCACCCGGGCGCGGCCGGTGCGGCGGATCGTGGCCCACCACCGGTCGTCCTACCGGTTCGCGGCCAAGCACTGGCGGGGGTCGCGACGCTGGCTGCTGGTGCCGACGGCGGGGTTCCTCACGCTGCGGGCGGTCGTGGCGATCGTCGCCGCCGAGTTGAGGCCACGGCGGGGCCCGCGTGGTCGGGACCGGGAGGGCACCGGTAGCCTCGGTCCCCGATGAAGCTCCGCAAGAAGCAGTCCCGGGCCGTCCTGCGGGCCCGCAGCCGCAAAGGCCGCGTCGGCCGGTCGAACCGCTGGTTCGCCGCGGCCATCGCCGTGGTGGTCGTGGTCGGCGTGCTCGGCGTCTACCTCACCGTCGCCGATCGCCAGAGCGCCTCGGCGAGCGGACCGAAGGTCGGCGACCACTGGCACGCCGGTATCGCCGCCTACGTGTGCGGCTCCTGGCTGAGCAACCCCCCGACGTTCGAGACCGAGGCCGGGAACGCCAACGTGCGCGCCGGGATCCACACCCACGGCGACGGCTTCGTGCACATCCACCCCTTCACCTCCGCCGAAGGCGGGGCGCACGCCACCCTGGGAGAGTTCCTCACCTACGGGGGCTGGAGCGCCACGAACGACTCGTTGAAGCTCTGGGCCGGTCCGCCCGCCGATCGCACCAAGACCACCTGGAAGAACGGGGACCGGTGTCCCGATGCCTCGGGACAGCCCGGCAAGGGTGAGCCCGGCAAGGTCGTCTTCGAGGTCAACTGCAAGGTCGAGACGTCCAACCCGTCCGGCTGGGCGTTGCGCGACCAACAGATCCTGGCCGTCGGCTTCGTCGCCAAGGGTGACTCCATGCCGACCCCGCCCAACGCGCAGAGCGCGCCGAGCAACGACGGTTCTCCAACGGGTGCCTTCAACCAGAAGAGCTGCGCCCCGACGGCGGTGAACAACCCGGGCGTCCCCGACACCTCGGCCACCGGCGCCACCGCCACCACCGGTCCGTGAAGGCGGTCGTCCTCGTCGGGGGCGAAGGCACCCGGCTCCGGCCGCTCACCTACACCACACCCAAGCCGCTCCTGCCCATCGCGAACCAGCCGTTCCTGGAGCGCCAGCTCGGCTGGATGGCCCGACACGGCATCGACGACGTCGTGCTCTCCCTCGGCTACCTCCCCGACGCCTTCCGGGCCCACTTCCCGGACGACCGCTTCGGTGACGTCCGGCTGCGCTACGCGGTGGAGCCCGAGCCACTCGGCACCGCCGGGGCGATCCGCTTCGCGGCCGAGACCGCCGGGATCGACGAGCGGTTCGTCGTCTGCAACGGCGACGTGCTGACCGGGCTCGACCTCGGGGCCCTGCTGGCGTTCCACGCCGAGCGCGGTGCGAGTGCGACCATCCACCTCGTGCGCGTGGCCGACCCGTCGGCCTTCGGCGTCGTGCCCACCTTTCCCGGAGGTGAGGTGAAGGCGTTCGTGGAGAAGCCGCCACCGGGCCAGGCGCCGACCGACTGGATCAACGCCGGGACCTACGTGCTCGAGCCGTCGGTGCTCGATCGCATCCCGGCCGGGATCAACGTGTCGATCGAGCGCGAGACGTTCCCGCGCATGCTCGAGGGTCGTGGGCAGCTGTTCGCGCTGGAGTCCGACGTGTACTGGCTCGACATCGGCACCCCCGACAAGTACCGCGCGGCGCACCACGACGTCGTGGCGGGTGCGCTGGGGCAGCCGCCGGTGGCCGGGGCCGAGGAGATCGACCCGGGGATCTGGGTCCAGCCCGGCGCGGTGATCGACCCTTCGACCCGGCTGGTGCCACCGGTCCTGGTGGGGCCCGACGTCGCGATCGGTCCGGGGGCGTACGTCGCCGACACCTCGATCGGGGCCGGCGGTGTGGTGGGCTACGGAGCGCGGGTGACCGGCTCGGTCCTGCTCGAGGGCGCCACGGTCGGTCGGGCCACCGAGGTCGTCGACAGCGTCGTCGGCCCGGGCGCTGCGGTGGACGAAGCGGTCGTCCTGCGGGGCGAGATCGTCGTCGCCGGGCCGGAGTCGCGGGTTCCCTGACCCCGCCGCGCTTCAGCGGTGGGTGCGCAGGTCGTCGAGCGGCACGGGCGGCCGCTCGCGGGGTGGGGTGGCGCTGGTGGGCGACCCGACGAGCACCAGGGCGGTCGGCGCCCAGTCGGACGGGAGGGCGAGCGCGTCGCGGGCCGCGTCCGGGCAGAAGATGGGCGCGGCGACCCAGCACGAGGCGAGACCCGCGTCGGCGGCGGCGAGCATGAGGTTCTCGACCGCGGCACCCAGCGACAAGAGGGCCATGCCCCACTCGGCGCGTCGGCGCTCCTCGTCGGGGTAACGGTCCAGGCCGTTCCACGTGAGACAGCCCAGCACCAGGGCCGGAGCACCGAGCAGTTTGGCGCGTGACGCTTCGACGAGCTCGGTGATCCGCTGCGGGTCGACGCCGTCGGCGGTGAGGTCGTGGCGCCACCGCGAGCCCATGCCGTCGGCCAGGGCGGCCTTGCCGTCGGGGGTGTCGACGACCGCCCACCGCCACGGTCGGGAGTGATGCGGCGCCGGGGCCAGGCACGCGGCCTCCACCAGATCGTCGAGCAGTGGACGCGGCACCGGGTCGGGGGCGAAGGCGCGGATCGAGCGGCGGGCGTTCACGAAGGCCGGAACGGACACGTGGGCTCCTAGCGGAAGAGGTCGTCGCGGGGGTCCCGGACGAGGTCGCGGCCCGATCCGGCACCGAACCAGGCGTGATCGAGTCCGCGTACGACCGCGGCCGGGACGGCATCGGCCTTGCCCATCACCAACTCGGCGGCGCCGGCGATCTCGTCGGCGATCGCCACCTCCGTGACGTGCAGCTCGCGGCCGAGGGCGTCGTCGGTGCCCCGGAGGTCGACGACGGCGGCGATGCCGGCCACGCCGATCGCCACGTCGGTGAGGCCGAGGCGCCACGGGCGTCCGAAGGTGTCGGAGATGATCACCGCCACCTCCACGCCGTGACGGGCTCGCAGCGCGTTGCGCACGTGGTGGGCGGAGCGGTCGGGGTCGACGGGGAGCAGCGCCGCGTACCCCGCCTCCACGTTGGAGAGGTCGATGCCCGCGTTGGCGCAGACGAAGCCGTGGGCGGTCTCGCTGATGATCAGGTCACCGCGCCGGCGCACGATCCGACGGGACTCGCGTTCGACCAGCGCGCGGCGGGCGGCGAGGTCGGTGGGATCGAGGGCCACCAGGCGACCTTCGGCCTTCGACACGACCTTCTGGGTGACGACCAGGCAGTCGTGGTCGAGCAGTGGTGTCTGCTGGGCCGTCGCCGCCTCGGCGATCAGGTCGGCGAGCTCGTCGCCGGGGTGGATCTCCGGGATCCCGTGCACCGGGAGGAGTTCGAGCGCCACGTCAGGCGACGGCGGCCAGCGTCTCGCGGGCCAGTGCGGCGGCCACACGGGCGTCCCGCATGAGGGTGTCGGTCACGACGGGTCGCACGTCGAGGTCGGCGATCCGGCGGGCGTCGCGTTCGTCGAGTTCGTCGATGACGAGCACCGAGCAGAAGTCGCGGTAGGCGCGGGCGACCCCGACGCTCGAGACGTCGATGCCGAGCGGTCCCATCAGGCGGTCGGCGGGCCCCTTCACGGGCCTGCCCCCCACGATCGGGCTGACCCCGACGACGCGGTCGCGGCGCTCGGTGAGCACCTCCCGGATGCCCGGGACGGCGAGCACGGGACCGATGGAGATGATCGGGTTGCTCGGACAGATCACGATCGTCTCGGCCTCCCGCAGCGCCTCGAGCACTCCGGGTGCCGGACGGGCGGTGTCGGCACCGACGAACCGGACCGACTCCACCACCGGCTCGGCCCGCTCACGCACGAACCATTCCTGCATCGCGTAGTCGGTGGATCCGCCAGGCCCCCGCGCGGTGATCCGGGTGGCGACCCGGTCGTCGCTCATCGGGAGCAGGCGGGTGCGCACGCCCCAGGCCGCCGCGATCTCGGCCGTGATGTGGTGCAGGGGTGCGCCGTCGCGCCGGCGCTGCGTCCGGTGGAGGTGGGTCGCCAGGTCGCGGTCGCCCAGGCGGAACCAGGTGTCGGACCCGTACCGGGCCAGGGCGTCGATGGTCGCGAACGTCTCGCCCTCCAGGCCCCACCCGAGCTCATGGTTGTGGGCGTCGGCGAGGGTGTAGGTGACGCTGTCGAGGTCGGGGCACACCCACAGGCCGTGGAACTCGTCGTCGTCGCCGGTGTTGACGACGGCGGTGACCGACGAGGGATCCACGACGTCGACGAGACCACGGAGGAACCGGGCGGCACCGACACCGCCGGCGAGGGCAGCGAGCACGGAGGGGACGTTAGCCCCCGGGCCGGGAACCGCTCAGGCCGCGCGTGACTCGCCGCGCCCCACGAGCGCCTTCGCCCGGTCGAGCCCGGCGCCGACCACCCGGCTCGCCTGGGACTGCACCTGCTCCACGACGGGCTGGACCCGCCCGCGGGCGTCGCCGGCGCGCTCGACGCCGAGGTCGCGGGCCTTGGTCGCCCGGTCGAGGCCGACCTGTCCTGCGGTGCGGAGGTCGGTGCGGACCCGCCCGGCGACCACGGACACCAGGTCGGCGACCTGAGCGCCGAGGTCGGTGGCGTCGGCGACGACGTCCCGGGCGATCGTGGCGACTCGGGCCCGGACGTCGTCGGTCAGCGACGGAAGGCCCGACGGAGCGTCGGGCTCGTTGGCGGCGGCGGCGGCGGTCTGGTCCACGGTCTCGTCCATGCTGGTCCTTCCTGGTGGGCCGCCGGGGGGGAGGGCGGCACTGCTCGCAGGATATCGCAGAGTGCTAACTCTTGCAAGCACCCGGGTCGGGCCCGGGGGCGCCGGTAGCCTGCCATCACCGCATGAGCGCCACCGACCCAACCGACCGCAGGCTGCTCCTCGGGGCCGAGGGGCCCGAGGACGACGGGTCCGGCGAGGCCCTGGCGCCCCCGCCGGTGGTCGTGGTGCTGGTCGTCGACGATGCCGAGCCACTGCGTGATCACACGCTGGGATCGCTCGCCGCCCAGGACTACCCGAACCTCGGGGTCCTCGTGGTGGACCCCGGCTCCGACGACCTCGACCTGGTCGGGCGGGTGGCCCGGGCGATGCCCGACGCCGGCGTCCAGCGGGTCCGCGCGCTCGGGTTCGCCGAGGCCGCCAACGCCGCGGCGGCGGTTCCGGAGCCCCCCGCCTATTGGTGCTTCTGCCGCCACGACGTCGTCCTCGCCCCGGACGCCGTGCGGATCCTGGTGGAAGAGGCCTACCGGTCCAACGCCGCCATCGTCGGACCGAAGCTGGTGGACCTCGTCGACCCCGAGGTGCTCGTCGACGTGGGGCGCGCCATCGATCGCTTCGGCGGGGCCCACACCGGGATCGAGCCGGGTGAACTCGACCAGGAGCAGCACGACTCCGTCCGTGACGTCTTTTACGTCTCGGACGCGGTGATGCTCGTCCGGGCCGACCTGTTCGCGGCGCTCGGCGGCTTCGACGCGGAGACCGACCCCGGCTCCGAGGACCTCGACCTGTGCTGGCGGGCCCGCTTGGCCGGGGCGCGGGTCATGGTCGTGCCCGACGCCCGCGCCGGGCTCCCGGTGGTGCCGCTCGGCGCCCGGTCCCGGGCCGAGGTCCGGGAGCGGGCCCGCTTGCGGGTCCGTACGGTCTTCACCTGCTACTCCGCGGCGTCGCTCGCCTGGATCGTGCCGATCGCCCTGGTGGGCTCGCTGCTCGAGGCGCTCGCGTTCATGTTCAGCCGCCGACGCGTCGAAGCGTTCGCCGACATCCGGGCCTGGTGGTGGAACCTCGTCCACGTGCGCCGGGTTCGGCGGGCGCGGCGGCGGGCCCAACAGCGTCGGACGATCCCCGACTCCGACCTGCGCGAGCTCCAGCTCGGCTGGTCCGAGCGTCTGCAGTCGTTCCTCGCCCACCACCACGCCGACGAGCGGGTGGAGTCCATCGGTGACCGGATGCGTGCCACCGCCGACGGGGTCTTCGCCGCGCTCCGCCATCCGGGCACCGTCGCGTTCGCGGCGTTCCTCGGCCTGTTCGCGCTCGGGTCACGGATGCTGATCGACCAGGGCGTGCCGGCGGTGGGCGACCTCGTTCCCTGGACGTCGGTGGGATCGATGTTCACGGCCTACGGCTCGGCCTGGCGCAACACGGGGCTCGGCGCGCCGCGCGCCGCGTCGGCCGCACTCGGGGCGATGGGCACCCTCACCGCCGTCACGTTCGACCATCCGGGTCTGGCGCGCACCGCCCTGGTGCTCGGGGTCTTCGCGGTCGGTCCGCTCGGCGTGTCGCGCCTGCTGCGACGACTCGGGGTGGGACGCGGGCCGGCCATGGCTGCGGCGGTGCTCTACGGCATCACCCCCGTGGCGCGCAATGCTCTGGCCGAGGGCCGCCTGGGGCCGTTGGTGCTGTTCGGCTGCGCTCCCTACCTCGTGCTCTCGCTCGCCCGTGTGGCCGGGTTCGCCGACGTCGAGGCTCGCAGCGGTCGTTGGCGCGCGCCCCTCGGCCTCGTCGTCTCGGTGGCGGTCGCCACGGCGTTCTGGCCCCCTGCGGTCGGGTTCGTGGTGCTGGTCGCCGTGGCGACCGCCACCGAGACGACGAGGCCGAGGAGCGCGCGCCAACGACCGCTGCGAGCCTCGACGTCGGCGAACC
>JBAXBB010000087.1:0-12671 GCA_037142235.1 Actinomycetes bacterium
AGTGTCGGGATGGCAGCCGGGATGGGGCGGGGTGGGTTGGGGAAGGGCTGCGCCTCCCACGTGAGCCCGCTCTGGTCGCGGTCGGCGAGCGCCCGCCACGCGGCGTAGGCCGCCCCGGCGACCACGCCGGCTCCGAGGATGCGTCGGGTCCACCTGGCCATGCCTGCATGGTGGCACGGCGGGGCGGTCGTCGTCGTGCTTGCAGTCGGATCCGCCGGGCTGGCATCATGGGATTTGTGCCGAACAAAATCACCACGACTCCCCGCCTCCTGCTTCGTTAGCGCGAGCACCTCCCGGTGCTCGCGGACGCCTCCTCGTGCCTCAGGGCCGGGGAGGTTTTTCGTTCTCGACCCCGATCCCGCCCACGACCCGAGAGCACCGACATGAGCGAGCACGTACGCATCTTCGACACCACCTTGCGCGACGGTGAGCAGTCACCCGGCATCGCCCTCGACGCCGGTGAGAAGCTCGAGATCGCGGAGCAGTTGGCCCGCCTCGGGGTCGACATCATCGAGGCCGGATTCCCCATCGCCAGCCAGGGCGACTTCGAGGCGGTCGAAGCCATCGCCAAGGCGGTGCGCGGCCCCGTCATCACCGGGCTGAGCCGGACCGGCTTCGCCGACATCGACCGGGCGTGGGAGGCGGTGCGCCACGCCGAGCGTTCGCGGATCCACGTCTTCATCGCGACGTCGGAGATCCACATGGCCAAGAAGCTCCGCATGACCCGCGACCAGGTCAAGGCCGCAACGGCGGCGGGCGTGGCGCGCGCGGCGGGGTACACCCGCGACGTGGAGTTCTCCCCCGAAGACGGGAGTCGCTCCGACGTCGACTTCATGTGCGAGGTGCTCCAGATCGCGATCGACAACGGCGCGACCACGCTGAACATCCCCGATACGGTCGGGTACGGCGTCCCCGAGGAGTACGCCCGGCTCATCCGCCACGTCATCGACACGGTGAAGGGCGACTATGTCGTGTCCACCCACTGCCACGATGACCTCGGCATGGCCGTGGCCAATTCGTTGGCGGGGGTCGTCGCCGGTGCCCGGCAGGTGGAGTGTGCGATCAACGGTCTGGGCGAGCGGGCGGGCAACGCCGCACTCGAGGAGATCGTCATGGCGATGCGGACGCGCGCCGACCACTTCGTCGGCCTCGAGACCGGGGTGCGGACCGAAGAGCTGGCGCGCACGTCGCGCCTGGTCTCGCGCCTCACCGGGTACGCCGTTCAGCACAACAAGGCCGTGGTGGGGCGCAACGCCTTCGCCCACGAGTCGGGGATCCATCAGCACGGCGTGTTGGCCGACCGTGAGACCTACGAGATCATCGACGCCGCCTCGGTCGGGCAGGAGGCGGCCCAGATCGTGTTGGGCAAGCACTCGGGGAAGCACGCCTTCTCCGACACCCTGGCCAAGATGGGCATCACGATCCAGGGCGATGCGCTCAACCAGGCGTTCACCCGGTTCAAGGAGTTGGCCGACCGCAAGGTGGAGATCACCGAGGCCGACCTCGAGGCGATCGTGGCCGAGGAGCTCGGCGACAGCGCCGTCAACCGGTTCGAGTTCATCGACCTCATGCTCTCGGGCGGCACCAAGGTCACCCCGACGGCCAAGGTCGTGCTGCGCGACGGCGACGGCACGGTCGAGGCGGAGGCGAGCGGCAACGGCATGGTCGACGCCGCCTGCAGCGCGATCGGGGCGGCCACCGGGGTCACCGGAGCCGTCGTCGACTTCAAGGTGTCGTCGGTCACCGGCGGTCGTGATGCGCTCGGTGACGTCGTGATCTCGCTCCGGGTCGACGGCCGGATGGCCTCGGGCCGGGGCGTCTCGACCGACATCGTCGAGGCGTCGGCGCGGGCCTACCTCAACGCGGTCAACAAGATCATCCGCACCCGGATCGAGCCGCGCGAGCGCGCCGTCGGTCCCTGAGCAGAGGTCGGCGCAACCGCCCGGCTCAGGCGGTGGTGGGCAACCAGGCCGGGCGCTGCGCCTCGTAGGCGCCGATGGCGTCGACGAAGTGCAGGGTGATCCCGATGTCGTCGAGGCCGTTGACCAGCCGGTGGTGATGGTGGGCGTCGAGGTGGAACGGCTCGTCGAGGTCGATGGCCGGAACCATGCAGCGCAGGTCGACGACGTCGACGACGACCTCGATGGTGGGGTCGTCTTGGACCGCCCGCATGATCCGGTGGGCCGCCTCCTCGGGCAGCTCGACCGGGACCAACCCGATCTTGAGGCAGTTGTTGCGGAAGATGTCGGCGAACCGGGGTGAGATGATGGCCCGGAAGCCGTAGTCCTCGAGCGCCCAGGGAGCGTGCTCCCGTGACGAACCGGTGCCGAAGTTCGCCCCGGCCACCAGGATCCGCACGTCGTCACCCTGGTACTGCGGCTGATTCAGCACGAAGTCGGGGTTCTCGCGCCACTCGGAGAACAGGCCCGCCCCGAACCCGGAGCGCTCGACGCGCTTGAGCCAGTCGGAGGGGATGATCTGGTCGGTGTCGACGTCGCGCCGGTCGAGCGGCACGGCGCGTCCCACGATCTCCTGGACTGCTTCCATCTAGAGGTCCTCCGGTGCGGCGAAGTGGCCGAGCACCGCCGTGGCGGCGGCGACGGCGGGGGAGACCAGGTGGGTGCGACCACCTTTGCCCTGGCGACCCTCGAAGTTGCGGTTCGAGGTCGAGGCCGAGCGCTCACCGGGGGCGAGCTTGTCGGGGTTCATGGCCAGGCACATCGAGCAGCCGGGCTCGCGCCATTCCAGGCCGGCCTCCACGAAGACGCGGTCGAGTCCCTCGGCCTCGGCTTCGGCCTTCACCCGCATCGACCCGGGCACGACCATGGCGCGCATCCCGGCTTTGACCGAGCGCCCGCGCAACACGGCCGCGGCCGCCCGCAGGTCTTCGATGCGCGAGTTGGTGCACGAGCCGATGAACACGGTGTCGACCGGGATCTCGCGGATCGCCGTGCCCGGGGTGAGCCCCATGTAAGCGAGCGCGTGCTCGACGGCGCTGCGCTCGCCGGGGTCGGTGAATGCTCCCGGATCGGGGACGACGTCGTCGATGGTCACGGTTTGGGCCGGGTTGGTGCCCCAGCTCACCGACGGGCGCAGGGTGGCGGCGTCGAGCACCACCTCACGATCGAACGCGGCGCCGGCGTCGGTGTGGAGGGACCGCCAGTCGTCGAGGGCAGCCTCCCAGCGCTTGCCCGTCGGTGCGAACTCGCGTCCTTCGAGGTAGGCGAAGGTGGTGTCGTCGGGGGCGATCATCCCGGCGCGTGCCCCCGCCTCGATCGACATGTTGCACACGGTCATCCGCCCCTCCATGGAGAGGGCGCGGATCGCCGAACCCCGGAACTCGATCACGGAGCCGATCCCGCCACCCGTGCCGATGCGGGCGATGACGGTGAGGACGACGTCCTTGGCGGTGACGCCGAGCGGGAGGTCGCCCTCGACGGTGATGGCCAGTGACTTCGGATGCACCTGGGGCAGGGTCTGGGTGGCGAGCACGTGCTCGACCTCGCTGGTGCCGATGCCGAACGCGAGGGCACCGAACGCGCCGTGCGTGGAGGTGTGGCTGTCGCCGCACACGATCGTCATGCCCGGGAGCGTGAGGCCCTGCTCGGGCCCGATGACGTGCACGATGCCGGTGCCCGGGCTGCCCATCGGGTGTAGCCGCACGCCGAACTCGGCGCAGTTGCTCGCGAGCACCTCGACCTGCTTGGCCGAGATCGGATCGGCGATCGGCAGGTGGATGTCGGTGGTGGGGACGTTGTGGTCCATCGTCGCGACCGTGAGGTCGGGGCGGCGGAGGCTGCGCCCGTGCATCCGGAGGCCGTCGAAGGCCTGGGGCGAGGTGACCTCGTGGACGAGGTGCAGGTCGATGTAGAGCAGGTCGGGCTCCCCGGGTGCGCGGTGCACCAGGTGGCGGTCCCAAACTTTCTCGGACAGGGTGGCGGTCATGGCCCCGATTCTGGCAGGACCGGCGCCGTGATCCCGGAGTTCAGTCGAGGGAACGGATGCCGACGACCTCGACCGAGAGCCGCTTGCCCGTGCGGGGGGCCTCGTAGGAGACCACGGCCCCGACCTCGGCGCCCAGGAGGGCCTTCCCGAGCGGTGACGACACCGACAGCACGTCGTAGGTCTCGTGGCGCTCTTCGATCGAGCCGACCAGGTACTCGATGGGGGCGTCGTCACCGTCCATGAGGATCCCCACGATCACGCCGGGGCCGACGTGGTCGTCGGAGGTCCCGTCGACGATCACGGCGGACCGGAGCAGCCCCTCGAGGTGGCGAATCCGCGCCTCGTTGTGGCCCTGCTCGTTCTTGGCCGCGTCGTAGTCGGCGTTCTCCTTGATGTCGCCGTGCTCCCGGGCGCGCTCGATCCACTGCGAGATCTCGGAGCGTCGGGGCCCGGAACGCCACCCGACCTCCTCCTGGAGGCGCTGGTGGGCCTGGGGCGAGAGATGGGTGCCTTCCACGGGTGAGGAGCGTAGTGGCCCCGGGGTGGTCGGGATCCGGGCGTTTGGCGGGTCGGGGCCCGGCCTGCGAGAATGGCCCGTCATGGCAGCCACTACCTCCGCCGTCATCATCATCATCCCCTGACGGACGCCCCTTCCGGCGTCCGTCCCGACCGTCCACCTCGGTGGGCGGTTTTTCATTGTCGGAGCCCGCTCCCCGAGTCCGGAGACCCCCACGTGACCCACCGCATCGGCATCATCGGCGGCGACGGCATCGGCCCCGAGGTCGTGGCCGAGGCCGTGAAGGTTCTCGACGCCACGGGCGTGGCCTACGAGGCCGTGCCGTTCGACCTCGGTGGCAGCCGGTACCTGCGCGACGGCACGATCCTGCCCGACGACGAGCTCGAGGCCATCCGCGGCCTCGACGCCGTGCTCTTCGGCGCGGTCGGCAACCCCGACGTCCCGCCGGGAGTGCTGGAGCGGGGCCTGCTCCTGCGCATGCGCTTCTCCCTCGACCTCTTCATCAACCTGCGGCCGTTCCTGGCAGGTCCGAGCCACCTCAACGACGGCGTCGACATGATCTGCATCCGGGAGAATACCGAAGGCAGCTACGCCGGTGAGGGGGGGTTCTTGCGTCAGGGCACCCCCTACGAGATCGCGACGCAGGGCTCGGTCAACACGCGGTTCGGGGTCGAGCGCTGCGTGCGCTACGCCTTCGAGCTGGCGCGGTCTCGGGAGCGCAAGCACCTCACGCTCGTCCACAAGACGAACGTGCTGCAGTACGCCGGCAACCTCTGGGAGCGCACGTTCAACGAGGTCGCGACCGAGTACCCCGACGTGGCCACGGCCTACAACCATGTCGACGCGGCCTGCATCTACTTCGTCCAGGACCCCGGTCGCTACGACGTGGTGGTCACCGACAACCTCTTCGGTGACATCCTCACCGACCTCGGCGGCGCGGTCTCCGGTGGGATCGGCCGCGCGGCGTCGGGCAATCTCAACCCCGCGCGCACCGGACCATCGCTGTTCGAGCCGGTCCACGGCTCGGCGCCCGACATCGCGGGCCAGGCCAAGGCCGACCCGCGCGCGGCGGTCATCTGCACGGCCATGATGCTGGAGTTCCTCGGCGAGTCGTCCGCCGCCACCCGGGTGCGCGCCGCCCTGTCCGCCACCGACGCCCTCGTCGGCTCCACGCCCGAGGTCGGCGACGCGATTGCCGCGGCGGTCGCTCCGGTCTGACGACCGCGCCACGCCTCCACCCGTTCCACACGTTCCTTCACGTCACCCACCGAAAGGCTCCCCGATGCCCATCACCCCCACCGAGAAGATCTGGATGGACGGCGAGTTCGTCGCCTGGGACGAGGCCAAGGTCCACGTGCTCACGCACACGCTGCACTACGGGGCCGGGGTGTTCGAGGGCATCCGGGCCTACGAGACGCCGAAGGGAACGGGCATCTTCCGGCTCGAGGAGCACGTCCACCGTCTCTTCGACTCGGCGAAGATCTTCTACATCACGGTGCCCTACACCGAGGAGGAGATCCGCGAGGCGATCCGCGAGACGGTCCGGGTCAACGGACTGCCCGAGTGCTACATCCGACCGATCGTCTACCTCGGCTACGGGGAGATGGGTCTCAACCCGATGCCGTGCCCGGTGAACGTGTCGATCGCGGTGTGGCCGTGGGGCGCGTACCTCGGCGAAGAGGGCGTGAAGCACGGGGTGCGCACGAAGATCTCGTCGTGGATCCGGCACAACCCCAACACGATGCCGCCGGCCGCCAAGGGCACCGGGATGTACATCAACTCGCAGCTGGCGAAGGTCGAGGCGCTCCTGGCGGGCTACGACGAGGCGATCATGCTCTCCCCCCAGGGGTACATCAGCGAGTGCACCGGCGAGAACCTCTTCGTGGTCGATGACGGCGTCATCCGGACGCCCCCCAAGGCGTCGGGTGCGCTCCAGGGTGTGACCCAGGACAGCGTGCTCAAGCTTGCCGGTGACCTCGGGATCCCGGTGCGGGTGGAGAACATCCTGCGGTCGTGCCTGTACACGTGCGACGAGGCCTTCTGCTCGGGCACGGCGGCGGAGATCACCCCCATCCGCTCGGTCGACGACCGGGTCATCGGCGAGCCTGGTCCGGTCACCCGGGCGATCCAGGAGGCTTACGCCGACGCCGTCCACGGGCGCAACGCGAAGTACGAGCATTGGATCGACGTTGTCTAGCGATCCGCGTCCGAAGGTCGAGATCTACGACACCACGCTGCGTGACGGCTCGCAGCTCGAAGGGATCTCGCTGACGGTCGACGACAAGCTCCGGATCGCCGAGCAGCTCGACTGGCTGGGTGTTGACTACATCGAAGCGGGGTGGCCGGGAGCCAACCCCAAGGACGACGAGGCGTTCCGTCGCGCCCGGTCGGAACTCGACCTCACGACCTCCACGCTGGTGGCGTTCGGCTCGACCCGCCGGGTCAAGGGCAAGGTCGACAGCGACGACACCCTGCGCAACCTCCTGGCCGCGCAGACGCCGGTCGTGTGCATCGTCGGCAAGTCCTGGGACTACCACGTCACCGAGGCGCTCCAGACCACCCTCGACGAGGGGGTGGCCATGGTCGGTGACTCCGTGGCGTTCCTGCGGGCCGCCGGCCCCGAGGTCTTCTTCGACGCCGAGCACTTCTTCGACGGGTACCGGTCGAACCCCGAGTTCGCGCTCCGGGTGCTCGAGGCGGCGGTCCAGAACGGTGCGACCCGGCTGGTGCTGTGCGACACCAACGGTGGCTCGCTCCCGCACGACGTCGAGGCCACCGTGCGCGCGGTGGTCGCGTACGTCGGCACCGACGCCGGGGTGGCGGTGCACCTCCACGACGACGCAGGCACCGGGGTGGCGAACGCGCTGGCCGGCGTGCGCGCGGGCGCGGTCCAGGTGCAGGGGACCATCAACGGCTACGGCGAGCGCACCGGGAACTGCAACCTCATCACGATCATCCCGAACCTCACGCTCAAGATGGGGTACCGGACGATCCCCGACGACCGCCTCGACCGCCTCACGCCGGTCGCGCACCACGTCGCCGAGCTGGTCAACATGGCCCTCAACCCCCAGGCCGCCTACGTGGGCGATTCCGCGTTCGCGCACAAGGCCGGGTTGCACGTCAGCGCGATCGCCAAGCGCCCCGACGCCTATGAGCACGTGCCGCCCGACTCCGTGGGCAACGGGACCCGTTTCCTGGTGAGTGAACTGGCCGGGAAGTCGACGATCTCGCTCAAGGCCAAGGAGCTCGGCCTCGATCTCGACGGCGCGCAGATCAACGACGTCGTCGAGACGCTCAAGACCAAAGAGCACGAGGGGTATCACTTCGAGGTGGCGGACGCGTCCCTCGAGTTGCTCATGCGCCAGGCCGCCGGGTGGGAGCAGGACTGGTTCACGGTCGAGTCGTTCCGGGTCATCACCGACGACCAGCGGGGCGAGGTGACCCCGGGCGGGGTCTCCACGGAGGCCACGATCAAGGTCCACGTGGGCGGGGAGCGGGTGGTGGCTGTGGCCGAGGGCAATGGCCCGGTCAACGCCCTCGACGGCGCGCTGCGCCGGGCCCTCGGGAGCCGGTACCCGGGCCTCGAGCGCGTGCACCTCACCGACTTCAAGGTGCGGGTCCTCGACACCGCGAAGGGCACCGGGGCGGTGACCCGGGTGCTGATCGACTCCACCGACGGCACGCGTACCTGGACCACGATCGGGGTGAGCGAGAACATCATCGAGGCCTCGTGGCAGGCTCTCTACGACTCGTTGGTCTACGGTCTGCTCCACGGCGGCGCCTGAAACGCAGGCAGCACCGGACCGCCCGCCTCCGAAAGGGACCTGCACCCCATGTCCACCGATCCGTTCGTCGCTCCCGTCCCCGAGGCCGAGCCCCGCAACGAGCCGACGCTGGCACCCGGCCTGCGCCTGCCCCCGGCCCGTGACTGGCGGGTCGGGCGCCCCGGCGACCTCGTCGACGGGGTGCAACCCCACGGGCTGTTCTTCGGCAGCCCGGGGCCCAACGTGGGCTACGCGATGTCGCTGACCCACCGGGCGGGTCTCGGGTTCGTACTCGCCGACCACGAGGACCGCCACGACGCTGAGGCGGTCGTGGCAACCGTGGCGATGCGCCGGGCGGCGTCGTTCGGGCGGGGTCCGGTCGTCTCCGACGTCGAGCACGCGGCGGAGCTGCTCGGCTACGGCGGCGGTGCCTCGTCGGCATTCGTGGCCTGGCGGGCCGACGCCGTGGCCGGTGCGCACCACGAGTACGGGGCGCGACTCCGCATCAGCGACGCCGTCCCCACCGAGGTCCTCCGCGGCCCGGTGGGGAGCGCGGCCGACTCCGCCGCAGCGGTGCAGGCCGCGCTCGTCGGCTCTCCCTGACGATTGCGTCAGGTCCGGGGCTACGCTCCTCGCCCATGACCTTCGTCCTGTCCCCCGAGTACGAAGAGCTCCGGAGTGCGATCCGGCGATTCTGCGACGACGGGATCGCCCCCCATGCCGCCGGAGCCGACGCGTCGGCCGAGTTCCCCCGGGAGTCGTTCCAGGCCTACCGGGACTCCGGCTTCGTGCGGTTGCCCTACCCGGAGGAGTTCGGCGGCGACGGCGGCGACGGCATCGCCTACGCCATCCTCGTCGAGGAGGTCGCTCGGGCCTGTGGCTCGTCGTCACTCTTCGTCTTGATCTCTCGTCTCGCCACCGAGGCTGTCCTCGCCCACGGGAGCGAGGAGCTCAAGGCCCGGATCATGCCCAAGGTGGCCTCGGGCGAGTGGCAGGGCTCCTACTGCCTCTCCGAGTCGCACGCCGGCAGCGACGTCGCCTCGATGCGCACCCACGCCGTGCGTGACGGCGACGAGTACGTGATCAACGGCTCCAAGTGTTGGATCACCAACGCTGGCGTCTCGGACTTCTACACCGTGTTCGTCAAGACCGACCCGGAGGCCGGCCACCGGGGGATCAGTGCCCTCGTGGTGGAGCACGACCGGCCCGGTTTCTCCGTCTCGAAGCTCGAGTCGAAGATGGGCATGAAAGGCTCGCCCACCGGTGAGATCAGCTTCGACGACGTCCGCGTGCCGGTCGAGAACCTCATCGGCGAGGAGAACAAGGCCTTCGCCTACGCCATGGGCGCGCTCGACGGATCGCGCCCCGTGGTCGGGGCCCAGGCGGTGGGCATCGCCCAGGGTGCCCTCGACGCGGCGGTCCGCTACGTGACCCAGCGCCAGCAGTTCGGCCAGTCGGTGTCGGAGTTCCAGGGCGTGCAGTTCATGCTGGCCGACATGGCCACCCGGGTCGAGGCGGCGCGGCTGCTCGTCTACAGCGCCGTCGCCCGCGCCGAGGCCGGGCTCCCCGGGGCCTCGAAGGCGGCGGCGATGGCCAAGTTCTTCGCCGGCGACACCGCCATGTCGGTCACCACCGACGCCGTCCAACTCCACGGTGGCGCCGGCTACACCACCGACTTCCCCGTCGAGCGGATGATGCGCGACGCCAAGGTCACCCAGATCTACGAGGGGACCAACCAGATCCAGCGGGTGGTGGTCGCCCGCCGACTGCTCGACGAGTTCACCGGCTGATCCGGTCTCCCGGGCCTCGGCTCGGGCCGCGCCAGTTTCGCGGGTCGCGGCCTCGGCCGCTCGTAGACTTCCGTCCTCATGTCCGGCCCCTCCTCCGACGTCCGCGTCCGGTTCTCTCCTGCGCCCACCGGATCCCTCCACGTCGGCTCCGCGCGCACCGCGCTGTTCAACTTCCTCTTCGCCCGCCATCACGGGGGCACCTTCTGCCTGCGCATCGAGGACACCGACCAGGCCCGGTCCCGCCACGAGTGGGTGGTCGGGATCCAAGAGACCATGCGCTGGCTCGGCCTCGACTGGGACGAGGGACCGGTGCTCCAGAGCAGCCGGTTCCAGGAGCACCTCGCCGCGGCCGAGGACCTTCTCGCCGCTGGTCGCGCCTACGAGTGCCTCTGCACCCCTGACGAGGTGGAGGCCCGGAACCAGGCGGCCCGTGCCGCCGGGCGTCCGCCCGGGTACGACGGTCACTGCCGGGACCTCTCCGCCGACCGGCGCCGCAGTCTCGCCGCCGAGGGCCGACCCCGCACCGTCCGGTTCCGCACCCCCGACGAAGGAGTCAGCCACTTCGTCGACGTCGTGCGGGGCGACGTCCGGGTGGAGTGGTCCACCGTTCCCGACTTCGTGATCGTCCGCTCCGACGGCAACCCGATCTTCTTCCTCGCCAACGCGCTCGACGACCTTGCGATGGGGATCACCCACGTGATCCGGGGTGAGGACCTCATCGACTCCACCCACCGGGTCCTGGCCCTGCGCGAGGCCCTCGGCGTGGCCGGACGACCGGTCTACGCCCACCTGCCGCTGATCCTCGGGCCCGACCGGGCCAAGCTCTCCAAACGGCACGGTGCGGTGGCCCTCGAGGAGTTCCGTGACGCCGGCTACCTGCCCGAGGCGCTGGTCAACTACCTCTCCTTGCTGGGCTGGGCCCCCGACGACGGCCGCGAGGTGCTCGAGACCACCGAGATCGTTGCCGCCTTCGACCTCGACCGGGTCACGCACGCCGCCGCGGCCTTTGACCACGCCAAGCTCGACTGGATGAACGGGGAGTGGATCCGGCGCCTCACCCTCCCCGACCTCGAAGCCCGAGCGCTGCCGATCGCCCGGGACCGTCTCGCTCCCGACGTCGACCCCGAGGTGTTGCGTGAGGCGCTCCGCATCGGGCAGGAGCGTGCGGTCACCGTCGGGGATCTGGTCGACCAGGCCGGTTTCCTGTTCGTGGCTGACGACGAGTTCGCGGTGGCCGAGGAGTCCTGGACCCGGCTCGTGGCGACCGAGCGGATCGACGAGGTGCTCGACGCCGTCGTCGACCACCTGACCACCTGCGACTGGACGCCCGAAGGCGTCGATCCCCGGGGGGTGATCGACGGGCTCGGCCTCAAGGCGCGCAAGGTCATGCCGGCGCTCTACGCAGCGGTCGAGGGTCGCCACGCCGGGCTGCCGTTGTTCGACTCGATCGCCCTGCTCGGTCGGGACCGGACGCTCGCCCGCCTCCGGGCTGCCCGGGCCCGACTGCCCTGACCGGCTCCGCACCGGACTCGGTCGCCGGTCCGGTGGGCTTGGTCGCCCGACCCGGCGAGGGGCTATCCTGACGACGCCCTTCGGGGGTGGTGTAATCGGCAACACAACAGGTTCTGGCCCTGTCATTGGGGGTTCGAGTCCTCCCCCCCGAGCCAGTCGGGACCCGCTCCGGCAGGTCCCGACGCCCGGCCCCGTCGTCTAGTGGCCTAGGACGCCGCCCTCTCAAGGCGGTAACGGCAGTTCGAATCTGCTCGGGGCTGCAACCGGCCCGCACCCTCCGGGGTGCGGGCCCTGCCGCGTGGTACGCCGTGCGTTCCGGGAACGGGTGACCACCCGCCTCTCCCCGGCCGCTTCGTAAATGGCTCGCGCGAGCTTCCTCACGGGTGGCCGAACCCATCGCGGAATTGCAGGCGCGGGAATTCGTAAATGGAACCGGCGGGATTTGGCGAACTCGTGGGTCGGCGGGTGGCGTCCACTGGCCGAACGAACCTGAAAATGGATCGACGCGAAATCCACCACTTGTGGCGATGCTGGGGTTACGGTTCTCACGCGGACTTCGTACTCGCGTCCTCGCGGAAGCGGTACCGATCCACGAAGGCCCGGCAGAAATCCACCGGAATCGACATCCCCGGTGACATACCGAAATTGTCCAATTCGAGTTTCAGCACGCGAATCCTGGGAGGCTGCGTGAACAAGTCCGAACTCATCGACGCCATTTCGGAGGGAAGCGGTCTCAACAAGGCCGACTCCGAGAAGGCCCTCAACGCCATGCTCCAAACGGTCGAGTCGGCCGTGGCGGGCGGCGACAAGGTGACCATCCCCGGTTTCGGGGCCTGGTCGCAGTCCCAGCGCTCAGCGCGTCAGGGACGCAACCCGCGGACGGGCGAGATCGTGCAGATCCCGGCCTCCAAGGGAGTCAAGTTCTCGGCGGGTGCCAAGTTCAAGGCCGCCGTGAAGTAGGTCTCCCCATTCGGGTCGACCTGCAAACCCACCCAACACAGAAAGAGAGGTGACGGTGCCTCCGGCAAAGAGACGAACCACACGGAAGGCCTCCACGGCCAAGAAGACCACCGCACGGAAGACCGCTGCGAAGCGAGCTCCGGCGAAGCGTAAGGCAGCGGCCAAGAAGGCTCCGGCCAAGCG
>JBAXBB010000088.1:0-12081 GCA_037142235.1 Actinomycetes bacterium
ACGCTAGACCAGCGGTTGGCTAGGTTGACGGGTGCCACATCGCCGCGACCGGCGTCGGCAGGGAGGTGGGCACCGTGCGGACCGAGGACCTGATCCTGATCAGCGTCGACGACCACATCGTCGAGCCCCCCGACGTCTTCGTCGGGCGGGTCCCGAAGCAGTACGAGGATCTCGCACCCCGTCTGATCGTCCTCGACGACGGGACCGAGGCCTGGGAGTACCTGGGCAACGTCTCGACCAGCGTCGGTCTCAACGCCGTCGTCGGTCGGGCGCCCGAGGAGTACGGCCTCGAGCCCACCGCCTTCGCCGACATGCGCCCGGGGTGCTTCGACGTGCACGAGCGCGTCCGCGACATGAACGCCAATGGTGTGCTCGCCTCACTGAACTTTCCGTCGTGGCCGGGCTTCGCCGGACGTCAGTTCCAACTGACCCCCGACAAGGACCTGGCGCTCGCGCTGCTCCGGGCCTACAACGACTGGCACGTCGACGAGTGGTGTGGTGCCTACCCCGACCGCTTCATCCCCTGCGGGCTCGTGCCCGTGTGGGACGCTGAGCTCGCCGGGGCCGAGGTGCGGCGTCTGGCGGCCAAGGGCTGCCACTCGATCACGTTCTCGGAGAACCCGGCCCGCCTCGACCTCCCCAGCCTGCACTCCGATCTCTGGGACCCGATGTGGGCCGCCTGCGAAGACGAGCAGACCGTGGTCAACCTGCACATCGGCTCGTCGTCGCAGCTCGTGGTCACTGCCGACGACGCCCCCATGGACGTGCTCATCAGCCTGCAGCCCCTCAACCTCGTGCAGGCAGCCGCCGACCTCATCTGGTCACCCGTGCTGCGCAAGTTCCCGACGTTCAAGATCGCGATGTCCGAGGGTGGCATCGGCTGGATTCCTTACCTCCTCGAGCGCATCGATTACACGTACGAGCACCACAAGGCCTGGACCGGCCAGGACTTCGGCGACCAGCTCCCGAGTCAGCTGTTCAAGGAGCGCATCGTCACCTGCTTCATCGACGACGCCGCCGGGGTGAAGAACCGCCACGACATCGGGATCGACATGATCACGTGGGAGTGCGACTACCCCCACTCCGACTGCACCTGGCCCACCTCGCCGGAGCGCCTCGCCAAGAGCCTCGACGGGGTCCCCGACGACGAGATCGACAAGATGACGCACCTCAACGCGATGCGGGTGTACCAGTTCGACCCGTTCGCGATCCGTCCGCGGGAGGCGTGCACGGTCGGGGCGCTGCGCGCCGAAGGGGTCGACGTCGACACCGCGATCCACCACGGCCGCAAGTCCCGGTCGGAGCGGGGCACGACCGCGGCCATGCTGCGGGACCTCAAGGCCGAGACCCCCCGCTAGCGGGGGGTGTGGCAGACTCGGGCCATGACCGACGTCGCCTCCATCCTCTTCGGCTCTGACGCGGCGGACCGGCCCCACGAGGCCTACGCCCGCATCCGCTCCGAGTGTCCGGTCGCCCGGGAGTCCGGATTCACCCCGGACTCCATGAACGTCTTCGTGAGCCGTTACGAAGACGTCATGTGGGCGCTCAAGCACCCCGAGGTGTTCTCGTCGGCCCCGGGGGCGGTGAACATCGGCCAGGAGCACCCGCTCATCCCGTTGCAGGTGGACCCCCCCGAGCACGCCAAGTACCGACGCATGCTCGACCCCGAGTTCTCGCCGGCGAAGATGCGCGAACTCGAGCCCGACGTGCGCGCCCTCACGAATACGATCATCGACGCCTTCATCGCCAACGGTGCCTGCGACTTCCACGAGGAGTTCGCGACCCCGTATCCGTCGGCGATCTTCCTGCGGCTCATGGGCCTCCCCCAGTCGGACCTCCAGCAGTTCCTGACCTGGCGCGACGACACCATCCGCCCCGAGGCAGCCACCCCGGACGAGGCCCAGGCGGTCCGCGACCGCGCGGGCGCCGCGATCAACGCCTACTTCGAGTCCGCCCTCGACGAGCGCACGACGCGCCCCGACGACGGGCTCATGTCGCGTATCGCCGTCGGGCAGGTCGACGGCCGTCCCCTCACGCGGGCCGAGCAGCTCGGGATGTGCCATCTCCTCCTGCTCGGCGGGCTCGACACCGTCACCGCGACCCTCGACTGCATGGTGGCCTACCTCGCGCTCCACCCGGAGCGCCGTCAGGCGGTCATCGACGACCCGGAGCTGGCGGTCACGGCGGTGGAGGAGCTCCTGCGGACCGAGACCCCGGTGGCGATGATCGTGCGGGTGCTGGCCCAAGACGTCACCCTGGGCGGGGTGGAGATGAAGGCCGGCGATTCCGCCACGATCCTCATCGGGGCCGCCGACACCGACGACGCCGAGTTCCCCGACGCGAACTCGGTGGATTTCGCCCGGGAGCGCAACCGCCACGTGGCGTTCGGGGCCGGCCCGCACCGGTGCCTGGGCTCGCACCTGGCTCGGCTCGAGCTGCGGGTGGCGCTCGAGGAGCTCCACCGCCGCATTCCCGAGTACCGGATCGCCGACGGGGCCGAGGTCCACTTCACCCCGGCGATCCGCCAGGCCATGGGACTGCCCCTCGTGTGGTGAGCCCCACCTGAGGATCCGGCCCTTTTGCAGTTCGATCGGCTATCAATGTAGGCAATCCACCGAATCTGAAGGAGTGACATGCACGTGTTCGCGAACACCGGTGTCGGAGTGGGAGAGTTCCTGCTCTGGTGCCTCTGGGTCTTCTTGTTCATCGTCTGGTTCTGGCTGCTGATCTCCGTGTTCAGCGACCTCTTCCGGCGCCACGACATCCACGGTCTCGGCAAGGCGTTCTGGATCATCTTCGTGGTCGTCCTGCCGTTCCTCGGCGTCTTCGCCTACATCATCACGCAGTCGAAGGGCATGGCCGAGCGCAACGTCAAGGCGGTCAAGGACCAGCGGGAGGCTCTGCGCCAGATGGTGGGGGTCAGCCCGGCCGACGAGCTGCTCAAGCTCGACCAGCTCAAGGCCAGCGGCTCGATCACCCCGGCCGAGTACGACAAGATGCGGGCCGAGGTCGTCGGCTGACGCAGCACCGAGCACTGCGCCGATGGGGCCGGGCCGGGTGCCCGGCCCCTGGCGCGTCCGGGGTCCGCTCGGGCGGAGTCCGTGGCGCTCACCGCGTGGTTGTCGAGCTCTTCGTCTTCCGGGTGCGGGCCGAGCACCGGGCCCTGGTGGGCTGACCGGGCGCCGGGCCGGCGCTCAGCGGGCGACGAGGTCGAGGCGCTCGAGGCGTCGGACGAACATGCTGTCCACGTAGTGCGGCGGTCGGGTCGGGTCGATCACCACTCCTTCTGTGCGGGCCAGGATCTCCTCGATCGCGATCCTGGCTTCCATCCGCGCGAGGGGAGCGCCGACGCAGTGGTGGACTCCCCGGCCGAAACCGAGGTGTTCGCGGGGGTTTGGTCGGTCGAGCCGGAGGGCGTCGGGATCGTCGAACCGGTGGCCATCGCGGTTGGCCGACCCCCAGCACAGAAAGAGCGTGTCGCCCTCGTGCACGGTCGTGTCGCCGAGGGTGGTGTCCTGCCGGACGTGGCGGAAGTGACCTTTGAACGGGGTCTCGAGTCGCAGGACCTCCTCCACGAATGGCGGGACGAGCGTGGGGTCCCGGCGGAGGCGGTCTTGGAGGACTGGATCCTCGGCCAGGCGACGCAAGGAGCTCCCGATGAGGCTGGTGGTCGATTCGCCGCCCGCTCCGAGCAGGATCGTCAACGTGGCGACCCCCTCCTCGGGGGTGAGCTCCCCGTCGGCCACCGCGCGGGCGGTGGCGCCCACGATGCCCGCCTCGGGGTCGGGGGGCGCGGTGGCGAGGCACTCGCCGAGGAACCGACCGGCTTGGGCCGCCCGCTCGGTCAGTTCGCCCATCCGCTCGAGGGAGTTGGTGCCGGCCAGGAGCGCCGTGCCGTCAAAGGCCCAGGCGAGGAGGTCGGACACCGTGGCGGTGCCGGTGATGCCGAGCACCTCGACCAGGACGGTCATGGGCAGGAGGTCGGAGAACGCGCCGACGGCGTCGACCGGTCCGGAGGCGGGGAACCGGCCGATCAGATCGGCCGCCACGGCGCGGGCGACGCCCTCCACCGCCTGCATGCGTCGTTCGACGAGCGAGGGGAACACGGCCCGTCGGTGGGTCGTGTGCGCCGGCGGGTCAGCAGTGGCCAGCGTCTCGATGTTGGAGCCGAGGGGCGTCATGTCGAACAGGGCGGGTGCGCCGTCGGGTCCCCGGTGGACGAGGGAGCGCAGGTTCGACGAGAAGTCGGCGGTCCGGCCGACCGCGTCGAACACCAGGTCCCAGGTGGACACCAGGAGCAGCGTCGTCGCGGGGACGCGCCAGACCGGGTGCCGCTCGCGGAGTTGGGCGAAGAACGGTGTGGGATCCTGGATCACCGCCGGGTCGAGCAACGCCGAGGAGTCCACGGGGGGAGCGTATCCCCGCGGGCCGGGTGGTGTCAGCGCCGCCGCCGGGGCGGGCCGGAGCGCACCGGCGGCTCGGGAGGCCGCTCGCTCGGGTCCTCGGTGAGGACCTTCATGCACAGCGACGCGTTGCGCCCGGCGGCATCGGTGGGACCGGTGGCCATCACGACATGGACCCGCCGCCCGCTGTCGGCGAGCTTCTCGAGCCGCGGCACCCAGGCCTCCAGGTCGTTGCGCCGGTACTCGTAGCGTTGGCGGGCAACCGGATCGTCGACGTTGCGCTCCCACGCCGCGAGGTCGCGGCCGTGGAAGCGGACGACGGCGAGGTCGGTGGTGGCAGCGGCCACGGGCGGGACGGCGGTGTCGGAACCCTGGGGTGCGTCGACGCACACGTACGCGAGCCGGTGCTGCTCGAGGAAGGCGAGGGTCTCCTCGCGGTGCTTGGTGTCGAGCCATTCGCGCCGTCGGAACTCGATCGCGAGGGGGAGGTCGCCGCATCGGGTGCGGAGCCATTCCAGGTAGTCGCGGGCCCGGCTGCCGGGCGTGAAGTACGACGGGAACTGGAAGGTGATCACGCCGAGACGGGAGAACTCGACCAGGGGAGCGACCTGGAGCAAGAAGCGGTCGAGGGCGGCATCGAGGGCGGTGGGGGACACCTCGTCGGGGAAGAGCGTCGGCTTGGCGCGGGCGGCGGGCGTGAGCCGGTCGCGGACCTCCGGCCACAGGGACTCCATCGGCGCGGGGTGCTGAGTGAGGATCCGGTGGGCGCGCACGTCGACGAGGAAGCCCTCGGGGGTCCGGTCGACGAGGTGGCGCAGGGTCCGTTCGGTGAGCGGCCCGGCGGCGGAGGCTGCGAGTTCGACCACCCGGCGCCGCTCGGTCTCGCGCTCGACGTCACGTTCCTCGCACGAGACGGTGAACTGCACCGTCGGGAAGCGGCGGCGTCGGGTGTCGGTGGGCTTGCGGGAACCCCCGCTCCGGGAACCCCCGCCTGCACCCGATCCCCGGCGGGGTCGGGAGCTCTCCTCGGTCACGGGGTCGTGCCGTCGAGAGCGGCGCGGATCTCGGCCCGCTGCTCAGACGTGAGGTCGGTGCGGGTGGCGGCCGCGTTGGCCCGAACCTGCTCCGGCGACGACGCTCCGGCGATCACCGACGCGGTCAGCGGGTTGGCGGCCAGGTACGAGAGTGCAACCTCGTGGAGCGTGCGACCGTTGGCGTCGCACCACGCCTGGACCCGCTCGATGGTGTCGAAGTTCCGTTCGGTCAGGGAGGCTCCGAAGTACGGGAGGTTGAGCCGGCTCCCCTCGGGCGGTGCCTCCCCTCGGGCGACCTTGCCGGTGAGCAGGCCCGACGCCAGGGGGAAGTAGGGGAGCACACCGAGGCCGAAGCGGTCGCAGGCCCCGAGCACCTCGGTCTCGATCCCGCGCTCGAGGAGGCTCCATTCGTTCTGGATGGAGGTGAACAGTGACTGGCCGTTCGTGGCCGCGGTCCAGGCGGCGTCGGCGATCTGCCAACCGGTCACGTTCGAGCTGCCGAGGTGGCGGACTTTTCCGGCTTCGACCAGGTCGGTGAGCACTCCGAGCGTCTCGCCGATCTTGGTCCCCGGATCGACGTAATGCATTTGGAGGAGGTCGATGTGGTCGGTGCCGAGCGCGGCGAGACTCGCCTCGACGTCCTCGATGACGCGTGCGCGCGAGCCCGCGCGATCGTCGGGACCACGGGGTGCCCCGAACTTGGTGGCGATGATCACGTCGTCACGGACCCCGCGGAGGGCCTGGCCGAGGAACTCCTCGGATTTCCCGCCTCCGTACATCCGGGCGGTGTCGAAGAAGGTGATGCCGGCGTCGAGCGCGGCATGCACGATGGCGGCGGTCTGGTCCTCGTCGGCCCGCATGCCGAAGTTGTTGCAGCCCAGACCGGCCACCGAGACTCGGAGGTCGGATCGTCCGACGAAACGCATGTCCATCACGGCACCTGCCACTGGAGTTCGAAGTGCTGCCCGAACGTGAGCAGCCCGCTGGCGACGACATCGGTGTGCACGAACGCCTGGACCATGGTGTCGGTGAAGGCGCCTGGATCACCAGGACGGTAGACCCCGGAGACCGTCGCGCGTCCCACGAGGGCGGGCGCGTGATCGGCCGCGTGGCGGATGCGGTCGACTGCCGCCTCGAGGGCTTCGAGGCTCGGGCAGCGGATGCCGAAGTGGAACGACCGCTGCGGCTCGGCGCGCACCCGGTCGGTGTAGGCGCGTGCCGGCGCGGCGAGGTCGCCGTCGGTCGTGGCCGCGCGCAAGGCCGCCTCGAGGGCCCACTGCTCGGCAGTGACCTCGGAGGCATAGAGGCAGTTGTTGGCGAAGTCGGCGGAGGTGGGCTCGATGCGGGCCGAGAGGAAGGGGCCCCCGCGGTCGCGGACCGCCAGACCGAGCAACTCGAACCACGCCGCCGCGAGGGACCGCTCGCCGGGCGCGTAGACGAGCTCGACGTGGTTGAGCTCCTGGACCGGCGGTTCGGTCGTGGTGGTCATGGTTCCCCCTCGCCGGGCGTGGGTGCCCCGGCCCCCCACGCTAGAGAGCGCTGCGGTCCTGGTGCCACCGGGCCCGGCTCAGGACCCGTCGGCGGCGCCGGTTCCCGATCCCTCGCCCCGGCGGGGCAGCTTGGCGAAGTCGAAGCTGGTGTGGTCTCCGAGGGCGAGCCGAAAGGTGGTGCGCCCGGCGTGGTCGGTGCGGTTCCGGGCCCGGCCGTGGACGACGACCCCCCGGATCTCGTAGTAGGTGGGGAACTGGTCGGCCACGACGCATACCCGGTCGTCGGCGGCGAGCAGCGCCGTGATCTCGGGGTCGTCGACCCCGACCTCGAGCTCGCCGTCGACCAGCCGGAGGTCGGCCACCGTGCCCACGGGCGCGCCGGTGTCGAGCACGGCCAGCACGGCGCGGGTCCGGGTCGCGAGGAAGGCCGTGATCTCCGCCGGGCCCATGGAGATGTCGGGCCGGGGGCTCACGCCCGTCCGCCGTCGGCCGGCCGGCCGAGGCCGCGCACGAAGCGGGCGGCGGTCGGGGTGAACGCAAGGATGATCCGCTTCCCGGCGAGCATCCGGGCCCGAGCGCCGGTGGCGACACCGCTGGCGACCGTCTCGGGGTGCCCGGTGTGCCCGGCGGTCGGGCTGGGCTCGTGCTGGTCGGCGCGGACCTCGACCGCTCCCCGCAGCGTCAGGGCCCGGTCGTCTTCAGGGACCACCACGACCGCCGCGGCGTCGTGGCGCTGGAAGTCGCGCACCTTCTGGCTCTTGGCGTAGGTGGAGAACTCGAGGAGGCCCCCGGGGTAGAGCCCGGTCATCGGCCAGCCGGTAGGGGATCCGTCGGCGCGCGTCCCGAGCAGCACGGTGCGGGTGGTGCTGCGCAGGAAGGCATCGGGGTCGGGTCCGAGGAGGGGCTGGCTGTCCACGGCCCGACCGTACCGGACGGTGCGTGCACGAGCCGTTCCCACCGGGAAGACTCGCGGGGTGATGGTGCCCTCGCTCGTGCCCCCGCTCCTTGCGCACCGTCACAGCGACGAGTTCGCGCCGCCCGCCTGGACGCCTCGAGACCGGAGGGTGGTCCATCGGGTGGCGTGCACGGCTGCCCGGGTCGCTCCCCGGCTGGGCCTGAGCGAACGCGCCTGGCTCGAGGGCCGGACCGGGACCGCCACCACTCTGCGCGCGATCGACGCCGAAGCGGGGGGCGGCTACTACTCGATCGACCCGGCGGCCGAGTCCGATCCGGTGGCGGCCGACGCAGCCTTCGCCGGTGACGAGGTGGTGATCGACGTCCAGACCCATCTGGTCCGTCCGTCGCTGGCCGCCGGTCCGGCCGGTGACGCCCTGTTCGGCTTCCTGCGCTCGGTCGACCCCGACCGCTGGGGTGCCGGCGTGGACCCGTTGCTCATCGGTGGGGCGCAGTGGGCCGCCCACCTGTTCGGGGGGAGTGAGACCGCTGTCGTGCTGCTCACCTCGCCGCCGGGGCGACCACACGAGAACGTGCTCACCAACCCCGACATCGCGATCGCGCGAGAGATCGTCGATCGGTACGCCGGGACGGGCCGGGTGCTGACCCACACGATCGTGCACCCCAACCTCGGCGAGGCCGAGCGCGACGCCATGGCGGCGTGGAGCGAGTCCCTCCGGCCGGCCGGCTGGAAGGTGTACACGCTCTGGGAGCCACCCGAGGCCCGCGGCGTCGGCGGTTGGTTCCTCGACGACGACGAGACCGGGGGACCGTTCCTGGAGCAGGTGCGGGCGTCGGGACGAACCATCGTCTGCGCGCACAAGGGGCTCGGCGGCCCCATCGCGAGCCTCGCCCCGGCGGGAGCCTCACCGCGCGACGTGGGTCCGGCGGCGCGGGCGTTCCCCGACCTCACGTTCGTCGTGTACCACTCGGGTTACGAACTGCCCTCCGCCCGCGACGGTGACGCCGCCGCGGACCCGGCCGGCGGAGTGGGCCGGCTCGCGGCCAGCCTGAGTGCTGCCGGGGTGGCACCGGGGTCGAACGTCTACGGGGAACTCGGCTCCACCTGGTTCCTCGTCAGCCGGCGGCCGGAGGAGGCGGCGCACGTCCTCGGGACGCTGCTGCGCTGCGTCGGCGAGGACCGGATCCTGTGGGGCACCGACTCGGTCTGGTACGGCGCACCGCAGTCGCTCGTCGACGCGTTCCGGGCCTTCACGATCCCCGAGTGGATGCAGGAGCGGTTCGACTATCCGCCCCTGACCCGGGCGGCCAAGGAGAAGATCCTGAGCGCGAACGCCGCGCAGCTCTACGGCGTCGATGTCGACCGCGTGCGCCGGACCGGGGTGGCCGACTGGCTACCGGACGCCCGCCGGGAACTCGCCGACCGCCTCGCGTGAGCACCGCGGCCGACCGGGCCGGCGAACGCTCGACGTCGGGATCAGCGGAAGGTCCAGCGGACGCGGATCTCCTCGACGTCATCGGGAACCTCCACGAGGTCGCCGGTGACGTCGCTCACCGTGCCTTCGGCCACGAAGCGCTCGGTGCCCCGGCGGTCGACGATCGTCACCTGCCAGGTCTCGAGTTCGGCCGGCACGCTGTCGCCCTGCCGTGCGGCCACGAGGAGCGGCGACACGACCGGCCCCCGGCCCTCGGCCACGAGGCTGGTCATCGAGTCGGCGGTCCGGTCCGGCGCGCTGACGGGCCGAGCGGTCCCCGCGACGAGGAAGGTGGTCTCGAGATTGCCGTCCGGGTCGAACTCGACCGCCATGGTGCTGCGCGGGTGGAACGCCCCGAACTTCCGGGCCGAGACCATGCACGCCAGCGACAGGGCGAGGGCCAGGGCGGAGATCACTCTCGGCACCACATCGCGGTAGATGAAGATCGCGTAGATTCCACTGGCCGCGGCGTAGATGCCGAAGAGGGTCCAGAGTGCCCACACCCACGTGAGGCCGGGCACGCCGCGACGCTCCGCACGCACCCGGAGCGAGAGCCCCAGGAGGACGGGGAGCACGCCCCCGAGGAACATGATCGTGGCGATCGCGATCAACGACAGCAGGTCGGTGAACCCAAAGCTGAGGGCGATGCAGCCGAGGGTGATCACGATGGCGGCGAGCACCGGAGTGATGCGTACGAGGTGGCGCACGCTCTCCGATTGGAAGATCCCGGCCGATCCGCCGCCCGAGTCGACGACCTCCTCCTGCGCCAACTGCTCGTCGACCGACGCTGCGGCGAGATCTCGGCTGGGAGCCGGGCTGG
The DNA here is from genome assembly GCA_037142235.1 of Actinomycetes bacterium. GTDB lineage: Bacteria > Actinomycetota > Acidimicrobiia > IMCC26256 > PALSA-555 > CAIUKV01. The sequence goes on from JBAXBB010000088.1 coordinate 10,138, forward strand.
GTGCCGTGGCTGGGGGGGTGGCGGCTTCGTCGAGGCCGGCGAGCGCGTCGAGTCGGGACGCGGCCGGGGTGGCGGGTTCGTCAAGGCCGGCGAGCGCGTCGAGTCGGGACGCGGCCGGGCTGGGTGCCGTGGCAGCGGTGGCGGTGGCGGGTTCGTCGAGGCCGGCGAGCGCGTCGAGTCGGGACGCGGCCGGGCTGGCGGACTTGGCTCCGCTGAGCAGGCCCTGGAGGCGGGCGGAGGCGTCGAGGGCCCGGTCGGCGCCGGTGGTCTGGTTGATTGCGCTCTCGCCGCCGGACTCGCCGTCGAGGTCGAAGAGGACGTCGAGTCGCGACGCCGCCGTGCTGCTGCGCATCCGGCGCTTCGTGCCCAGGACGGCCCGGAACCGCCCGTCGGGGTCGACCCGGATCGAGCCCTGGGTGAGCAGGCGTTGGGTGATGGGTTCGAGCACGTCGGGCCCGAGCCCGAGGCGGGCGGCCAACTTGGCGGCCGTGTCGGGCTGACGGGTGACGGCCCGCATGACCGCAATCTCGTTCTGTTCTGGGGCCCGGTGCCACCACGGCTCGGCCCCGACCGGGTGCTGGGTCAGGGGCATCGTGGCGTCGACGCGCACCAAGACGCCGTCGGGCAGCGTTCCTTCGTTGGTGACCCGCAGCCAGTGGCGTCGAGGCATGCCGCCGACCCGCTCGAGCAGGGCGCGGGAGTCCCACACCATGTCGTTGATGTCTTCGGTCACCACGTGCTCGCCGCGACGGGCGCGGGCGATGAGTTGGCGGTGGTGCTCGCGTTCGACGACGGTGATCACGATGCGGGTCGCGGTGGTGGGCTCGTCGGCCTCGATCGACACGCCGGGGCGCAGCAGGGCGACGAACCGCTCGTTGTCGGGAAGGAGCTCGGCGACCACGTCGGTGAGCGCGAACGCCGAGTTGGCGGCGCCACCCCCGATGGCGAGGATGACGAAGAGCGTGGCGATCACGGTGAACGGACCGCCGACGGTTCGGGCGATGATCGTGACGCCGGTCGACTCGTTGCGCTCGAGCGCGCTGCCGGGAATCGAGCCGAGCACGACGACGACCCACGTGACGTTGATGACCGTCGCGGCGATCATGGCGCTGACCGATCCGCGCAGGAGGGCCCGGCCCGACGGCTCGACCTTCAAGATCTCCGGGGCGATGGCGAAGATGGCGGTGTGGCCGAAGTAGGCCCAGAGGATCGCTCCGAACACGAGCCGCAGGGCGTTGCGCCACTCGTCGAGGCCGTGGAGGCTCCCGCCGAAGTCGCCGATCCGGATGAGGGCGGTGTCGACGTGGGTGGCGACGATCACCACGAGTGCGACGAGGAGGACGAGGTTGACCGCGGCCACGACGCTGGCCGACGCGATGAACACCTTGCGGGCCTGGAGGAGGATGAGCAGGGTGACGAGCACGCCGATGCCGACCGACCACAGGGCGGTGGCGCCACCGAAGACCGCCGCCAAGGTGCCCGCGAGCCCGAGGAAGTAGACGACGAGGTGCCCGAGCCAGTTGACGATGGAGACGCCGGTGGTCGTGCGGGTCGTCAGCGGGCCGAGGTGCTCGGAGGTCATGGTGACGAGGCGCCCCCGGCCGGCGGCCACCGTGGCCGAGCGGGTCACCGCCTTGGTGAGCGTGGCCATGGTGAGCGTGCTGAGGATCCCCATCAGCACCACGACGATGCCGGCTGGGACGGGCCCGAACTGCGAGAGGGCGATCGGAAGCGCGAGCACGCCTCCCCCCACGATCGCCACGAGCATGACGGCGAAGGTGGCCAGGGTCGGAGAACGCTGGATCATCGGGAAGGTTCCTCGTGCGGGGGGTCTGGCGCCCCGAGCGGCGGGATGAGGGGATGGGGCCGGGTCGTGGGCGGTGAACTCAGGAGTGGAGCGTAGGGCCAGGTCGGGTCTGGTGTCTTGCCGGTCAGGGATCGTTC
>JBAXBB010000089.1:0-11983 GCA_037142235.1 Actinomycetes bacterium
CACCGGCTCCTCGGAGTTGGTGGGCGTGTCGTCGTCGAAGGTGCTCTCGAACTTGGCCTCGAACTCGGCGAGGAACTCGGCGTCGTCGCCAAGGTCGGAGAAGTCGTCGTCGGGGGCCACCCCGAGGTTGCGGGGACGCACGGGGTCGGCGTCGCCACCGGCGCGAGGTTCTCCCTCGGGCCCGGCGTCCGCCCCGATCGCCGGCGCGCCGGCGTCGACGTCGTAGTCCCAGTCGGAGATGCTGGCCGCGTCGAGCCCGCGGGCTTCGGCCAACCGCGTCACCTGGAGGTCGCCGAACGTCTCGGCCTGGTCGATCTCGACCAACCCCTGCTTGTAGAGCTCGAGGACGGCGAGGAACCGCACCACCGCTTCCACCCGGTCGGCCGCACCCCGCACGAGCGTTCGGAACGACACCCGCGCCGCGGTCGGCAGGCGGTCGAGCACGATGACGATGGCGTCGGCGACGCTCGCCCGCACGGGAGCGACGTGGTAGGTGTCGACGACCGGAGTCACCTTCGGCGAGAGCGCGCGCTTGGCGGCCGCCGCGAGCTGCGCGTGGGTGACGCGGGACAGCGGGTCGGGGACGAGCGACCGGTAGGGCTCTTCGGGACCGACCACCCGGGCCACGGTCATCGACGCCCGGGCCATCAGGTCGCCGAGCTCCTCGGCGGCGTCCTTGAAAGTCTTGCACTCGAGGAGCCGGGCAAGGAGGAGGTCGCGCGCCTCGAAGCGCAGCAGCTCCTCGTCGAGGTCGGATTCGGCGACCTCGGGCAGGAGCCGACGGGCCTTGAGTTCCACGAGCGTGGCGGCGATGAGCAGGAACTCGGTGGCGATGTCGAGGTCGAGCGAGTCGAGCTGTTCGATCTCGGTGAGGTACTGGTCGACGATCTCTGCCAGGGACAGCGCGAAGAGCTCCACCTCACTGCGCAGAATGAGGTGCAGGAGCAGGTCGAACGGCCCCTCGAAGACCGGGGTACGCACCTCGTACGGCATCGGCGTGAGGGTAGCCCGGCCCCACCTCCGGAACCGCCTCCGACGGCCCGGGCGTCCGGGCGGTCCGGGCCCGCCCGGCTAGCGTCGGGCGCCGTGGCCAGAGTGTTCTCGGGGATCCAGCCGACCGGCGACCTGCACCTGGGCAACTACCTCGGGGCGGTCCGCCAGTGGGTGGCCGACCAGGACGCCCACGACGCCCTGTACTGCGTCGTGGACCTCCACGCCATCACCTTGCCCCACGACCCGGCCGACCTCGGGGCCCGGACCCGGCGCACGGCGACGCTCCTCCTCGCCGCCGGGCTCGATCCGCACCGGTGCACGCTGTTCGTCCAGAGCCACGTGAGCGTCCACACGGAGCTCACCTGGGTCCTCAACTGCGTCGCCACCATGGGTGAGCTGCGGAGGATGACCCAGTTCAAGGACAAGGGCCAGGGCCAGGAGTCGGTCAGCGTCGGCCTCTTCGACTACCCGGTCCTCATGGCCGCCGACATTCTCGCTTACGACACCGACCGCGTCCCCGTGGGCGACGACCAGCGTCAGCACCTCGAGCTCGCCCGCGACCTCGCGATCCGCTTCAACCACCGCTTCGGCGACACCTTCGTCGTGCCCGAGGCGTCGATCCCGCCCGTCGGGGCCCGGATCATGGACCTCGCCAACCCCACGGCCAAGATGTCGAAATCGGCCGACTCGCCGAGCGGGACCATCGCACTCCTCGACGACCCCAAGGCCATCACCAAGCGCCTCAAGAGTGCGGTGACCGACTCCGGGACCGACGTGCGCTTCGACGTCGAGGCCAAGCCCGGCGTGTCGAACCTGCTCTCGATCCTCGCCGCGGTCACCAACCGCCCGGTGGAGGCCGTCGCCGCCGAGTTCTCCGGTGGGTACGGCGGCCTCAAGGCCGCGACCGCCGACGCCGTCGTCGAGTTCCTGGCGCCGCTGCAGGCCCGCTACCGCGAGCTCGAGGCCGATCCCGGCGCCGTCGATGCCATCCTCGGCGAGGGCGCCGCGAAGGCCGAGGCGATCGCCGACGCCGTCATGGCCCGCGTCCGGAGCGCCGTCGGCCTCCTCCCCCGCCCCTGAACCCGGCGCCGTGGCCCTCGAGCGCCCCGACGCCGGAGAAGACCCCGCTGCGCCGCTGACCCGGTCGGGCCGCGCCACCGGGAGTGATGCCTGCGCCGACGTCCGGCCGGGCTGCTCGGGTGCCCTTCGGCCGACGTGCTCTGCAGCCCCGACCGCCACTGCCTTCCTCGACCGTTGGACCGAGGAACACCGCGCGACCTGATCGGCACGCGGCTCAGTCGTCGTCGGCCGCAGCCAGGGCCGCCACCACCGGGGCCGGGAGACCGGCCTCCGCGTGTCGGGCCCGCTCCTGGTGCACCAGCGCCCAGCGGGCCGCCTCGTCGGACCCGCCGCACGCGCGGATCCGCGCGGCGCCCAGTTCCGGGTGGAGCAGATACCGGCCGACGCGGCCCCGAACGCCCGCGCGTCCCGCCCAGGCTCGCACCCGCGCCGGGCCGGCCGACATCCCGGCAAGGGTCGCCCCCACCCGGGCCGGGACGCCGAGGTGCGCGTCGACCTTGCCGACGTCGTGGAGCAGCGCCGCCTCGATCCAGCGGGGATCCCCCGCGGCATCGGTCCCGGCGAGCGCCTGCTCGACCCGGCGCGCCACGTCGACCGCATGGCGCCGGTCGTGGGCAGGTTGGTCGCTCCACAGCGTGAACTCGTCGGGGGTCAGGACCGCGGCCACCCAAGCGACATCGACCTCGGCCGGTGGGCGCGTCGACCACGCACCGAAGAACCGGGTGGCGAGGTGGACGGCGTGCACCGCTACCCCGCGACGAAGTGGAAGAGCGCGTCGTAGAACGGCGAGACGATGCTCGTGATCAGCCCAGGGATCATGAAGACCAACGCGAACACCACCAGCAGCCCGTAGGGCCGGAACCGGTACCAGGCGGGCAGCCAGTCGCGCGGCAAGAAGGGCTCGACGATCGCCGAACCGTCGAGCGGCGGGATCGGCAGCAGGTTGAACAGCCCAAGGAGCAGGTTGACGACTGCGAAGTCGAAGACGATCTGGACGAGCAGGTTCGGGCCAGCCACGTCGAGGGTGCCCGCCAGCGACGACCCGCCGTGGAGCAGCCAGCGCGTCGCGACCGCCGCGATGGCCATCATCGTCAGGTTGGAGCACGGTCCGGCCAGGCTCACGAACAGCATGTCACGACGCGGGTGACGCATCCGCGCCGGGTTCACCGGGACCGGCTTGGCGTACCCCACGATCGGCAGCCCGGCGAGCGCTCCCATCGCCGGCAGCACGATCGACCCGAAGGGATCGATGTGCGGGAGCGGGTTGAGGGTGAGCCGACCCGCGCGCTTGGCGGTGTCGTCACCGAAGAACGCGGCCGCCAGCCCGTGGCACAACTCGTGCAGGATGATCGCGACGACCAGGCAGCCGAAGAGGATCAGCGCTTCGCGCAGCGGCATGGGTCAGCGCTTCGAGGTCGCGCACTCGATGCACAGGCGCGCCATCGGCATGGCCTCGAGCCGCGCCTTCGTGATCTCCTGGGAGCAGGATTCGCAGGTGCCGTAGGTCCCGGCGTCGAACTTCGTCAAGGCATCTTCGATCTCGCTCAGCGTCTCGGAGAGGCTGCTGCTCAGGGCCTCGATCTCGCCCCGCTCGGCGGTCACCTGACTGGTGTCGGCAAAGCCCTCGTCGAACTCGTTGCCCGCGAGATCGCGGAGCTGGGCTCGGACCCGGTCTCCCTCCTCACCGAGGTCGGTACGCAGCTGGGTGAGAGTTTGGGCATCGAGCATGCTGCAATGCTACCGCCGGGCCCGGTCCCGGCCACCGGCGCGGGGGTGGGCGGTGTCGTAGGCCCGCCGCAGCCGCTCCGGAGACACCTTGGTGTAGATCTGCGTCGTCGACAGGCTCGCGTGACCCAGCAGTTCCTGCACGACCCGGATGTCGGCACCGTGGTCGAGCATGTGGGTGGCACAGGAATGGCGCAGGACGTGCGGCGACAGCCCCTCGCCCAGGCCGGCCCGGATCCCCGCGTCCCGCACGATGCGCCAGCACGCCTGACGCGAGATCCGGCCACCGCGGGCGTTGAGGAAGACCGGGTCTCCGGGAGGGCGCCGGCGACCCTCGAGCTCCGGGCGCCCGTGCTGGAGGTAGTCGCGCACCGCGGCGCAGGCCGGCCGGCCGATGGGCACGATGCGCTCCTTGCTGCCCTTGCCCAGCACCCGCGCCAGACCATCGTCGAGATCGAGGTCGGCCCGGTCGAGCCCGACGAGCTCGGTGATGCGCAGACCCCCTGCGTAGAGCACCTCGAGGACCGCCCGGTCCCGTCGGGCCCGGGGTTCGTCACCCGTGACCGCGCCGAGCAGCGCCTCGACCTCCGGCTCCCCCAGCGCCTTCGGGATGCCCTGGGGCACGGCCCCACCCTGGAGCTCGGCCGTCGGGTCCGCGTCGGTGATGCCCTCGTCGAGCACGAACCGGTGCAGGCTGCGCACCGACACCAGGCGACGGGCGATCGTCGCCGGCGAGTACTGCGGACGGCCCTCGTCGGTCCGAGCCTCGCGCAGCGAGGCGGCGTAGGCCACGACGTCGGACTCGTGCACGGCACCGACATCCCTGATCCCGCGCTGCCGCAGGAACCCCACGTAGCGGGCCAGGTCACGCGAATAGGCCGACACCGAGTTGGCGGCGAGCCCCCGTTCGACGGTCAACCACGACCGGAACTCGGCGACGGCCCCGTCGAGCGGATCCGGCACCGGCGCGCTCACGCTTCCGGCGGGACCGGAGCGGCCAGCAGTGCCCGAGTGAGTGCCAACCCGATGATCGTCTTGGCGTCGACGATCTCGCGCGCCGCGATCATCTCATCGAGGCGCGCCAAGGGCACGCGCTCGATTGTCATGTGGTCCTCCTCGGCGGTGACCGTGGCCCGCTCCGGGAGCTCCTCGAGGTCGAGGGCGCAAAAGAGGTGGGTGTACTCGTCGGTGAAGCCCGGCGAGTTGTAGAACTCGCCCAGCGGGACGATCCGCCCGGCGCGCCGTCCGATCTCCTCCTCGAGTTCACGTCGGGCGGTGTCGGCCGGCGCCTCGCCCTCGACGTCGCGTTTGCCCGCCGGGACCTCGAGCAACTCGGCGTCGATCGCCACGCGGTACTGACGGACGCAGAAGACGTGCTGAAGATCGGCGTCGACGGGCACGACCACGACGGCGCCCGGATGCCGGACCACGAACCGGCGCAGGGACGGCGCCCCGGGAGCGTCGCCAGGGGCGGCGACCTGCGCCTCGACCAACTCCAGGAACCCACCCGTCGCGACCGTCTCGACGGCCTCGACGCGAAACCCGGTCACCCTGCTTCCACCGACTCCAGGGCATCCATCGGCAGTCGCGGGGCCCGGCCATCGGCCCGCTCGCGAGCCGCACGCACGAAGGCGGCGAAGAGCGGATGGGGCCGGTCGGGCCGACTGGTGAACTCGGGGTGGGCCTGGGTCGCCACGAAGAACGGGTGCACCGACGTGGGGAGTTCCACGAACTCGACCAAGCGTCCGTCGGGCGAGGTCCCCGAGCAGACCAGTCCGGACTCCTCGAGGCGCGCCCGGTACTTGTTGTTCACCTCGTAGCGGTGACGGTGACGTTCGTAGACCACCTCTTCGCCGTAGGCGGTCTCCACCACCGTGCCGGGCCGGAGCTTGGCCGGGTAGAGCCCGAGCCGCATGGTGCCGCCGAGGTCGACGACCTCACGCTGCTCGTCCATGAGGTCGATCACCGGGTGCGGGCTGTGCGGGTCGAACTCGGAGGAGTTGGCCCCGGCCAGGCCGCAGGCGTCGCGGGCGAACTCGATGACCGCGCACTGCATCCCGAGGCACAGCCCGAGGAACGGTACGCCCTCGTTGCGGGCGTACCCCGCGGCCGCGATCTTCCCCTCGATCCCGCGGAACCCGAAGCCCCCCGGGATCACGATGCCGTCGAGTTCGTGCAGCCGACCCTCGGCGAGAAGTCCCTCGGCGTCGTCGGAGGCGATCCAGTCGATGTCGACCTTGGCGCCGCAGGCGAAGCCGCCGTGACGCAGGGCCTCGACCACCGAGAGGTAGGCGTCGGGGAGGTTGACGTACTTCCCGACGAGGCCGATGCGCACCGTCTGGTCGGCGGAGCGGATGCGGTCGACGAGGCCACGCCAGCCCGTCAGGTCGGGTTCGCGGTCTGCGAGGTGCAGCACCTCGCAGACGTAGCCGTCGAGGCCTTCGTCGTGGAGGACCAGCGGGATGGCGTAGAGGTTGTCGGCATCGACCGCCGAGATGATGCCGTTCTCGGGGACATCGCAGAGTTGGGAGATCTTCTCCTTCATCCGCGTGGCGATCGGCCGGTCGGAACGACAGACGATGGCGTCGGGCTGGATGCCCCGGCTGCGCAACTCCGTGACCGAGTGCTGGGTGGGCTTGGTCTTCTGCTCGCCCGACGGGCCGATGAAGGGCACCAGCGTGACGTGGATGTAGAAGACGTTCTCGCGGCCCACATCTTTGCGGAACTGCCGGATCGCCTCGAGGAAGGGCAGGATCTCGATATCGCCGACGGTGCCGCCCACCTCGGTGATGACGACGTCGACGTCCTCCTCGGCGAGGCGCAGGATGCGCTCCTTGATCTCGTTCGTGATGTGCGGGATCACCTGGACGGTCTGGCCGAGGTACGCGCCGCGACGCTCCTTGGCCAGGACCTCCTGGTAGATCGACCCGGTCGTGGCGTTGGACTTCCGCGACAACGGCACGTCGACGAAACGCTCGTAGTGGCCGAGGTCGAGGTCGGTCTCGCCGCCGTCGTCGGTGACGAACACCTCTCCGTGCTGGAAGGGGTTCATCGTGCCCGGATCGACGTTGATGTAGGGGTCGAGCTTTTGGATCGTGACCCTCAGACCCCGGGCCTTCAAGAGGCGTCCGAGGGATGCGGCGGTCATGCCCTTGCCGAGGCTCGAGGCGACCCCACCCGTCACGAAGATGTGCTTGACCACGTGGACGGACCGTAGCACCGACCACCCCGCGCATCGGTGATCGTGGCGCGAATTCGTGGACCGGCCGCCGGGGTCTAGGTTCGGACGATGACGACCGGGCGGTGGCGCGACCTCGGAGCGCTCACGCTGGTGGCCGTGGCCCTCAGGTTGCCCGCGGAGCTGTCGACGCGCCACCTCTCCTTCGACGACGGCGTCTACGGCGCCACGGCCGTCGCCCTGCGCGACGGGGCCCGCCCGTACCGCGACGTCTTCTCCTCGCAGGGCCCGCTGCACCACCCGCTGCTGTGGCTGGCCGACTGGGCCGGCGGCCGGTCGGCCATCGGGCCCCGGCTGCTCCCCCTCGCGTCCGGGGTGGTGGTCACCCTGTGCGTCTACCTGATCGCCCGGCACCTCGCCGGCCGACGGGCGGGCTGGATCGCAGCACTCCTCGCCACGACGTCGGGGTCGCTCCTGCTCGTCACCACGGGGACGAGCGGCGACGGACCGGCCATCGCCTTCGCCACCGCCGCGGTCGCGGCGGCGCTCGCCGCTCGCGACCATGCCGGCGCGAGCCGTCCCCTCGCGGCGGGGCTGCTGGTCGGGTGTACGGCGGCCGTGAAGTTGTTGGCGGCGCCGGTCGGGGTCCCCGTCGCGCTGATCCTGCTCGCCCGCCGGCGCACCGCCCAGACCGTGTCCGCGGCGCTGCTGGCGCTGGCGGTGCCGCTGGCCGCCGCCGCGCCCTGGGGCTACGCCCGGGTCTGGGACCAGTCGGTGCGCTACCACCAAGAGGCTCGGCGCTACTCGCTGGGTGCGGTCGCGTGGCGCCTGCTCTCCACATTGGCGACCCGTGACGCGCTGGTGACGGTGACGGTCACGGTGGTGGTCGTGGCTGCGCTCACCGCCCGGAGCCGATGGCGCACGCCGATCGGACCCCGCTGGGCGCTCGCAGGCACAGCACTGGGCGCCTGGCTCGCAGTGCAGACGGTCTTCCTGCTGATCGAGTCGGCCATGTGGCTCCCCCACGTGAGCGAACTCGTGGTGCCGCTGTGCCTCCTTGCGTCGCTGCGCCTCCCTCCCGTCCGGGTGCTGGTGGTGCCCTGGGCGCTGGCCGCCCTGGTCTGGGTGGGCACCGACCGCCAGTTCGTCCGGCCCGGACCCTACGCGAGCGGCACACCCGGCCAGGCCCTGGTCCACCGGATCGGCGGGTGCCCCGGCGGCCGGGTGGTGACCGACGAGCCCGGGCTGGCCTGGCGGGCCGGACAGGGCGTGCCCTGGTCGCTCGTCGACACGTCGATCAAGCAGTTCGATCAGCGCCGGATCACCGAATCGTCGGTCCTCGCCGCGGCGCGCGACCGCCACAGCCACGCCGTGGTCATCACCGACGCCCACCGGCTCGGCCGCTGGCCGGACCTCGTCGATCGGCTCGGAGGCCTGGGTTACCGCACGGTGTACGACCGCGCCGGGATCCGGGCCCTCCTCCGCTCCTGCTCCCACCCCTGACGGGTCCGGAGGGGTCCGGTGGGGTCCGGTGGGGTCAGGCGGCGCGGCGGGCCTTCGTGGTGCCGAGGCGGTCGAGGAACCGCAAGGGCGCGACGGCGTCGATGATGCGGGAGAACGACGACACCTCGGCCAGCACGGTGAGCGCCACCACCACGCCGAGCGCGACCAGTCGAGTGGTCTCGCCGGTGCCGAGCACCAGGCCGAGGCCCAGCACCGCCCCCACCACGTTGGCCCCCGTGTCCCCGAGCATCACGCGTTCGGAGAGGTCGTCGGGCAGAAGGGCGAAGGCCGCGCCCATCGCCGGGGCGATCGCCACTCCGGCCGCACCGGTGCCGAGCACGATCGCCAGGGGCACGTACGCCACGGCCGCGCACTTCAGGGTGCGGCCCGGCGCGCGGTCGAGGAGGTTGCCGAGGTTGGCCGCCAGCGCGATCAGCACCGCATCGACGATGAGGCGCCGACCCGTGGCGAAGCCCGGTGTCGCCACCAGGACCACGGCCACTCCGGCACCACCGAAGAGCTTGAGGAAGCCGGTGGTGATCCGACCGTGGAGCAACGCGCCGACGTGGCCCTTGAAGCCCCGGGCGCTCCCGTCACCGAGCAGGTCGTCGAGGAGCCCGAGCAGGCCGAAGCCGAACACCGCGAAGAGCACCAGCGTGCGGTCGGTGGTGAGGCCCGGCTGGTCGCCGACTCCGAGGGCGCCGAGCAGTGCCCGACCCGTTTCCACCACCAGCACCGAGAGCACGATCAGGATCCCGGCCGCCGTCGCGACCTCGTGCCCGCGGTAGTTCTCCCGGGCGAGGACGGGCGACGCCAGCACCTGCGGCGCCCCGGCGCGCAGGAACACCAGCGCCAGGGCCCCGGCGATCAGCCCGAGCACGACGATCACGCGGACACCGACCGGGGTGCCGCGACCGTGGACCCGACGAGATCGGCCGAGGTGGCGTCCGGGGTCGCACCCGCGGTCGCAACCTCGCCCGCGCCCGCGCTCCCCGCATCGACCAGGAGATGGACCCACGCCGCCACGTACACGACCGCCATGATGCCGGGCACCGTGGTCCCGGAGTCGTTGCCGGCGAATCCGAGCACCGCCAGGACCCAGCATCCCACGTCGAACGCCCACGATCCCGGGACGGCCCGTCGCACCGCGGCGATCCGGTCGGGCCAGCGCAGCCGGAGCACGACCGCGCCGCCGATCGCCGCGAGCACCGCCCAGGTCAGGATCGAGCCTCCGATCGTCGCCAGGTTCTCCCCGAGCTTGCGCACCACGACCGACGACAGCTCGTGGGTCCGACCGTTGGCCAGGTCGACGGCGAGGCGCCCGAGATGGGTGCGATCGGCCGCCGGCCGCGCGACGTCGACCGCCACGGCCGCAGTCAGCACCACCAGCATCGCGCCGGCGGCCACCGCCACGGTCCGCACCCGGATCCGCACGCCGGCGAGCATCAGGAGCACCACCGCGTACGCGGGCACCATCGAGAGGATCCCACCCACGTCGGAGCCCCACATGGGGGCGACGTCGACGACGACGGCCAGGCCCAGCACCGCAGCAGCCGCGACGAGCCCGCGCCGTCCACCGAGGCGCTGGTGCACCAACACCGCCACCACCAGGGCCGCCGCCGAGTAGGCGGCATAGGCCGGATTCCCGAATCCCGCGAACCGGCCCGCCACGGTCGGCGAGTACCCGAGGACCGAGTCGAGGACGAGCGGCGCGCCGCGCCACGCGTCGACCGTCAGCACCACGACGACGGTCGCGCAGACGGCTAAGAGACCGTCGAAGGACCCATCGCCGCGTCGTCGACCTCGCGCGCCGATGGCCAGGGCCACCGCGGCACACGCAGCCCCGATGGCCAGCCAGGCGGCGTCGAAGGCGACGACTCCGTGGGTCTCCAGGCCGGTGAGGCGCACCAGGAAGGCCGACGCGAGAAGGCCCACGCTCCACGAGGCGCTGCACCGGGCCACGAGTCGGGCACGGTGGGAGCGACGGCGCAGCGCCACCGCTCCGACGACCATGGTGACGACGACGGCACCCAGCAGCACTCCGTAGGTCTCGCCGATCCGCTGATCGCGGAACTGCGCCACGACGTCGAGGTGACGGATGGTGGCGAGACGGGATCCGACGGAGGCCCCCGAGGGCGTCACCGTGGCCGGGCGACCCTCCATGGACGGCGGGCGTGCCTCGCCGACCGCCGCCAGCACCGTGGGGGCCAGGTCCTGGATCTGCACGAACCCGTCACGCCGGGTCCCCGGCGACCGCAGCCAGCCCGGCCCGAACCCCGGACCCCGGATGGCCAGCGGCGTCAACGTGACGTATCCGGGTCGGTGCGCCGGCCCGGCGATCATGACCAGGTCGCGACGGGCGTCGACCTGGTCGAGCATCACTCCCAGTAGGCGATCGGTGCGCCGCAGTGCGCTCCGCAGCGCCCGGTGTCGCGCCAGCGGCGTCGAGGAGCCGGCGGCACGCGCCGCCCGGACCAGGTCGGACGCCTCGACGAGGACCACGGACCGGGGCTGCCAGAGCCGCGTGAACGTGGCGCCGACCGCCACCGGGTCCAGGCGGACCCCGAAGGGCGCGCTGGGATCGACCGCGAGGAGACCGGCGTCGACCCGACCTCCCGCCACCTGCCCGGTGGAATCCATCAGGCCGAGCACGACCTGACGTTGCTCCGGCGGTGGCGACGGGTCGGCGACGGTGCTCCCCGGATCGGGCTGGTTCCCGTCGGCGTTGCCGATGACCCCGATCGCGTACCCCGCACGCTCGAGGGCCGCACCGAGGGCACCGACCCGCGCGTCGTAGTGCAGGGCCGCATTGGCCGCGTCGATGGCCACCACGCCCGGGTCGACGATCTGACCGGCGAGGTCGGCACCGGTGCGTTGCACCAGCGCCTGCGCCGCCGTGGCGGCCCCGAATGACTCCCACGCCATCCGACCGTCGCCATCGGTGGAGGGGACCCCCACCGCGCGGGTTCCGGCGCCGAGGGTGGCGTACCCGTCGGCCAACGGGGTGAGGCGCTGGTCGACGCGGGTCGAGAGCCCGGCCACGGCCGCACCCCGGAAGAAGCGTTCGAGGTGCGGAAGGTGCACCGCGGCCAGGTCGGCCCAGGACACCATCGGAAGGCTGACGATCAGGACGCGCTCCGCGGTCGCCGGCGGCCTCGTGCGTCCCACTGTCGCCGACGCCGGACCGGCGAGCGCGACCGCGACCGCGACGAGACCCACCAACACCGTCGCGAGTCCGACCGCCGCCCGCCGAACGCGTCGCGCCGCGCTGCGTCCGGTCACGGATCGGGCACCGGGTCGGCGGCATCGCCGGCGGACACCGGGGGGGTCGAGCCCTCGGCGGGCGACCGCGGCCGCAGCGAGACGGCGTGCGCGCCGCCCCCCACCCACCGCAACCCGACCACGTACGCCCCGAGCACGGCGACGGCGAGGACCACGACGAGGAGCGCCGTGAGGATCCGGGCGTGGGGCTCGACCAGGGCACCGAGCCACCAGGCCGCCAGG
>JBAXBB010000090.1:0-11773 GCA_037142235.1 Actinomycetes bacterium
GGTAGGTACTCACGCCGGACTCGGAATGAGGCTTGCCGGAGGCACTCATCGCTACAGTTCCGCCGTGCGGATTCGACGGTTCCCGATCGCCATCGGGCTGGTGCTGGGTCTCGCCTCGGCGTGGCTGGTCGCCCTGGCGCCCTTGGCGGTGACTCCGGCCGGTGCGGTCGGCCTGCGCCCCTACACCCTGCGCTACTCCAACAACGTCAACGGTCAGATCACCATGGCCGCGAACGTCAGCCTGCGCTGCCCGACCGACACCGCCTCCTCGTCGCTCAACAACAACTGTCTCGGCGCTCGCAACGGGACCAACGCCGTCAACAACAACTCGCTCGACATGCGTTGGCTCGACGCCGATGCCGATCCCACCACCTTCGACTCGTCGACCGCCCGGCTCGCGATCCCCGCCGCCGCGACGGTGCTGTTCGCCGGCCTCTACTGGACCGGCATCCAGGGCAAGGGCACGGTCATCACCAACGGCGCCTTCACCGGTGTCCCACAGGTCGCCCCCGACGCCAACCGGATCGACCGGGTGAAGCTCGCGGCTCCCGGGTCGACCGGGTACACGACGATCACGGCGTCGCAGGTCGACACCGGTCCGATCGCGAACAACTCGGGTTACACGGCGTTCGCCGACGTCACCGCGCGTGTGGTGGCTGCAGGTTCGGGCGACTACACGGTGGCCGACGTGCAGACCGGGACCGGCGGGAACGAGGCAGCCGGTTGGTCACTGGTCGTGGCGTACGCCGACTCCGCCGAACCGCTGCGCAACCTCTCGGTGTTCGACGGCCTGCGGGTCGTGTCGGGCACGTCGTCGGTCAGCATCCCGCTCTCGGGGTTCAAGACGCCGTCGGCCGGCACGGTGCGCACCACGGTGGGCGTGGTGGCCGCCGAGGGCGACGCCGGGACGACCGGTGACTACCTCACCGTCAACGACCACGTCCTCACCGACGCGCTGCACCCGGTGAACAACACCGAGAACTCCACCATCGCCGACCGCGGCTCGCAGGTCACCACCAAGTCGCCCGACTGGCGCAATCAACTCGGCTACGACGCCAGCTTCTTCGTCGCCGACGGGTTCCTCGGCAACGGCGACACCACGGCGAACTTCGCCGCCCGCACCACCGGCGACACCTACGCACCACAGGCGATCACGTTCGCGACCGAGCTCTTCTCGCCGGAGGTCACCCTGACCAAGTCCGCCGCGGTGGTCGGCGGCGGACCCGCCGTGCCCGGGGCCACGATCGAATACACGATCACCGCCACCAACAACGGCGCCCAGCAGGCGACCAACGTCGAGCTCGCCGACCCGATCCCGGGCGGCACGACGTTCGTGGCCTCCTCCGAGTCGGTGACCGGGTCGGGCAACGCTTCGTTCGACGGCACGACCGGCACGTTGACCGCCCGGCTCGGGTCGGGCGCGACTCCCGACGCGGGTGGGGTGCTCGCCACGAGCGCCGCCGTCACCGTCACCTATCAGGTGACGATCGACCCCGACCGTCCCCTCGGCGACGTGCTCCACAACGTCGCAACCCTCACGTTCGTGTCGCCCGACCTGGGTCTGCCAATCTCGCAGATCGCCGGCGCCGACACCACGGTGTCGTACCCCGACGTCGGGGTGGTCAAGACCGCCGCTCCGCCGGTCGCCAACCGGTACACGTTCACGCTGACGGTCACCAACAACGGCACCGCCGACACCAGCGGCACCGTGACCCTCTCCGACACCCTGGGCACCTACGGGACCCTGGTGTCGATCGGAGGGACCGACTGGAACTGCGCCGGGGGCGTGTCGCCCTGCGACCGCTCCGACGTGCTCGCCCCGGGGTCTTCGTACCCGGCCCTCACCGTGGTGGCCGACTACTCGCCGGGCCAACCCGTGGAGAACGCCGCCGACCTCACGGCGGCGAGCGGTGGCCAGCCGACCGACGCTTCCAGTCCGGCCCGGCTCGACGACCACTCGGAGGTCTCCGCCGGGACCGCCGCCGAATCGACCGTCGTGCTCCAGAAGTCGGCGCTCGACCCCGTCGTCGGGTTCGGCGAACCCGCCCAGTTCCGGATCGACGCCTACAACCAGGGGTCGATCGACTCGCCCGACACCGTCGTCACCGACACCGTTCCGGCCGGGCTGGCGGTCGAGGGCGTGGCCGCCACGCAGGGGTCGTGCACCTCCGCGCCGGGGGCGTCCGACACCACGGTGGTCACCTGCGCACTGGGTGCGCTGGCCGTCGGTGACGGCGCGTCGGTGACGGTGACGGTGACGGCGTCGACCGCGATCGCGGGGACGACCGTGACCAACCACGCGACCGCCACGTCGTCCACCATCGTCACGCCGCCCACGTCCGAGGCCGACCTCGAGGTGCGCCCGGCCACGAACCTGGCGATCACCAAGACCGCCGACGTCGAGACGGTCGAACCCGGTGATCCGGTCGGGTACACGCTCACGGTCACCAACCTCGGCGCCGCCACCGCCGACTCCGTGCAGGTCGTCGACCACCTGCCGGCGGCCATCGACGACACCGCGACCATCACGGCCACGCCCGACGGAGGCGGCACCTGCCAGGTCACCGGCCGGGTGGTGGCCTGCGACTGGGCGGGTCTCGCCGCCGCCGGAGCGGTCACCGTCACCATCGACGCGCAGTTCGCCGGGTCGGTCGCCACCGAGGACAAGCTGGCCGTCAACGTGGCCGAGGTGACGTCACTCACCGACGAGCTCGACCCGTCCGACAACGAGGCCGAGGCGACCGTGCGGGTCCTGCCGTTCGCCGACCTCGAGGCGGCGGCGTACGGTCCGGGCGTGGTACGTCCCGGTGAGACGGCGGCCCTCACGTTCGTGAACACGAACCACGGGCCGACCACGGCCACGTCCGCGATCACCGCGATCGAGATCCCGGCGACGCTGGAGATCGTGTCGGTCTCCGCCGGGTGCTCCGTGCTCGGCTCGACCGTCACCTGCGACGCCGGCACCCTGGCCGCCGGCGATGCGCACTCGGTGGAGATCGTGGTGCGCGCGCCGGTGGGCTCGGTCGGGACGACCAGCCCGGCGACGGTGCACGTGTCCTCGGCGGTCGACGATCCGATCGCCGGGAACGACGACGCGCTCACCCCGCTCGAGACGACCACTCCGCCACGCGTCGACGTCGTCGAACCAGCCGAAGGTCCCGCCGAGGGTGGCACCCCGATCGTGATCGACGGCGAGCACTTCGACTCCGACACGGTGGTCGACCTCGGGGACGAACCCTGTACCGAGGTCGTGTTCGTGACCACGGGTGAGTTGGGGTGCACGACGCCCCCGCACCGCCCTGGCCCGGTCGACGTGGTCGTGACCACGGGCGACGGTCAGCGGGCGGTGCTCCCGGGTGGGTTCACCTACCGGTCCGGGCCCGAGCCGAACTTCACCGGCTGAGCCGACCCTGCGGCCACCCGATCGCCGGTCCCGGTCAGCCGGTGGCGGAGCGGGCCGCCTCGATCGCGGCGAGGGCGGCGTCGCGAGTGTCGCGTCTGGTGGGGTTGTGGAACTCCCGGGCGATGCGGTCGCAGCGTTCGGCCCGGAGGTCAGGGCGGGTCCAGAGCTCGAGGATCCGGTCGCGCCAGGCCACCCGGTCGTAGGGGTCGAGGAGGTCGATGAGGCCTTGACCGACCTCGGGGAGACTCGACGTGTCGGACGTGAGGCACGGAGTGCCGGTCGCCAGGCTCTCGCGGATCGGGAGGCCCCAGCCCTCGTACAGCGACGGGTACAGCGTGAAGGCGGCGTGCTGGTAGCACCAGGCGAGCTCGGGGTCGGAGAGGCCGGGGAGGTGGTGGACCACACCCGCGAACGCCGGCGTACGGGTCATGCGGTCGAGCGTCTCGTGGGCGAGCCAGCCGGGTCGACCCACGACCACCAGATGCGGCACGGTCTCGCGCGGGCGGTCGCGCAGCATCATCTCCCAGACGTCGAGGAGGAGATCGTGGTTCTTGCGGATCTCCACGGTCCCGACGGTCAGGGCGAAGCCGGCGCCTTCGCCGGTGGCCGCCGCCGGCAGCGCCGCCGGTCGCAGCGGTGGCTCGACCGGGAGCGCCGCACCGAGGGGGAGCAGGGAGATCGGGGGGATGGGCAGGTCCTCGGCGGCGGCGAACGCCATCAGGTCGTGCCGGGTCGACTCGGAGATCGACAGCAGCCGGTCGGACGACCGGAGGAGGTGGAGGTACGCGGAACGGAACGACTCCGGGGTCTCGGCCGCACCGTGGCCGCCGTGGTACTGGGGGGTGATGATCGGGGTCAGGTCGTGGACGGTGAGCACGGTCGAGAAGCCCCGCACCGACCGCTGACGCGCCAGGTGCTCGAAACTGCCGTCGAGGTGGTCGAAGGCCAGGGTGCAGTAGACGGTGGAGTGGTCCCACTCGAGGCTGAAGCACGGGTCGGCCCGTCGGTGGCGGTCACTGAGAATCGCGCCGGGGATCTTGGCCGTCTCGGTGATGGCGTGACGCGCGTAGTAGCCGAGACGGTCGGTGGTCTGGCGGGTCGCGGGACGCCGCTCGAGGAAGTGGTCCACCGTCGCGCGCCCCCGGCTGGACCGTGGTGCGGCGGATGGGGTGGGGGTGACCTCCGCGCCGGCCCGGTGCATCACGTCGCTCACGTCCCGCAGAGTGTCGGGGTCCACCCGCTCGAACCGCGCGTACACGGGGTCGAAGCGGCTGAAGGCGACGTCCGGGTCCGCGGCCGCGAGGAGCTCCTCCACGACGACCAGGACCACACGGGAGATCCCGACCAGGCGTGGATCCCGCAGGAGCAGGGTGACGTCGACGACGGTTCGCGGGCTGGTCACAAGCCTTCTTGGCGGGAAGCGGAGCCCATGACGTTACCTCCGGCCGGGGTCGGATCCCGTCTTCGGTGCCTCCCCGCTCCCCGTCGTCCGGGCCCCGGGGACCGTTGGCCTAGGGTCCGGTGATGGCCGAGCCCCACACCCTCGTCGACGGTCTGGTCTTCGGCGAGGGCCCGCGGTGGCGCCACGACCGGCTCTGGCTCTCCGACATGTTCGGGGAGGCGGTGCTGACGGTGTCGCTCGAGGGCCACGTCGAGACGGCCGTGAGGTTGCCGGGCCGCAAGCCGTCGGGGTTGGGTTGGCTCCCCGATGGCACGTTGCTGGTGGTCTCGATGGAGGAGCCGGCCGTGCTGCGGGTCGACCGCGGCGTGGTGTCGGTGCACGCCCGCCTCGACCACCTCGTCGATTGCGAGTGCAACGACATGGTCGTCGACGCCCGTGGCAACGCCTACGTCGGCACCTACCCGAACCCGGCGACCGACCCCGGCCCGTTGCTGCTGGTGCGCCCGGACGGCACTGCCGAGGTGGCGGCCACCGGTCTGCGCTTCTGCAACGGCACGGTGGTCCGACCGGACGGCGCCAGCCTGATCATCGGAGAGTCGTTGGGGTCGTGCCTGACCGAGTTCACGATCGCCGCCGACGGGACGTTGCACGACCGGCGGACCTTCGCGGAGACCGACGGCGCCGGTCCCGACGGCTGCTGTCTCGACGTCGAGGGAGCGGTCTGGGCGGCCATCCCGATGGCTGGGGAGTTCCGCCGCATCGCCCCGGGCGGTGAGGTCCTCGACCGCTTCGAGGTGCCCGGGCGGCGGGCGATCGCCTGCACGCTCGGCGGGCCGGACCTGCGCACCCTGTTCCTGGTCTCGTCGCTGCACCTCCCCGGGCCCGATCTCGTCGGCACCCACGACGCCCGCATCGACGTGGTCGAGGTCGCGGTGGCGGGCACGGGGTCGCCCTGAACCGTCCCGGCCGGGCGCAGATCGTCGCGGGGTTGGCTATGGTCCGGAGCGACGCCGAACGGGGGGCCCGACCATGACGAGCAGTGCCACCGCTCCGTACGTCAACGTGCTGGATCCGGCCTTCTACGTCGATCCGTGGGGCGCCTACACCTGGTTGCGCGACGAGGCTCCGGTGTTCTGGGATCCGGTGCAGCGGATGTGGGCGGTGTCGCGCCACGAAGACGTGATCGCGGTGGAGAAGGACAGCGCGCGGTACTCGTCGTTCCCGGGGTCGCGCCCACACCTCGACCAGTCGGCCGACCGGTCGATGATCAATCTCGACGAGCCCGCCCACCAGCAACAGCGCAACCTGGTCGCACGCCGGTTCACGCCGCGGGCGGTGCGCAGCCACGAGGACCGCGTGCGCGCGTGCGTCACGGCCATCCTCGACGAGGTGGAGGCACTCGGGGAGTGCGAGGTGGTGGAGGCGATCGCGTCCCGACTGCCGGCGATGATGATCTGCGACTTCCTCGGCTACCCGCCCGAGTGGTGGGTGAAGGCCCGCGAGTGGTCGGAGCGGACCATGTTCGACGCCGGCCAGACCTCGCCCCATGGTCCGGGTGAGCCTCGGGTGATGAGCGAGGTGCGGAGCCCGGTGGTCGAGGAGTTCGTCGCGATGACGCTCGAGGTGGTGCAGCAGCGGATGGTCGAGCCCCGCGACGACCTCATCTCGGTGTGGCTCCACTCGGAGGGCTTCGATGTGGGCAAGGTGATCGAGGAGACGATCCTCGTCCTCGACGGTGGCGCCGAGACCACCCGCACGGTGATCGGCGCGATCGTCCGTGAGCTCGCCCTGCGGCCCGACCAGCGTCGGCTGCTCGCCGAGCGGCCCGAGCTGCTCGGCACCACGGCGGTCGAGGAGTTCATCCGCTGGGTGAGTCCGATCCTCAACATGCGCCGGACCGTCACCGAGGACCACGATCTGCACGGACAGCATCTGCACGCCGGTGACCAGGTCCTGCTGCTCTACCCGTCGGCGAACCGCGACCCTCGGGTGTTCGAGCGACCCGACGACTTCGACGTCACCCGTGAGCACAACCGTCACGTGGCGTTCGGCTTCGGGACCCACTTCTGCCTCGGGGCCTCGCTCGCCCGGCTCGAGCTGCGGGTGATGTTCGAGGAACTGCTGCGGCGCATCCCCGACTGGGAGCTCGTCGATCCCGACGAGCCGAAGATCGTGCCGGCCACCTTCACCCGCGCCTACGACCGCATCCGCATCCGCTGGTGACCCTCGGGTCCCGGGCCGGATCGCTCAGGCGTCGGGGCGGTCGGCGAGCCCGGTGGCCACGATGAACCGGCAGCGGCAGTGGGCGATGCGCCAGCCGTCGGGGGTGCGCACGAGCGTGTCGTCGTAGACGGCGTTGCGGGTGGCGCCGGTGCCGCGTTCGGCGAACAGCAGGTTGCGCCGGGAGTGGGCGCGGTCGGGGCCGTCCATGGTGATGACCGGGGGGCCGCCGAGGTGGAGGCCGCCGGGCGCGCCTTCGACCATGCGGCGGATCCCGTCGTGGCCGGTGAACGTGCGCCCGTACACCTCGTAGACGGCGTCGGCGGTGAAGCAGGCGAGCCAGCCCTCGACGTCGTCGAGGTCGAGGGTGAGGCAGTAGCGGGCGAGCAGCTGGCCGATCGCCACCTGGTCCTCGGGGGTGGGCAGGGTCACGGGGTCCTCCGGCTCACGGGTCTCGACTCACGGGGTCACGGGTCACGGGTCGCAGCGTTCGGCGAGCTCGGTCGGGAGCCCGGGCGCGTCCATCACCAGGCGTGACCGTACGACCTTGCCCGAGGTGGTGCGCGGCAGCGGCCCGTCCCAGATCACGACCTGCTCGGGGAGCCACCGCACGGCCAGACCGGCGGCGCTGCAGTGCGCCACCACGGCGGCGAGCGGGACCACCGCACCGGGTCGGGGCCACACCGCCACGGCCAGGCGCTCGCCGGTCTCGGGATCGGCGACCGCGAACGCCGCCACCTCCTCGGCGCCGGGGAGACCGGTGAGCGCGTCCTCCACCTGGGGCAGCGAGATCTTGAGGCCGTTGCGCACCACGACGTCCTTCAGCCGGCCGACCACGGTGAGGCGACCGTCGGTCACCTCGACCAGGTCGCCGGTGCGGTACCAGCCGTCGACGAACGCGGCGGCGTGGTCGGCCGGGTCGGCGTAGCCGAGGCAGCGGGCCGGGCCGCGCAGCAGGCCCTCTTGGGGATGCTCCGCCGATCCGACCCGCACCTCGGTGCCGGGCATCAGCAGGCCGTCGTCGGCGAGGCGGGCGTCGCGGTCGTCGGTGGGCACGCTGCCGGTGGCGCAGGCCATCTCCGACGAGCCGTACACCCGGGCGACCTCGAGGCCGAACTCGCCGGCCGCCTGCTCGAGCAACGGGCGCGGGAGCATCGCGCCACCGAGGGCGACGTTGCGCAGGGCGCACCGGCGGTCGGGACGGGCCGCAGCCGCCCGCAGCAGCCGCTCGGCGATGACCGGTGCGCCGCCGAGGTGGGTGGCGCCGACGGCGTTGATCCGGTCGAGGGCGCGTTCGGCGTCGAAGTCGTCGTCGAGGACGAGGGTGGCGTGCCGATCGGCGCACAGGTGCACCTGGGTGAGGCCGGCGATGCTCGTGAGCGGCGACACCAGGTAGTAGACGGCCTGCTCGTCGGCGCCGGTGATGCGGGCCATGTTGTCGGCACCGGCGGTGAGGGAGTCGAGGGAGTGGACCACCGCCTTCGGCCGCCCGGTCGTGCCCGACGTGAACAGGATCACCCGGGGGGCCGTCCGGTCGGGCTCGGACCAGGGGGGGTCGGCGGACGGATCGAGGGCGGTGACGGCGAGCGTGGGGGCGACGATCTCGACCGCGCCCGGGCCGAGGAGGTCGTGGGCGTGGTGACGGTCGGCGTCACCCACCCGCCGGTCGAGCACCACCATCACCGCGCCGAGGCGCACGCCGGCGTGGTACGCCGCCCACCCGGCGACGGTGTTGCCCGCGACCAGCACGACCCGGCTCCCGGCGTCGACCCCGCGGTCGCGCAGTGCCGTGATCGTCTGGGCCACCCGGCCGGCGGCGGCTCGGTAGGTGAGCGACTCGGTGGCATCGGCCACGGCGACGGCGTCGGGCCGATGCGTCGCACCCGCCTCGAGCCCGTCGGCCAGGGCACGACGCCCCCACCAGCCCTCGGACCGGTCGCGCGCAGCCTGGACTGTGCCGGGCTCGTCGGCGAGGTGGGTCAGGTCCATCGGCGTCATCGTGCCACCGGCAGTGCCGGAGCTTCACCCCGACGGTGGTGCGGGGCCCGCACGGGCTTTCCACCGATGCCGGGTGGGGTCGGGGCGTGACCGGCGCCGAGGGCTGTGGCCCGGCCCGTCGGCCTCCACGAGTTCGAGCCCGTCGGGCCGGTTGGGGTTGCCGACGAGGCGGAGCCGCCCGTGTGGGACGAGCCGACGGTGGTGCGGCGCACACACCGCGGCGAGGTTGCTGATCTCGTCGGTACCGCCGGCCGACCGGGGCACGAGGTGGTGCACCTCGAGTCCGGTGCGGGTGCCGCAGCCCGGAAATCGGCAGGCGCCGTCGCGGGTGAGGACCGCCCGGGTACGGCGGGGCGAGAGGGCGCGGATGGCCCGGGCCATTCCGATGGGTGACCCGTGGTCGTCGACCACGACCGCCTCGATCACACAGTTGACGCGGAGCTGCTCGAGCGTCTCGTCGGCCAGCATCACGCCGCCGCCCACCTCGCCGGGCCCGGACGGCGGAACGTGGACCACCACTTTGGGCCGGATCCCCTCGGCGATGGTGTCGGTGGCGCCCTGGAACCGTTCGACCAGCGCCGTCAGGGCGTCGGCCGCCCGACGCTCCCGGCGCTCCCACGGCTCGCCGCGTCGGGGCCGCTGCCGCTCGACCAGTTGATCGATGACGCTCTCGAACGCCGCGCCCTGGAGATCGGGAAGGGCGAACCGGCCCCGGAGCATGCCGGTGGTCTCGTCCCACCAGGTCCGCAGCTCGCGGGCCTCGAAACGGCGGCGCGACTCGTCGGCGGTGGGGGTGCGTTGCGCCCGGACCATCCGTTGGAGGTCGACGGGCGTGCAGCGCGGTGCGCGCGCCGCCCATTCGGCGTCGGTGGTGGCGTCGGCCAGGCGGGTGGCGGCCGTCAGCTGCTCGGCGGAGAGGAGACCGTCGCCACCGGCAGCGGCCACGCAGGGCAGGTCGTCGAGCGCACGGGCGACCTCGACCGCTTCGTGGACGTCGCGGATGCGGACGCCGTCCTCGGCGGCAACGGCGTCGGTGAGCGCTCCCCGCTCGTCGAGGACGCGGGTGATGGCGAGTCGACGGAGGTGCCAGCGTCGCTCCTCGCGCACCGCTTCGGAACGCGCCTCGCGCAACCACTCGAGGGAGTGGATCCGGAGTTCGTCGAGTTCTTCCTGCCAGTCGAACATATGTTCGTAGTGTAGGGCGACCGGGTTCGCATCGCAAGAGATTTCTCGCCGACCGCTCCGGGGCCGGCGGAGACCGAGCGACGTGTTCCCCGCCGATGGCGCGCACCCAAGGCCGACCCGTCCAGCACTGGTTCGGCCTGCTGAGCGCCGACGCGCTCGACCCCCTGGGTAGGGTCACCCGGATCGCTTCGGCGCCACTCCGACCAAGAGGCCCAGATGTCCACACTGCTCACCGGATCCGATGACGTCATCCACGGAGTGATCGGAGCGATGCGGTTCGTCGCGACGGCCGGTGCGACCCGCCCGTTCGAGGGGATCGAGGCGGCGATGGTCAAGGCCATGGCGCTCACCTTCGAGAGCGGCCGCGCCGGACTGGCCATCGGGGGGCCGGTGCTCGCTCCCCACGGCGACTGGACCTCCGAGGACCTTGCGCTGTCGGAACTGCGCCGTCTGCTGCCAGACCCGCGCTCCCGGCACGAGGCGATGGTGGCGGCGACCCTGTGCGTCTTGATGTGCGACGAGTTCGACGAGGCCGGCGAGGAGGCGCTCGGCGCCCTGGCCGACGCGCTGGGCGTCGACGGTGAAGCGACCGCCATCATCGGACAGGTCTGCGGCGATTCGGCGATGGTGGCGGGTTCCGACCTCTTCCGCCACTTCCTCGCCGAGCGCTCCGACGTGTCGCTCGAGGTCATCACCGACCGCTTGGCTCGGATGGAAGACCCCATCACGACCCCCACCGATGAGTTCGAGGCCTACGTCGACCTGCTCGGCCGTTGCCCGGACGGGTCCGTGGGGGCCGAATTGGTGCGGTTCTACCGACACACCGGGTACGACGTCCCCGGCACGCCGGGTCTCCCGCCGCTGTCGGTGCTGGGCAACCACGATCTCCACCACGTCCTGGCCGGCTACAGCACCTCGAACCAGGACGAGGTCAACGTGGCGATGTTCACCGCGTCGAACGATGCTCAGGGTGGCATGCACTACCTCGCGGTCGTGCTCATGCAGTGGCATCACAACGTGAAGCTGAGCCCGTTCGAACCGTCCCACTGCGTGCTCGACCCCACCTTGTTGGCCGAGGCGGCGTGGCGCGGGGCGGCGACTGCCTTCGACGTGAGTGACCGGGCGTGGGATTGGCAGGCCGTCCTTCCCGAGAACCTCGAGGAGGTGCGGGCCGTCCTCGACATCCCTGCGGGCGGGACGGTCGCGGTCGATGGGGCCTGGGATGCACTGAGGCGAGGCGACGGTTAGCCGAGGTCGGCCGCGCTGACCCGAGTCACCGAGCGTGGCTCGGATGGCCGGCCTTCCCCGCTCTCGCAGCATGCTCAGAGCGCCCTCGGCAGGATTCGAACCTGCGACACACGGTTTAGGAAACCGATGCTCTATCCCCTGAGCTACGAGGGCGGGGATGGCACGGAACGCGGCACGAAACTCGGCGCAACGGCCCGGAAGCCATGCGGAAAGGGTAGTTCGGGGTCTATCGGGCGGTCGAAAGGGCGGGGGCTACGAGATCGGTTTCGCTGTGAAGCAGCCGATGAAATAGGGAAACTCGTAGGTTGCTGAGTAGT
>JBAXBB010000091.1:0-11429 GCA_037142235.1 Actinomycetes bacterium
CACCCGGCGACGACCGCACCAGCGAGGACCACCAGCACCGCGCCGACCAGCGCCGACACGCGAGCGCGGCTCCGGGAGCGGATCGGGATCCCGCTCCGGGACGGGATCCCGAGGGGGTCGGTGCTCATGACGGCAGATCAGCGCTTGATGCCGGAGGCGGCCGACGACAGGGCCTTGAAGGCCTCGACGTCACGTTCGTCGGCCAGCCGGCCCGCGAGCCACGTGGTGTCGACCTCGCCCACCTCGGCCCGCAGTGCGCCGGTGGTGCACTGTTCGCGCGGACGGGTCGCGAACGGGTCGAACTGGTAGTTCCGCATGGCGTTCTCGTGGGTGATCTTGTCGATCGTCGCGTCGTCGAGCCCGGCGAAGAGCGCTTCGAGCACCTCCGGCGAGTCGGGCCACGAAGAGTCGGAGTGCGGGTAGTCGTTCTCCCAGCAGACGTTGTCGACGTTGAACTGGTCGAGCAGCCGCACGCCGATGGTGTCGTCGATGAAGCAGCACAGGATCCGCTCGCGGAACAGTTCCGCCGGCGAGAGCCCCTGGGGCCGCTCGGCCTTCATCCAGCCGTTGTGCCGGCCGAAGACGTGCTCGGCCCGCTGCAGGAAGTAGGGGATCCAGCCGATGTCGCCCTCGGTGAGGGAGAACCGCAAGGTGGGGAACCGGTGCCAGAAGTCGGCCCAGAGGAGGTCACCGAGGGTGTAGATGGACATGGTCGACGACAGCGCCATCGGCACCGCGGGAGGCGCGTCGGGGCCGGTCGAGGCGCCCTTCGACGACGAACCCACGTGGCAGGCGAGCACCGTGCCGTGCTCGACGCACGCGGCGAACACCGGGTCCCACTCGCCGGAGTGGATCGACGGCGCGCCGATCGCGGCCGGGTTCTCGGAGAACGTCACCGCGTGGCAGCCCTTGTCGGCGAGCCGCCGGATCTCCTTGGCCGCCTCGGCGATGTCGAAGTACGGCAGGATCCCGCACGGGATGAAACGGTCGGGGTAGGCGCCACACCACTCGTCGACGTGCCAGTCGTTGTAGGCCTTGACCATCACGAGGTTCACTTCGGGGTCGGGCCCGGAGTTGAGGACCTGTCCGGTGAACCCCGGCCAGTTCGGGAAGTTCAGCCCGGCCAGGACCCCTCCAGCGGACATGTCGCGGACCCGCTCGTGCACGTCGTAGCACCCGGGCCGCATGTCGTCGTAGGACAGCGGGTCCACGTTGAAGTACTCCGGCGGCTTGCCTGCCACGGCGTTGAGGCCCAGGTTGCGGCCCATCACGTCACCGAACCACCACTGTTGCGACCCGCTGTCGCTGGTCACCACCCGGGGCGTGTGCTCGCGGTACTTCTCGGGAACGTGGCCGGCGAACATGTCGGCGGGCTCACAGATGTGGTCGTCGACGCTGACCAGGATCATGTCGTCGGCGCGCATGGCGATCTCCTTCAGGGCTGGAGGGCGAGGTCGAACAGGCGGATCGCGTTGCCCCGCAGGATCTTGTGGGCGGTCTCGGTCGGCAGGTTGCGCAGCATGTCTTCGGCGATCGTCCGGGAGTTCGGCCACGTGCCGTCCTGGTGGGGATAGTCGCACTCGAAGAGCGCGTTGTCGACCCCGACCCGGTCGATGAGCTCGATGCCGGCGTTGTCCTTGAAGAAGCAGGAGAAGACCTGCTGGGCGTAATAGGTGGACGGCGGCTCGGGCACGTTGTCCTGGCCGTGCGACCAGCCGCGGTGCGTCTCCCACACGTCGTCGCAGCGCTCGACCACGTAGGGGATCCAACCGATCTGGGCCTCGGCGTAGAAGATCTTGAGGGCCGGGAACCGCACGAGCACACCCGAGAACAGGAAGTCGGTCAGCGACGCTCCGGAGTTGCAGAACATCGTGACCGCGTGGACCGCCTCGGGGGCGTCGGCTCCGGTGCGGACGGTCTTGGTGCCGGACCCGATGTGCATGCACACCACCGTGCCGGTCTCCGCGCACGCCCGGAAGAACGGATCCCAGTAGCCGGAGTGGATCGACGGGAGGTCGAGCCAGGCCGGGCACTCGCTGAAAGCGACCGCCCGCACCCCGCGGGCGGCGTTGCGCCGCACTTCGGCCGCCGCGAGCTCGACGTCCCAGAGCGGGACGAGGCACAGGGGAACGAGGCGGCCACCGCTCCCGGCGCACCACTCCTCGACCTGGAAGTCGTTGTAGGCCTCGACGCAGAGCCGGGCGAGGTCCTTGTCCTGGCCGCGCAGGAAGATCTGCCCGGAGAAGCGCGGGTAGTTGGGGAAGCACAGCGACGCTTCCACGTGGTTGAGCGTCATGTCGTCGAGGCGCGCCTGCGGCTGCCAGCAACCGGGCCGCATCTCGTCGAAGGTGATGCCGTCGGTGGTGATCTCCTCGGCGGGGTAGCCGGCGGCGGCGATCAGGCGCTTCACCGAATAGCGCTGCTCCTCGTAGAACCACCACGCGACCGGCCGACCCGAGGCACCGGGCTTCTCGATGTACCCGGCGCCGTCGAGGACCGGCGCGTCGTCCATGGGTGCCTCGACGATCCGTGGCCCGATCTCCCGGTACTTCGCCGGCAGCCGGCTCGTCCAGAGGTGGGGAGGCTCCACCACGTGGTCGTCGGTGCTGATGATGAGGGGGAACGACGTCGTCACGACGCGGAGCGTACCCCTGCGGGGTTCCGGTACCGCACCTCGTGGCCTAGGATCCGCTCCACGGTGCCACCGGCCACCACGAAGGGGAACCCCATGAACGTCGACGACCTGATCCTGGTCAGCGTGGACGACCACCTGGTCGAACCTGCCGACCTGTTCGCCGAGCACCTCCCGGCCAAGTACCGCGACCGCGCCCCGAAGGTGGTGCGCACCCCCGACGGCGACGACGTCTGGGTCTTCGGCGACACCGTCATCCCCAACGTCGGCCTCAACGCCGTCGCCGGCCGGCCGAAGACCGACTACGGGATCGACCCGACCTCCTTCGAGGAGATGCGTCCCGGCTGCTACGACGTCCACGAACGGGTCAAGGACATGAACGCCGCCGGCGTGCTGGCCTCCATGAACTTCCCCAGTTTCCCCGGGTTCTCCGGACGGCTGTTCGCCAACGAGCCCGACAAGGACCTCGCCGCGGCCCTCGTGCGTGCCTACAACGACTTCGTCCTCGACGAGTGGTGCGGCCAGTACCCCGACCGCTTCATCCCGATGGCCCTCCCGATGCTCTGGGACGTCGACCTGGCGGTCGAGGAGATGCACCGGGTCTCGGCCAAGGGTTGTCACTCCCTCACCTTCACGGAGAACCCGGCCCCGCTCGGTTTCCCCAGCTACCACGACGATTCCTGGGACCCGCTCTGGAAAGCCGCCTGCGACACCGAGACCGTGGTGTCGGTGCACCTCGGATCCTCGGGCCAGTTGGTCGTCACGGCACCCGACGCGCCCGTCGACGTCATGATCACCCTGCAACCGATGAACATCTCCACGGCGGCGGCGGACATCCTCTGGTCGCGCGTGATCAAGAACTTCCCCGACATCAAGTTCGCGCTCACCGAGGGGGGCACCGGCTGGATCCCCTACTTCCTCGAGCGGGCCGACCGGACCTACGACATGCACCGCGCCTGGACCGGCCAGGACTTCGGCGATCAACTCCCCTCCGACGTCTTCCGCGACCACTTCCTCACCTGTTTCATCGCGGACCCCGTGGGCGTGGCGGTGCGCCACCTCATCGGTCTCGACAACATCTGCTGGGAGCTCGACTACCCGCACTCCGACTCCACCTGGCCGAACCCCGGCGAAGCGCTGCTGGCCGTGTGCGACGGGGTCCCCGACGCCGAGATCAACCAGATGACCCACGAGAACGCCATGCGCTGGTACCACTTCGACCCGTTCGCCCACCGACCCAAGGAGCGCTGCACCGTGGCCGCGCTCCGGTCCGAGTCGCCGGGCCACGACGTGTCCGAGCAGTCGTTCGGCAACCGCCGCGAGAAGGTCCTGGGCATCGACCTGGGCGACCTCGTCGACAAGGCCACTGCGTGAGCGACGCGCCGCGCGTCCTGGTCGTCGGGGCGTCGTCGGGGATCGGGCGGTCGATCGCCACCACCTTCGTCCGCGCCGGTGCGGCGGTCGTGTTCTCGGCCCGGCGGGCCGAGGCGCTCGCCGATGCCGTGGCCGAGGCGGGGGGCGGGCACGCGATCCCGGCCGACGTCACCGTCGCCGGCGACGCCGAACGCCTCGCGGGTGCAGTGGCGGCCGTGCTCGGTGGGCTCGACGTCGTGGTCTACGCCACCGGCGTGTCGCCCCTCGCCCGCCTCACCGGGCTCTCGGAGGCCGACTGGCTCCAGGTGCTCAACACCAACACCGTCGGGTTCAACGCCGTCGCCCGGGCGGTGCTGCCGCTCCTGGCCGGGCCGGCCCAGGTGGCCGCCATCTCGTCGGACTCCGTGGGAGCACCCCGACCCGGACTCGTCCACTACGCCGCCAGCAAGGCGGCGCTCGAGGAGTCGATCCGGGGTTGGCGGGTCGAGGTCCCCGACGTCCGCTGGACGACCATCACCGTCGGCGCCACCTTCCCCACCGAGTTCGGCGTGCACTTCGACCCGGTGCTCATGGGCGAGCTGTTCGCCGACTGGTCGCGCCTCGGGATCGTGCACGCGACGCTCATGGACACCGACGAGCTGGCCGACGTGATCGTCGACACTCTCCAGACCCTGGCGCGTCATCCCGGGATCGGCGCCGAGGACCTCGTCCTGCGGCCCGCCTCGGGCATCGTCGCCGACACCGCCCCGATGGGCGACGCCGCCGAGGCCAACGCCACCGCCGCTGGCGCCTGATCGACCCGCCCCACCCCAGCGCGCCCCGGGAGGCCACCGTGTCCTTCGAGTACAACCCCTACCGCTTCGACGTCCAGCACAACCCGTATCCGTACTACCGGCACCTCCGCGACGAGGCGCCCGTGTACCACAACGACGAGCACGACTTCTTCGCGCTCAGCCGCTACGCCGACGTGCTCGCGGCCCACAAGGACCCGGTCACGTTCGTCTCGTCGAACGGCGTCACCATCGAGGGCGGCGAAGTGGGCCAGGACTTCCTGATCCTGAAGGACCCGCCCGAGCACGAATGGCACCGTCGGGTCGTCAGCCGCGTGTTCACGCCGCGCCGGGTGGGGGGCCTGGAGCCCTTCATGCGCGACGAGTGCGCGCGGCTCCTCGACCAGCACGCCGGCAGCAGCGGCTTCGACGCCGTCGAGCAGTTCTCGATCCAGCTTCCGCTGGCGGTGATCGGCGAGCTCCTCGGCATTCCCGAGTCGATGCGCCAAGACGTCCACCACCTCGCCGACCGGCTCTTCACCCGCGACGAGACCGGCGAGGTCACCCCCGACGCCGCCACGGCCCAGGCCGAGCTCGGTGGACTGCTCTACGGCCTGGTGGTCGAACGGCGAGCGAACCTCGGCGACGACGTCATCAGCCTCCTCATCGAGGCCGAGGTCCGCGACGACGACGGCAACGTCACCCGGCTCACCGACGAGCAACTCACCTTCCGGGTGCTCGAGCTGGCCTTCGCCGGGCACGAGACGGTCGCCCGCCTCATCGCCAACGGCGTGGTCGCGCTGGCGTGGTTCCCCGACGCCCGCCGCGAGTTGGCGGGTGACCGGACCCTGCTCCCCCAGGCGGTCGAGGAGATGTTGCGCTGGGACGCCCCGTCGCACTTCCAGGGTCGCTGGACCACCCGTGACGTCGAGCTCCACGGCACCACCATCCCCGCCGACCGTCGCGTGATCCTCGTGACCGGCGCCGCGAACCACGACGACCGGGTCTACGCGGACCCCGAGGTCTTCGACCTCCACCGCAACGCCGACACCACCGTGACCTTCGGGTACGGCGCCCACTTCTGCTTGGGCGCCTCGCTGGCCCGCCTCGAGACCCGGGTGGCCTTCGACGAGTTCCTCGACCGGTTCCCCGACTTCGACCTGGCGACCTCGGGCATCACCCGGATGCGGTCGAGCAACGTCCGCGGCCTCGCCAACCTCCCCATCGTGCTATGACGACGGTGTGAGCACGCTCGACCAGATCGACCTCACCGATCCGGAGCACTACCGCCACGGGTTCCCCCACGACCTCTTTACCCGGCTGCGGGCCGAGGCTCCCGTCTGGCGCCATCCCGACACCCCCGGGGCCGATGTCCTGGGGGGATCGTTCTGGGTGCTGTCGCGCCACGCCGACGTCCAGGCCGTGAGCCGCGATCCCCTGACGTTCTCGTCGCTCGACGGTCCGGCGCTCCTCGGCAGCACCGCCGAGCGTCAGAACCGGATGCTGGTCACGATGGACCCGCCCGACCACGTGCGGATACGCCGCCTCATCAGTGCCGGCTTCACGCCCCGGATGACCGCCCGGCTCGAGGAGCAGGCCCGCGAGTGGGCGGTGGCGATCGTGGAGGGGGCGCTGGCGCGCGGCGACGTCGACTTCGTGTCCGAAGTGGCCTACCAACTGCCCATGCACATGATCGCCGACATCATGGGCATCCCCGTCGCCGACCGGCCGCGGATCTTCGAGCTCGCAGCCACGGTGATCACCGCGCCCGACGCCCGCCTCGGTGGCGATGCCTCGGCGGCGCGCGATGCCCAGCTCGAGCTCTACACCTACGCCCACGACCTGGGGGCCGAGAAGCGTCGCTGCCCGGCCGACGACGTCTGGACCACGCTCACGACCGCAGCGATCGAGCAGCCCGACGGGTCGAGCACCAGCCTCGAGGAGCTCGAGCTCGACCTGTTCTTCCTGCTGCTCACCCTGGCCGGCAGCGAGACGACCCGGAGCGCGATCACCGGGGGGCTCGTGGCGCTGCTCGACCACCCCGACCAACTGGCGCGCCTCGCCTCCGAGCCCCACCTGATGACCGGCGCCGTCGACGAGATCGTGCGCTGGACCTCACCGGTCGCCTACTTCCGCCGCACCGTCACCACCGACACCGAGGTCGGCGGTCTCGACATCCCGGCGGGCGATCGGGTCACGCTGTGGTACCCGTCGGCCAACCGCGACGACGCGGTCTTCGCCGAACCGCACCGGTTCGACATCACCCGCGCCGACAGCGGCCACGTCGCGTTCGGCGGAGGCGGACTCCACTACTGCCTGGGCGCCAACCTCGCCAGGCGCGAGATCCGGGTGATGTTCGAGGAACTGCTCGCCCGGACCGCCGCGATCGAGGTGACGGGCGACCCGGAGTGGTCGGTGCAGGGGCTGAGCAACCCGATCACGCTCTTCTGCTCCCGCCTCCCGGTCCGGCTCACCCCCCGCTGAAGCGAACCCCGACGCCGTCGGCATCAGGGAGTCAGCATCAGCGTCGAGCCGCGGCCTGCCACGCGGACCGGGCGAGCTTCTGCGACCGGGGGACCGCGTACTCCGGGCCGTGGGTGAGGTCCGCCACCGCCACGATCCCGTAGGTCCCTCCGCTCCCCGCCCGTCGGTCGATCCACGGGTAGAACCCGAACGCGCCGTTGCCGCTCACGATCCGGGCCTCGTCGGCCGGCCCGACCTCGTCGCGCCACACCCCGAGCCCGTAGGTGGGGATGCCGGTGATCGCCACGGCGCCGTCACCGCTGGTGTCGAGCCCGCGCACCTGGTCGCGTTCGATCTCGGCCACCGAGTCGGCGCTGAGGATCCGCTGCCCGTCCGCGGGGCCGCTGCGCGCCACGCCTCCCGCGGCGAGCATCGCCAGGAACTTCGCGTAGTCGTCGACGGTCGACGTGGCCGAGGCCGACGGCACCGGATGGGCCACCGTCGCACCGTCGAGGCGGTCGAACGCGGTGTGCTCGAGCCCGAGCGGCCCCGCGATCCGCGCGGCGAAGGCCGCGCCGAACGACTGCCCGGTGAGCACCTCGACGATGCGCCCGGCGACCTCGTAGCCCACGCCGCTGTAGGCGAAACGCATCCCCGGAGCACTGACCGGGTCGGGGCCCGCGGCCAGCCGCCCGACGCACGCCGCGGTGGTGGTGTCGGGCGACCCGACGCACGGGTCGGAGGCCAAGCCCGACGTGTGCGAGAGCAACTGACGCACCGTGACCGAGCGCTTGGCGCCATCGAAGCCCGGGAGCAAGTCGCCGACCCGGCCATCGAGGGTCAAGCGCCCCTCGTCGACCAGGGTCATGACCAGCGCACTGGTCAGCCACTTGCTGGCCGAGGCGATGGGCAGGACCGTGGCGGGACCCACCTTCCGCGCCGAGAACACGTGCACGGTCGAGCCCCCGGCCCCCACGTAGAGGACCCCACCGGGCAGGCCGTCGCGGGCCACCCGCGCGCCGAGCGCGCGGTCCATCGGGGCGAACGGGTCGGCGCCCGCCCCGGCCGGCGATGCGCTCAGGCCGACCGCTCCGGCGCACGCCCCGACGCACGCCGCGACGCCGAGCCAGCGCCCCAGACGCCGCTCCCGGCGCCACCGCGTTCGCGTCTTCCGTCGCACGCTCCCAGCGTGGCACCCACCCGGGGCGCCGGAGCGTCACCCGGTGTGGCAGATTCTCCGGGACCACCCACCCGCAACCGCCTCGAGGAGTCCCCGTGCTCGCCGACCGCTTCGATCTCACCGGCCGCGTGGCCGTCGTCACCGGCGCCGGCCGGGGTATCGGCGCCGCGTGCGCCCGGGCCCTGGCCGAGTACGGCGCCGACGTGGCGATCACCGCCCGGACCGAGGACCAGCTCCGTGAGGTCGCCGCCGACCTCGAGGCCATGGGGCGGCGCTGCCTCGTGTTCCCGGCCGACGTCAGCGACCTCGACGTGCTGCCCCGGTTCGTCGACGCGACGATCGCCGAGTTCGGCCGCCTCGACGTCGTGGTCAACAACGCCGGCGGGTCGATGCCCCAACCGTTCCTCGACACCTCCGTGAATGCCTTCGAGGGCGCCTTCCACTTCAACGTCTCCACCGCCTTCGCCCTCACCCAGGCCGCCACCCCTCACCTCCTCGTGAGCGGCCACGGTGCGGTGGTGAACATCTCGTCGGTGATGGGTCGGGTGCGCGACCGCGGTTACGCCGCCTACGGCACGGCCAAGGCCGCGCTGGCCCACCTGACCCGCCTGCTCGCCGCCGACCTGGCACCCAAGGTGCGGGTCAACGCGATCGCAGTCGGTTCGGTGGCCACCTCGGCGCTCGAGATCGTGCTGACCATCGACGCGTTGCGCACCGAGATGGTGGAGAAGACTCCACTGCAGCGTCTCGGCGAGCCCGATGACATCGCCCTCGCCGCGCTCTACCTGGCCTCCGACGCCGCGTCGTTCGTCACCGGCAAGGTCTGGGAGGTCGATGGCGGCATCGAGGCCGCCAACCTCGGCCTGAACATCCCCGACCTCTGACCGGCGGGCGGTCGGCGCCCGAGCCTCCGGGCACCGGC
Source organism: Actinomycetes bacterium (assembly GCA_037142235.1). Taxonomy (GTDB): domain Bacteria; phylum Actinomycetota; class Acidimicrobiia; order IMCC26256; family PALSA-555; genus CAIUKV01. The sequence goes on from JBAXBB010000091.1 coordinate 9,342, forward strand.
TGCGCCGAGCGGTCCCGGATTACGCTCGGCGCAGGCGCTCGTAGCTCAGAGGACAGAGCGGCGGACTTCTAATCCGCTGGTCGGTGGTTCGAATCCACTCGGGCGCGCCCGGAATCGCTCGGTGATGCACGATTCCTGTCCGGCGCGACGCGCACGGTCGCCGGACCGCCGCCGAGAACGTCTCCCCGAGGGTGCCGGACGAATCGGTCGACGCCGGCCCGCACCGCGGCCGCCGGCCAGTCGCGGCCCTCCTCCCGGTCCGGGGAGTCGGCTGCACCGGCCGAACGCACCGGGCCGGTTCCGGGTAGTCTCCACGGTCCTTGGTGGCCGTAGCTCAGTTGGTTAGAGCGCCGGGTTGTGGTCCCGGAGGTCGGGGGTTCGAATCCCCTCGGTCACCCCACCCGTCACCAGCATCGTGCGCCCCCGAGGGGGCGCACGATCGCGTCGGCGCCAGGGCTGGCGGCGGCTTCACTTCCCGAGCATCGCCCGGAGCGCACCCTCGAGGTCGGGGTGGGCGAACGTGAACCCATGGCCGAGCAACTTCTCGGGCACGACTCGCTGGCCGTCGAGCATGAGTGCCTGCACGAGCTCCGCGCCGTAGCGCAACTTCAGCGGCAGGAGCGGCGTCGGCAGCGCCGTGGGGCGGCCGAGCACCTTGCCGAGCGTGGCGGTGAACTCGGCGTTGGTGACCGGGTTCGGCGCCGTGAGGTCGACGGGACCACCGAGCCCGGGCTCGTCGATGCACGCCCGGAGTGCGGCCACCTCGTCGGCCAGGGAGATCCACGACATGACCTGACGGCCCGATCCGAGCCGACCTCCCAGTCCGAGCCGGAACGGCAGCAGGAGCGCCTTGAGCACTCCACCGGCCGGGTCGAGCACGATGCCGGTCCGGGCCCAGACCACTCGCAGACCCGCTTCGGCGGCCGGGCGCGCGGCGTCCTCCCACTCCAGGCAGACCTCGGCGAGGAACCCGCTCCCGGGGGCCGACTCCTCGGTGCAGGTCTCCTCGCCCCGATCACCGAAGTACCCGATGGCGGAGGCGGTCACGAAGACCGGCGGCGGCGTTTGGATCGTGGCCAGCGTGTGGGCCAGGAGGCCGGTCGTGACGGTGCGGCTCTCGAGGATCTCCTCCTTGCGGGCCGGGGTCCACTTGGCGTCGCCGATCCCGGCACCCGACAGGTTGACCAGGGCGTCGACGCCCTCGAGGCCGGCGGCGTCGATCGTGGCGCGGGCGGGATCCCAGCGCAGGGAGTCGGCCGGAACCTCCCGGCCGCCCGGCCGCACCAGGGGCACCACCCGGTGGCCGTCGGCGACCAGCGACGCCGTCAAGGCCCGCCCGATGAATCCGCTCGCTCCCGAAATCACGATGTCCATCGTCGTCCCTCTCGTCACGCCAGGCTGTTGGTCACTGCCAGTCTGCCCCCGGAAACCCACTTCGGAGGCGACGGTCGCGTCAACCGGCGGTTACCATGCGGTGTTCCTCGCGCCTCTAGCTCAAGTGGCAGAGCAGCTGACTCTTAATCAGCGGGTTCAGGGTTCGAGTCCCTGGGGGCGCACTGCATGGGAGCACCACCGATCGCCTCGGTCGTGGTCCCCGTCCACAACGGTCGACGGGTGATCGCCAGCGCCCTCGACGCCCTCGGCCCCCAGGTGGTGGCCGTCGGCGCCGAGATCGTGGTGGTCGACGACGCCTCCACCGACGCCACCCCCACCCTGGTGGAGCGCTGGGCCCGGGCTCACCCCGAGGTGGACCTCCGCCTCGTGCGCCAGGCCGTTCACCGTGGGGTCAACGCCGCCCGCAACGCCGGGATCGAGGCCGCCGGCACCGCCATGCTCTGCATCACCGACGGCGACGACCTGGTCGCCCCGGGCTGACTGGAGACCCTGGTGGCCCTCACCGCCGACGGCGCCATCAGCACCGGCCGCCTCGTCGACCTGACCCACCCCGAGACCACACCGATGCGCGACACCCCGTCCGAACTGTGGGGAGTCACGTTCGCCTTCGGCGGGAACATGGCGTTCACCCGGTCGACCTTCGACCGCGTCGGGCCGTTCGAGGAGGAGTTGACGGTCGTGTCGGAGTGGAAC
>JBAXBB010000092.1:0-11214 GCA_037142235.1 Actinomycetes bacterium
CCCAGTTCGACGACGGTGGCTCCCACGACGACGGTGCCTCCGACCACCACCACGACCCTGCCGCCGCTGCCGCCCCCGTCGGGCCTCGTGGCCAGCGCGCCTCCGGGGACGACGGTGCGGGACACGACCTTGAGTTGGTCGGTGCCGTCGGTCCCGGGTGCTCCCGTCGGGGTCCGGTTCCCCGCGCCCACCCCGACGGGATATCAGGTCCGGTGCATGCCGGTGGGGACGCCGTACAACACCGGACCCAACCGGTACGTCAAGTACGCGGCCACCCAGGCGACCACGGTGACCGTCGGCGACCTCGGTGGCGGGCTCGACTACCACTGCCTGGTCCGGGCCCGGTACGGACCCGACTGGTCGTCGTGGAAGGGTGACGGCAACGAAGGGCCGCTCTCCGACTGGTCCAACACGGTGCACATCCCGGTGACCGCACCGCTGTCGCCCACGAAGGTGACGGCCTCGACGCCGCCCCTGCCCACGGGGCAGTCGACCTCGGTGGGCTTCACCGTTGCGACCAACAACTCGGGAACGGCGATCACCCAGTTCGAGGCCACGTGCGTCTCGAGCAACGGGGGAGCGACGCGCACGAAGGTGGGAACGTCGTCACCGTTGACGGTGTCGAGCCTGAGTGTGGGCAAGCGTTACACGTGCACCGTGACCGCCACCAACAAGAAAGGCACCTCGGGCCCGTCCAGCGCCTCGGCCGCGATCGTCGTGCCCGCGGGGCCGCCGACGAACGTGGTCGCAGGCGCTCCCGCTCAGGCGAGCGGGAAGTGGCGGACGGCGGTCACGTTCACAGCGCCGGACGGCGGGCCGGCCGTCAGCTCCTACCGGATCGCCTGCGCCCCGGTGGGCGGTGGCACCACCTTCACCAGCACGGGCAACGCGCTCGACCGCAAGGTGGTCGTGAACCTCGCTGCCAGCACGTCCTACCGGTGCACGGTCACGGCCGTCTACGGGTCCACCGCGGGCCCGGTCTCGAGCCCGTCGAACCAGATCAAGGTTCCGTAGCACCGACGACGCTCGGGCCCGACCGGGTCCTTCCGATCAGGTTGGGGTGACCGTCCAGGTGTCCTGGTGGCCGCCCCAACCGCCGGTCTCGTGCAACACCTCGCGCAGGCCGGCGGGAGCGAGTTGCTCACGTACCCAGGCCGGGAGCGAGATGCTCGCCCCGTAGGGGTTGTCGTCGGCCCAGCCGTAGTGGGCGAAGCCGAATCCCGTCCGTTGCACGTCGGCGACCAGTCGGTCGGCGCGATCGCGCGGCAGGCCGTAGTTGGCGGGCAGGTACCGGTTCAGGACCGGGTACTCGTCGGAACCGCTCAGGAAGGCGAGCGACGGCTCGCCCTGGCTGGTGAAGACCAGCAGGCCGCCCGGGGCGAGGGCCCGACCGAGGTGGGCGAGCATCGGGATCCAGTGGCCGGCGTCGAAGTGGGTGAACAGCGAGCCCGACCAGATGAGGTCGTACGGGCCACGGAGATCGGCGTCCCAGAGGGGATCGACGCTGACGAGTGCCTGCACGCCGAAGGTCGTGGCGCAGTACTCCACGGCGTCGGTCATGAGCTCGGAGGCGGTGAACTCGGCCTCGGGCCAGCGAGCCATGAGGTGGCGCAGGACCCGGCCGTAGCCCGACGGGAGATCGAGCACGCGGGCGGGGTCGGGGGCGCCGGCGGCGGCGATGGAGCGCTCGACCGCTTCGAGACCGGCCCGGCCGGCGACGAAGTACTGGTCGGGCTGAGACTTGGTCATCATGTCGTCGCGGGGCGAGACCCGGGTGTCGAGTCCCGGCGTGATCCGAGCGGCTTCGCGGCGCGCGGCCCGCAGGGCAGTCTGGTTGCGGAGCTTGCGGACAGCCCGTGCGGGCAGACTCATGCCGATTCCTCCGGCCATCGGGGTCGATCTCGGGCCGGAGCCTAGGTGCAGGACCCGGGCCGACGGGGGAGGTCCGGGTCCTGCACCGAGGGGCTCTGGGCCCGGGCGTCGGCGAGCGTGCCCCGGGAGCCCAGGGAGCCCCGATTCCCCCGGGGCCGCGATCAGGGCCGTTGGCGGTGGGGTGGGATCGGGGCACCGGTACGATCGGCGCGTGGAACCCGCTCCCGGACCGGCGTCCGTCGCCGAGGTCGCCGCCGCCCTCGCCGACCACGACTATCTCGCCGACGAGGGCCTCGCCACGGCCGTCTTCCTGGCGCTGCGCCTGCACCGGCCCCTCCTGCTCGAGGGCGAGGCGGGGGTCGGCAAGACCGAGATCGCCCGGGTGCTGGCCCGGTGGACCGGTGGTGAACTGGTGCGGCTCCAGTGCTACGAGGGCGTCGACGTCTCCCAGGCGGTGTACGAGTGGGACTACTCCCGCCAACTCCTCCACCTCCGAGCGGCCGAGGCCGGCGGGGGTGTGATCGACGAGGACGCGCTCTACTCGGAGCGGTTCTTGGTGCGGCGCCCCTTGCTACGGGCCATCGCCGGCGATCCGGCGGCTCCGCCGCCCGTCCTGCTCGTCGACGAGGTCGACCGGGCCGACGACGAGTTCGAGGCCTTCCTGCTCGAGATCCTGTCCGATTACGCCGTGACGGTGCCGGAACTCGGAACCTTCCGCGCGGCGGTCCCGCCCGTGGTCGTGCTCACCTCCAACCGCACCCGTGACGTCCACGACGCCTTGAAGCGCCGCTGCCTCTACCACTGGGTGGAGCACCCCGACTTCGCCCGGGAGTTGGCCATCCTCCGGGTGCGGGTCCCCGACGTGCCCGAGGTCCTGGCCCGCCAGGTGGCAGGAGCGGTGGAGAGCCTGCGCGGGCTCGGGCTCTACAAGCCGCCCGGGGTGGCCGAGACGATCGACTGGGCCCAGGCGCTCACGCTCATGGGGCGCGCCGGCCTCGACGCCTCCACCGTCGACGCCACGCTCGGGGCGGTGCTCAAGTACCGCGAGGACCAGGAGCGGGTGCGCGGCGGCGGGCTCGAGCGGGTGGTCGAGGCGGCGCACTCCCGTGGTTGACCCGGGGCTCGCGCTGACGCCGGTCGTCGGCTTCGTCGACCGACTGCGCGCGGCCGGCCTGAGTGTGCCGGTGGGCTCCACGTTGGCCTTCGTGGAGGCGCTGCGGGTCGTCGACCCGGCGAGCCGCGCCGAGGTCTACTGGGCGGGCCGGGCGACCCTCGTGCGGCGTCAGGAAGACGTCGGCGCCTACGACCGGGTCTTCGCCGAATGCTTCGGGGGTGTGCTCACCGTCGATCTCGGCGGCGCGGCGGCCGCGGCGCTCCAGATCGCCCTCGACACCGGCGCCGACGACCCCGGCGACGCCGGCGGTGACGACGACCCGGGGCCCGACGGCGACACGATCTCCGTGCGGTGGAGCCGAGCGGAAGTGCTGCGGGAGCGGGACTTCGCGGCGTACACCGACGACGAGTTCGCCGAGGCCCGCCGGTTGATGGCCGACCTCCGCCTCACCGGAGCGCCGCGCCGGTCCCGGCGACGGCGGCCGGCACCGCGCGGGCGTCCCGACCTGCGCCGTACGGTCCGTCGCTCGCTGCGGGCCGGTGGCGAGCCGGTGGAGCGCGCGTCCCACGGACCCACCACCCGTCCCCGCCGGGTCGTGCTCCTCTGCGACGTGAGCGGCTCGATGGAGCCCTACGCCCGGGCGTTGGTGCGCTTCTTGCACACCGCCGTCGTGGGCCGCCGGCGGGTCGAGGCCTTCGCCCTCGGGACGCGTCTCACCCGGATCACCCGCGAGCTCTCGTCGCGCGACCCCGACCTCGCGCTCTCCCGGGCCGCGGCGAGCGTCGTCGACTGGTCGGGTGGGACCCGGCTGGGGGAGGGGCTGCGCGCCTTCAACGACGAGTGGGGAGTGCGGGGCCTGGCCCGGGGTGCGGTCGTCGTGATCCTCTCCGACGGCTGGGACCGCGGCGAACCCGACGTGCTGGCCGAGCAGATGGCCCGCCTGGCCCGGGTGGCGTTCCGGGTGGTGTGGGTCAATCCGCTCAAGGCCACGCCGGAGTACGCGCCCTTGGCCCGCGGCATGGCGGCGGCGCTGCCCTACGTCGACGAATTCGTCGAGGGGCACTCGCTGGCCGCTCTCGAGAACCTGGTGGAGGTGATCGCCCGATGAGGGAAGTGCTCGAAGACGTGGACCGCTGGCGAGCGGCAGGGAACCGGGTGGCCGTGGCGCGGGTCGTGGGCCTCGACGGCTCGGGGCCCCGCGACCCCGGGGCGACCATGGTCGTCAACGACGCCGGCGAGGTCGCCGGGTCGGTGTCGGGCGGGTGCGTGGAGGGTGCGGTGGTCGTGGCCGCGCTCGAGGTGCTCGACGGCAGCCGGGAGCGGGGCGTGATCTCGTTCGGCTACTCCGACGACGAGGCGTTCGCGGTCGGGCTCACGTGCGGTGGGACCATCCACCTCTACCTCGAGCCCCTCGACTGGTGACCCGGTGAGCGAACCGTCGATCTACGAGGTGTTGCGCGACACGCTGCGCGCCGACGATCCCGTCGCGCTGGCCACCGTCACCGAGGGCCCCGGTCTCGGCGCCAAGATCCTGGTCCGCCCCGGTGCTGCGGTGGTGGGCACCCTGGGCGACCCCGACCTCGACCGCGTCGTCGCGCGTGACTCGCTGGCGGAACTCGACGCCGGCCTGACCTCGACCCGCCACTACGGCGCGCACGGCGAGGCGCGGGCCCGTGAGGTCACGGTGTTCGTGGAGTCGTTCGCCCCCGCCCCGCGCCTGATCATCTTCGGCGCGGTCGACTTCACCGCCGCGCTCGCCCGCGCGGGCAAACTGCTCGGGTTCCGGGTGACGGTGTGCGACGCTCGCACCGTGTTCGCGACGCCGCGCCGGTTCCCCATGGCCGACGAAGTGGTCAACGACTGGCCCGACCGTCACCTCGCGACCGTCGCCGGTCGCCTCGGACCGCGCGACGCCGTGTGCGTGCTCACCCACGACGCGAAGTTCGACGTCCCCGCGATCGTGGCGGCCGCCGCCACGTCGGTGGGATACATCGGTGCCATGGGCTCGCGCCGGACCCACGCCACCCGGGTCGAACGTCTCCGCGAGGCGGGGCTGACCGATGCCGACCTCGCCCGCGTGATGGCGCCCATCGGCCTCGACATCGGTTCACGCACGCCCGAAGAGACCGCGGTCGCGGTGTGCGCCGAGATCATCGCCAACCGGAGCGGCGTCGTCGTGCCCAACCTGCGCGACGGCACCGGCCCCATCCACCGTCCCCCGGCGACCTGAGCGGGCCGGCGCCGTGGACCTCTCGATCTCCGGCCGTACCGCCGCGGTCGCCGCGGCCAGCGCCGGGCTGGGCCTCGCGGTGGCGCGGGCGCTCGCGGCCGAGGGTGTGGCGGTGGCGATCTGCGGCCGCGACGCCGAGCGGGTCCGGAGGGTCGCCACCGAGCACGGGTTCGCCGGGATCGTCGCCGACGTGTCGAAGCCCGAGGGCGCGACCGAGTTCGTGGAAGCCGCCGCGGCCGAACTCGGTCCGTTGGACATCCTGGTGGGCAACGCCGGTGGGCCGCCGGGAGGAGGGTTCGACGACTTTCCCGACGTACGCGCCTACGCCGAGGCGTTCGCGCTCAACGGGCTGTCGACCATCGCCATGTGCCAGGCCGTGGTCCCGGCGATGCGGGAACGGCGTTGGGGGCGGATCCTGGCCATCACCTCCGTCGCGGCGCGTCAGGCCTCCCCGGGGCTGATCCTCTCGTCCACCGCTCGAGCCGGCCTCACCGGGTTCCTGAAGACCCTGGCGGTCCAGGTGGCCCGCGACGGGATCACGGTGAACTCGCTCCAACCGGGCCTGCACGACACCGACCGCCTGCGGGCGCTCTCCGGAAGTGACGTCTCGGCGGTGGCCGGCACCATTCCGGTGGGAGCGATCGGCCGCCCGGAGGACTTCGGGCAGGTGGCGACGTTCCTGTGCTCCACCGCCGCTCGCTTCGTGACCGGATCGGCGATCCTCGTCGACGGCGGCGCCTACCTCGGACTCCAGTGACAGGGCCTAGCCTGGAGCGCGTGGTCGAGACCTCGGTGGGCGGTCAACCCGGAACGGGTGTCCTCGACCGCGTCTGGACCTGGCCGAACCTGATCTCGCTGGTCCGGCTCGGCTGCGCACCGCTGGTCCTGTGGCTGCTCTTCGGGGTCGACGAGCCCTGGGTCGCCGCGGTGCTCCTCGGATTCCTGGGCGCCAGCGACTGGATCGACGGTTGGATCGCCCGGCGCTTCGACCAGGGCAGCGAGCTGGGCAAGATCCTCGATCCGACCGCCGACCGGATCCTCCTCCTCACCGGGATGCTCGCCCTGTTGATCGACGGGAGTGTGCCGGTCTGGTTCGGGGTCCTGGTCCTGGGGCGCGAGGTGGTCATCGCCATCGTGACCCTGTCGCTGGCCGCGCTGGGGGCCCGACGCATCGACGTGGTCTGGGCCGGCAAGGCGGGCACCCTCGCCACGATGATCTCGCTGCCGGCGTTCCTCGGCGCTTCGCTCACCACCGGCACCTGGCACGTCGTGATCCTGGCCTGGGCGTACTTCTGGGCGATCCCGGCGATCGTGCTGAGCTACTGGGCGGCGGTGCAGTACGTGCCGGAGGCCCGACGGGCGCTCCGTGACGGGCGTGCGGCACGCGAGGCGCAGGCCGCATGAAAGCCGTGATCCTTGCAGGGGGCGAGGGGACCCGGCTGCGTCCACTCACCAGCAACCAGCCCAAGCCGATGATCCCGCTGGTGAACCGGCCGATGCTCGAGCACATCGTGCACCTGCTCGCCCGGCACGGGTTCGACGACATCGTGGTGACCGTCGCCTACCTGGCGAACCAGATCCGCGACTACTTCGGTGACGGCACCGACTTCGGGGTCCGGATGCGCTACGCCACCGAGGAGCAGCCGCTCGGGACGGCCGGGTCGGTGCGCAACGCGGCCGATGAGCTCGACGAGCCGTTCCTCGTGATCTCCGGTGACGTGCTCACCGACCTCGACCTCACCGAGTTCGTCGCCGCCCACCGGGCGAGCGGCGCGGCGGCATCGATCGCCCTCAAGCAGGTGGAGAACCCGCTCGAGTTCGGCATCGTCATCACCCGATCGGACGGGTCGATCGAGCGCTTCCTGGAGAAGCCCACGTGGGGAGAGGTGTTCTCCGACACGATCAACACGGGTATCTACGTGCTCGAGCCCTCCATCTTCGACCACATCCCGCCGGGCGAGGTGGTCGACTTCTCCTCCGACGTCTTCCCGGCCCTGCTCGCCGCCGGAGACCGCATCCACGGCTACGTGGCCGACGGCTACTGGGAGGACGTCGGCACGACCGAGGCCTACCTGAGCGCCCACGTCGACGTCCTCGACGGGCGGGTCGACGTGGTGCTCGACGGCTTCCGGATGGGCGACGGGATCTGGCTGGGGGAGGGGGCCGAGGTCGATCCCGACGCTGTGCTGGTGGCGCCGGTCGTGGTGGGTCCGAACTGTCGGATCGACGCTGGGGCTCGCATCGGCGCGTACTCCGTCCTCGGGACCGACGTCGTCGTGCGCAGCGGCGCCCGGATCGAGCACACGGTGTGTCACGACCACGTCTACGTGGGGCGCGACGTCTCGCTGCGGGCGGCGGTGGTCGGCCGATCGAGCGACCTGCGACCCCACGCACGGCTCGAGGAGGACGTCGTCGTCGGCGACGAGTGTTTCGTGGGGGAGGGGGCGGTCGTCAACCCGGGCGTGCGCATCTACCCCTTCAAGACCGTCGAGAGCGGAGCGGTCGTCAATTCGTCGATCGTGTGGGAGAGCCGCGCCACCCGGTCGGTGTTCTCGCCGCGCGGGGTCCGGGGGCTGGCCAACGTCGACATCACGCCCGAACTGGCCGTGCGGCTGGCCGCGGCCTTCGGGACGTCGCTGCGCAAAGGATCGGTCGTGACGGTCAGCCGCGACACCAGTCGCGCGGCGCGCGCCCTCAAACGGGCGGTGATCGGTGGCCTCAACCTCGCGGGGATCAACGTGGAGGACATCGAGCTCGCCACGGTCCCCGTCACCCGGTTCCAGGTGCGCAACAGCTACGCCGATGCCGGTGTGACCGTGCGGCTGGTGGTCGACGACGCCGACAGCGTGGAGATCCGGTTCTTCGACGCGAACGGCGTCGACATCGACGCCAACGCGCAGCGCAAGGTCGAGCGGCTCTTGGCCCGCGAGGACTTCCGTCGCGCCTTCGCCGACGACATCGGCGACATCGTCTTCCCGCCTCGTGCCATCGAGTTCTACACCGCGGCGCTCGCCCAGAGCGTCGACGCCGTCCGGCTGCGCGACCGGGCCCTCAAGATCGTGCTCGACTACTCGCACGGCGCGGCGTCCGTGGTGATGCCGACCGTGCTCTCGAAGCTCGGGGCCGAGGTCCTCGCGGTCAATCCGTTCTCGAACACCGGCCGTTCGATCGCGAACGCGGACCGCCAGCAGCAGGTCGACCGCATCGCCTCGCTGGTGCGCGCCTCGGGGAGCGAACTCGGGTACGTCGTCGAGCCGGGTGGTGAGCGGGCGCTCGTCGTCGACGACCGGGGAACGCTCCTGTCCGACGACCAGGTGGTGCTGGCCCTGGCGGAGTTGATCGCCGAGCAGACGCCCCGGGCGCGCTTCGCCGTGCCCGTCAACGCCACGCAATGGGTCGAGCGGATCGCCCGGAGCCACGGCGGCGAGGTCGTCTGGACCGGATCGTCGGACCGCGCGCTCCTCGAGACCGGCGCCCGCGACCGGGTCACCGTAGCGCTGGCGGTCGACGGCCGTGCCGCCTGGCCGGACTTCCTGCCCGCCTTCGACGCGCTCGCGACCCTGGCCAAGCTGCTCGACCTCCTGGCGGCGAGCCCCCGTCGCCTCTCCGATATCGTCGACCGGTTGCCGGCGGTGCACGTCGCCCACGAGGTGGTGAACACCCCCTGGGAGCGCAAGGGCTCGGTGATGCGCGAGATCGTGGAGCGGGCACCGGCCGCCCAGACGCTGCTCATCGACGGGGTGAAGGTCCGGCGCGACCACGACTGGGCCTTGGTCTTGCCCGACCCGGAGGAACCGACCACCCACGTGTGGGCGGAGGCCGACGACGCCGACGCCGCCTGGCGCCTGGTCGAGGAGTATGCGGGGCGGATCCGCCGGGTGCTGGGCTGAGGCGTACGATCCGGTCCACGGGTCCATCCGGCCCGAAGACTCCGACCACCTGACCACCTGACCGGGAGCGCCCCGTGAACCTTCCCGACCAACTCCGGTACTCGAGCGAGCACGAATGGGTCGCCGTCGACGGCGCGGTCGCGCGCATCGGCATCACCGACTTCGCCCAGGACGCCCTCGGTGACGTCGTCTACGTCAACGTCCCGGAGGTCGGGGCGAGGGTCGAGGCCGCGGGCTCGTGCGCCGAGGTGGAGTCCACCAAGTCGGTGTCCGACATCTACGCACCCGTGTCGGGCTCCGTGGTGGCGGTCAACGCAGCCCTGGCCGCCACGCCCGAGCTCGTGAACTCCGATCCCTACGGCGAGGGCTGGATCTTCGAGGTGGCGATGGACGACCCGGCCCAACTCGAGGCCCTGATGGACGCGGCGGCCTACCGCTCATTGGTGGAGTCCTGAGCGCACCCGTCTGGCGGGTGCTCGACGACCTGCGGGTCGTCCGGGACGCCGCCGGCCAGATGGAGGCCGACCTCGAGCTGCTCGAGGCGGTCGCCGCCGGGGGGCCGCCCGTGCTGCGGCTCTACCGGTTCGACCCCCCGGCACTGACGCTCGGACGCTTCCAACCCGACGACGACGTCGACCGGGAGGCGTGCGCGCGCCTCGGGGTGGACGTGGCGCGGCGACCGACGGGTGGTCGGGCGCTCCTGCACGGTCCGGACCTGACGTACGCCGTAGCGATCCCGGAGCCGGGGGGTGCGGCCGGCTCGGTCGACGCGGTCTACCGACTGCTGGCGGGTGGGCTGATCGCCGGCCTGGCGACCCTGGGGGTGGACGCGGCGGTGGCCTGCGGCGACGGCGCGCCCGGTCCGGTCTGCATGGTGACGCAGCAGGGGGCCGACCTGCGGGTGGGGGACCGGAAGGTCTGTGGGTCGGCGCAGGTCCGGCGCCGGGGCGTGGTGCTCCAGCACGGCTCCATCCTCCTCGGTCGGCTGCCCTTCGACGAGACCGATCTCGTGCACGGGCCGGTCGAGCGCCAGACGCTCCGGGCGCGCACGGTGACCCTGGCCGAGCTCGGTGCCCCCACCGATCCGGCCGTGGTGGGGGAGGCCGTGGTGCAGGGCTTCGCCTCGGCCCTGGGCATCAGCCCGGACCCGGTCGGGCATCGGTAACGTCGGGTGATGCGATGCCGCCGCTGCGGTCACCACAACGACCCGGGGTCGCGGTACTGCTCGTCGTGCGGAACGCCGATGGGCCGTGACGACGACGAGACCACACTGACCCTCGCCGCGCTCGAAGACCGCCAGGCCCTGGAGATGGAACTCGGCGGTCTGCTCGACGAGGTGCCTCAGGGACTCGGGATCCTGGTGGTGCGCCGCGGACCCAACCAGGGCTCCACGTACGTCCTCGACGCCACCGTCACCTCGCTCGGCCGGCATCCCGACTCCGACATCTTCCTCGACGACGTCACGGTGTCGCGTCGGCACGCCGAGATCACCCGGAGCGAACGGGGCTACGAGGTCCGCGACGCGGGGTCGCTCAACGGCACCTACGTGGACCACGAGCGGGTCGACGTCGCCGCACTGCGGGATCTCAACGAGGTCCAGATCGGGCGGTTCGTCCTGACGTTCGTCCTGGGATCGGGGCCGGTCGGCTCCGACGACGGCCAACGGGGAGGGCAGACATGACCACCGGGGGCGCACACCTCCCGATCGCCGAGGTGCTCGAGGCGCTCCAGACGGAGTTCCCCGACGTGACGGTCACCAAGATCCGGTTCCTCGAGAGCCAGGGTCTGATCGAGCCGGAGCGGACCCCGTCGGGGTACCGCAAGTTCTACGCCGAAGACGTCAGCCGCCTCCGCTGGATCCTCGCCGAGCAACGCGACCACGGGTCGTCGCTCCAGGAGTTGAAGGCGCGCCTGGCCGAGTTCGGTCCCGACGGGCCACCCGAGGTGGCGCCCCTCGCCGACGCGCCCGCGCCAACTCCGGCCGCCACCTCTCCGACCGCGCCGACCAAGACCGCCTCGGGCGCGACCACGGCGGTGGCCGCACCGACCACGTCCGCCTCGGGCGCGACCACGGCGGTGGCCGCACCGACCACGTCCGCCTCGGGCGC
>JBAXBB010000093.1:0-11072 GCA_037142235.1 Actinomycetes bacterium
CCTCTACGACCGACCCGCGGCCGACCGCACCCCGGAGGCCGCCCGCGCCGATCTCGAACGGGCGTGGGAGGAGCTCCGTGACCACCCCGACTTCGCCGGGCTCACGCTGACCGCAGCCGAGTGGGAGGCGTTCCACGCCAGCGCCCGCGACCTCGCCACCCGGGTCTTCGCCGTGGAGGACCCCACCGAGATCCACCCGGTCGGGCTCGAACTCAAGCTCGAGGTCTCGGTCGGCGAGGTCACCGTCCGCGGCGTCATCGACCGCCTCGAGCGCACCTCCGAGGGCGATCTCGTCGTCACCGACTACAAGACCGGACGCGTCCCCGGTGACCGCTACGTCGAGAAGAGCTTCGCCGGTGTGCAGATGTACGCGCTGATGTGCGAGCGCCTCTTCGGCACGGCACCGCGCACCGTCCAACTGCACTACCTGTCCAAGCCGGTGGTGCTCGCGGCCTCCCCCAGCCCCCAGACCCTCACCGGGGTCGCCCGCCGCACCAACGCCATCTGGAAGACCATCGCAACGGCGTGCGACCGCAACGACTTCCGCACCAACCCCGGGAGGCTCTGCGACTTCTGCGCCTACCGTGACTACTGCCCGGCACACGGTGGCGACCCGGCGGCAGCGGCGGAGATGCTCGCACTCCCCTGAGAGCCCCCGACCGGGCCCGGTAGCCTCCGGGCGTGCTTCTGGAACACCCCGGCGACGCCGGACGCCCCACGGTGGAAGCCTCTGCCGAGCCCGTCACGGCCGCCGACCTCAGGACCACCGACCGGTTCTTCTACGCGCTCTCCAGCGCTGCCGACCACGGGCTCCTGTGGCTCGCGCTCGGCTCGGTCCGCGCGGCCCGACGCCACGACCCCGCCTTCGCCCTGCGCCTCGGGCTGGCGCTCGGCGCGGAGTCGCTGTTCACCAACGGTGCGATCAAGTCGCTCTTCCGCCGGGTCCGTCCACCCGAGCACTTCGCCCACGACGCGCCCCTGCCCTACGGGATGCACCGACCGATCACGTCGTCGTTCCCGTCCGGGCACGCCACGACGGCCTTCACCGCCGCGAGCGTCCTGGCCCCCGGGAGCGCAGCAGCGCCCGCCTGGTACGCGCTCGCCGCGCTCGTCGCCTACAGCCGGGTCCGCGTCCGCATGCACCACCCGGCCGACGTCGTGGGCGGTGTCGCCCTCGGCCTGGTGCTCGGGCGCCTCGCGCGCCGGTTCGTCCGTCCCTGATCGGAGCCCCGATGCCTCATTCCTTCACCGTGACCTTCGACTACCGGTGTCCGTTCGCCTACAACGGCAATGCCGCGGTGGTCCGCGCGCTCCAGGACGGCGCCGACCACGACGTGCGCTTCGCCGTGTTCTCCCTCGATCAGAACCACGTCGCCGATGGCGACACTCCGGTGTGGGAGCGCCCCGCCGACCAGCGGGGCTCGGGCGTGCTGGCGCTGCTGTTCGGGATCGCGGTGCGCGATCACTTCGCCGAGCGGTTCCTCGACACCCACCTCGAGCTGTTCGCCGCCCGCCACGACCGCAACGAGCAGGTGCGCGACGAAGCGGTTTTGCGCCGCGCCGTCGCGCGGGCCGGCTGCGACCCGGACGCGGTGGCCGAGGCGGCCCACCTCCCCGAGACCCTCGCGACCCTCGCTCGCGAGCACACCGAGATGGTGTCGGAGCATCAGGTGTTCGGGGTGCCCACGTTCGTCGCCCACGGCCACGCCACGTTCATCCGGTTCATGGAGCGCGGCAACGTGGCCGACCTCGAGCGGGCCCTCGATCTGCTCGCGTGGTCGAACCTCAACGAGTTCAAGCGGACGACGGTTCCGTTCTGAGCCGCGGTTGCGCACCGCCGACGAAGACTGGCGGCGGGCGACCTCAGCGGACGACACGCGGGGGCAGCGTGAGGCGCAGGAGCACCGCCTCCCACTCCCGCCGCCCCGGATCGACCCAGGCCCCGTGCCGACACCGGGTCTCGAGGTCCTGCACGTAGCAGTGCGACGTGGGCGCGTCGTCGGCGAACTCGAGGAGATCCTCGGTGCGGGGGTGGGGAGGCGACAGGTCGAGGAGGTCGGCGAACGCCAGGCAGGCCAGCACCCGGCACCGGCAGCCCGGACAGGCCGAGGTGGTCGCGGCATCGAGCGCATCGGTGATCGCGAACAACGTCTCGACCTCGAGCGCATCGAGCAGGAGTTCGGTGCCGTCCTCGTCGAGCAGAGCGATCACCGCCTCGGCATCGGACATACCCCGACCGTAGTGGGGCGCCGCGACCGGTACCTTCCTCCCCGTGCACGCGGTCACGGTCTCCGACGGCGATCTGGAGTGGAGCGAGCGCCCCGACCCCGTCCCCGGAGACCGAGAGTTGCTCGTGGCGGTCCGGGCCGCCGGGCTCAACGGCGCCGACATGCTCCAGCGGCGCGGCCTCTACGCGGCGCCACCCGACGTCGCCGCCGACGTCCCCGGGCTCGAGCTCGCCGGTGAGGTCGTCGCCACCGGTCCGGGCGTGCGGTCGTTCACCGTGGGCGACCGGGTCATGGCCGTGGTCGCCGGAGGCGGTCAGGCCGAACTGGCCGTGGTCCACGAGCGCACCGCCCTCAGGGTTCCCGCCGGGCTCGGGTGGGCTGCCGCCGGCGGCTTCCCCGAGGTGTTCACCACGGCCCACGACGCGCTCTTCACCCAGTGCGCGCTCACGCCCGGCGATCATCTCCTCGTGCACGGCGCGGCCGGCGGCGTGGGGGTGGCCGCCGTGCAGCTCGGTCGGCTGGTCGGCGCCCGGGTCACCGCCACGGTGCGCGACCCGGCGCTCCGCCACGACGTCGCGACACTCGGGGCCCACGTCGTCGACCCCGGAGCGTTCACCGACCACGGTCCGTTCGACGTGGTGCTCGAGCTCGTGGGCGCCCCCAACCTCCCCGGTGACGTCGCAGCCCTGGCGATCGGCGGACGTATCGCCGTGATCGGGGTCGGAGGCGGGTTCGCCGCCGAGGTGAACCTCCTCGCACTCATGGGCGCCCGGGGACGCATCCACGGCTCCACCCTGCGCACCCGTCCCCTCGAGGACAAGGCGGACGCGGCACAACGTGTCGCCCACCAGGTGCTCCCCGCGCTGGCCGACGGCCGTCTGCACGTCCCGGTCGCGGCCACGTACCCCATGGCCGCGGCCGCCGAGGCCTATGACCGGTTCGCAGCCGGATCCAAGTTCGGCAAGATCGTGCTGGTCGCGTGAGCGACGCCAGATCTCACTTGTCGATGTAAAGGTTGACCCGGGGCGGGTCGCTCACGGCGTCGACGGTGAACGGGCGCTTCTGGTCGAGTCCGATCAGCCACATCACGGTGCCGTCACCGTCGATGAGCTTGCGCACCATCGTGACGTGGTGCATGGCGTCCATCGCGAGCAGGAGGTTGCCCTTGTAGACCTGGTTCGGACGGGAGGGGTCGCGGGCGTCGGTCTGCGACGCCGGAGAGAAGGTGACGTACAAGAACGCCTCTCCCTGGGTCGAGACCGGACTGTTGTTCGGACCCTCCACGAACGGAGGCTTGCGATACTCGACCTCGTAGCCGGGCGGAGCCTGGCCCACGACCGCGGCGAACGAGAACACGAGGCGGTCCCAGCAAGGCTCCTGGAAGGCCACGGCGTCGGTGAGGAACTCGAGGTACTCAGGCGGCGCCGTGGTGCGCTTGTCCTCGCTCATCACGACGTTCTTGCAGCCGAGGTCCGTCGACTCGGCCTGGGCGAGGTCCCGGGTCGCCCGGCGGGCGGCCGCACCGCTCTCGGGCGCGACCCGGCGCGTGCCCAGCGGCCCGCAGGCGCTCACCACGAGGCCCAGCAGCACCACGGCGGCGACCACGAGCACTCCCGTCCGCCGTCGGCCCACCACCCGGTCAGGTTACCGACGCCCCGCCCGGGACCGCCCGCGCAGCGCTCCCCGATACGATCCGACCTCCACCGCGTGACCGCCCCCGCGTGACCGCTGCCGGAAGGACTCCATGCGCCCGCTCGCCGACACCGACGTCGTGATCGTCGAGGCCGCCCGCTCCCCCCTCGGGAAGCGCAACGGAGGCCTCGCGACCGTCCACCCCGCCGACCTGCTCGCCACGGTCATGTCGGCGGTGGTCCAGCGCTCCGGCGTCGATCCACAAGCGGTGGGCCAGGTCGTCGGCGGGTGCGTCACCCAGACCGGGGAGCAGACCTTCAACCTCACGCGCACCGCGTGGCTGGCGGCGGGGCTGCCGATGGGCACCGCCGCCTCCACCGTCGACGCCCAGTGCGGGTCGTCGCAACAGGCCTTCAACCTTGCGGCGGCGCTCGTGGCGTCCGGGGTGGTCGACGTGGCGATGGCCGCCGGAGTCGAGTCGATGAGCCGGGTGCCCCTCGGCGTAGCGGTCAGCAACGGTCCCGGGCGACCCCTCCCCCGTTCGTACCGTGACGCCTGGGAGTACGCGAGCCAGTTCGACGCCGCCGAGCGCATCGCCGCGCAGTGGGACATCTCCCGGTCCGACTGCGACCACTTCGGCCTCGACTCGCAGATTCGGGCCGCGCGCGCCTGGCGCGAAGACCGCTTCACCAGGGAAGTGGTGCCGATCGACGCGCCGGTCCTCGACGACGACGACACGCCGACCGGCGCCACCACCCGGTGCGAGCGCGACGAAGGCCTGCGCGCCACCTCGCTCGAGGCCCTGGCCGCCCTCCGGCCCGTGGTCGGCGACGACGGCGTCCACACCGCCGGCACGTCGTCGCAAGTGACCGACGGCGCAGCCGCCGTGCTCCTCGCCACCGCAGGTCGCGCCCGCGAACTCGGGTTGACCCCACGAGCCCGCGTCCTCGACCAGTGCCTCGTCGGTGTCGATCCGGTGCTCATGCTCACCGGCCCGATCGACGCCACGCGCCGCCTGCTCGACCGCACCGGCCTGACCATCGACGACTTCCAGGCGATCGAGATCAACGAGGCCTTCGCCTCGGTCGTCCTGGCCTGGGAGCGCGAGCTGCACCCCGACCGCGGGGTGGTCAACCCCAACGGTGGGGCGATCGCGCTCGGTCACCCCGTGGGCGCCACCGGTGCCCGGCTCGTGACCTCGGTGCTGCACGAGCTCGAACGTGTCGACGGTACGTTCGGCCTCGTGACCATGTGCTGCGGTGGTGGGCTCGGCACCGGGACGATCATCGAGCGCCAATGACCCCACCGGCTGCGTCCGCGCTCAACGAGCGACTGGGGTTCACCCCCGACGACCGGCTGCTGATCGTGCACTGCGACGACCTCGGGTCGTCGCGGTCCGCCAACGTCGGGGTGTACGACGCACTGCGCCGGGGTCTGGGCACGAGCGCGTCCATCATGGTTCCGTGCCCCTGGTCGCGCGACGCCGCCGCGCAGTACCGGGGCGAGGACATCGGCGTCCACCTCACGCTCAACGCCGAGTGGGAGACGTACCGCTGGGGCCCGATCACCGTCGCGCCCAGCCTCCTCGACGGTGACGGCGGGTTCCCCCGCACGGTCGACGACACCTGGGACCACGCCGACCTCGAGGAGGTTCGCCGCGAATGCCGGGCCCAGGTCGAGCGGGCGATCCTCTGGGGCTTCGACGTCAGCCACCTCGACAGCCACCTGGGCACGCTCCAGATGCGACCGGAGTTCTTCGACGTCTACCTCGAGCTCGCCATCGACTTCGGACTGCCGTTGCGCATGGGTCCGGTGGGCAGCGAGCGCATCATCGGGTTCCCGGCCCGCGAGCTCGCCGCCGCGGAGGGCGTGGTGTTCCCCGACCACCTGGTGCTCGTACCGGTCGGTGGCCGACTCGTCGTCGAGCAGGCCCTCTTCGACCTGCGCCCCGGCGTCACCGAGCTGTCCGTGCACCCGGCCGTCGACACCGACGAATTACGTGCGTCCCATCCCGACTGGGCCGGGCGGGTCGAGGACCATGCCCTGCTGTGCGCGGATCCGGCCTTCGTCGACCTCGTCGAGCGCTCCGGGGCCACGCTCATCGGCTACCGCGAGCTCCGGGAGCTCCAGCGCGCCGGCTGATCGGCCGCCAGCACCCGCGCCTCGTCGTGCCCCTCCGGCGCCCGGTCGCCGTCCGTCAGCCGGTCGGACCGCCCTGCGAGGCCCGGACTCCCGCGAACAGGTCGTCCTCGACGTCACCCTCGACGACACCCTCGACGACACTCTGGTCCACGAGGGTGCGCGCCAGCACGAACTCCTCCCACGGGAAGACCCGGCGCAGGACGTCGTCGGGGAGCCGCATCCAGAATCCCTCGGGATCCACCTGCGTGCGGTGGGCGAGGAGTCCTTCGCGCCGACGGTGGAGCCAGTCACCGACGTCGACGAAGGTGGTGAACCGCTCCGCGACGTCGGGCAGCTCGCGCTCGAACCACTGCGCGTACGGACTCTCCTCGCCCCGGCGTAGGAACTCGTCGTGGAGGGCCTGGACCCGCTGGCGCGAGAAGCCCGTGAAGTAGAGCTTCGAGGGTTGCCAGGGAGGACCGGAGGACGGGTACGCCTCCGGGTCACCCGCGGCCTCGAAGGCGGGGAGTGAGACCTCGTGCACCTTGATGTGGTCGGGGTGCGGATAGAACTTCCGGTCGTCGGCGTAGGTGACGATCACCTGGGGCCGCTCCGCCCGGATGAGCCGTACGAGGCGCTCCACCGCTTCGTCCATGGGGGCGTTCGCGAAGTTGTCGGGCCGGTGGTTGTGATCGCTGTCGGGCATCCCGGAGTCGTGGTACCCGAGGCGGTGGACGACGTCGTAGCCGATGGCCGATGCCGCGTTGTCGAGCTCCTGCATCCGCACGGCGAAGAGGTTGGCGCGCACCTCGGGGGTGTCGACGGCCGGGTTGAGGACCTCGCCGGCCTCTCCACCGGTGCAGCACACGAGCACCGTCCGCACCCCTTCGTCGTGGTACTTCGCGACGGTGCCCGCCCCCTTCGACGCTTCGTCGTCGGGGTGCGCGTGCACACAGAGCAGGGCGAGTGGTTGACCGGAGCGGTCGATCGGTTCGGGCACGGCGCCGACGATAGCCAGGCCCGGAGGTCGCTCCGAACGGATGACGTCGATGCCCTCGGCGTAGGGATCGAGCCCGCGTCGCGGTCGGTCAGAGCCTCCCGGACGGTGGCCGTCGGTCCCGGATGCTGGGACCAAGGTCCTGCAGCGGGGGTGGGGCCCTCCCGGCCAGACTGGTCCCATGACCCGAACGATCGTGCTCGCCACCGATGGATCCTCCGGGGCCGCGGCCGCCATGGCCTGGACGGTGGCGCACGCCGGGCTCCTCGACGCCGAGGTCGTGGTGGTGCACTCCATCGACGCCACGATCGCGTACCCGCCACCGACGGTCCCCGCCACGCCCTTCGTCGTCGACGACGAACTCCGCACGGCAATGCGCGAGGTGCTCCACGAGTGGTGCGCTCCGCTGCGCGCGGCGCAGGTGCCGTTCCGGGCCGAACTCTACGAAGGCAACCCGGTCCAGGCGATCACGCGGGTCGCCGCGGCCGAGGGGGCCGATCTGATCGTGGTCGGTCGCCGAGGCCATGGGGGGTTCGCCGAGTTGCTCCTCGGGAGTGTGCCCCATGCCCTCGCGCACCACGCCGAGGTGCCGGTGGTGATCGTCCCGGCGACCTGATGGGTCCGCCCGGGTCTCAGCCCGCGCGCACGGGGGCGCGGAGCCCGGCCGCGAACACGGCCGCCTGGGTCCGCCGCTCCATGCCGAGCTTGGCCAGCAGGTTCGAGACGTAGTTCTTCACCGTCTTCTCGGCCAGGTGGATCCGCTCGGCGATCTGGCGGTTGGTGAGGCCGTCGGCGATGAGGTCGAGGATGCGACGCTCCTGCTCGGTGAGCCGCGCCAGGCGCTCGTCGGCCTCCGGGGGCGTCCGCAGCCGGTCGAGGACCCGCTTGGTGACCGCCGGGTCGAGCAACGACTGTCCGGCCGCCACCCGCCGTACGGCGTCGACGAGGTCGGGTCCGCGCACCTGCTTGAGCAGGTAGCCCGCGGCCCCGGCCATGATCGCTTGGAAGAGGGTCTCGTCGTCGGCGAACGACGTGAGGATGAGGCAGTGGACCTCGGGGTGAGCGGCCCGCACCGCGCGGCACACCTCGACGCCGTCACCGTCGGGAAGCCGGACGTCGAGGATCGCCACGTCGGGCCGGGTCGGCGGGATGCGCCGCAACGCTTCCTCGGCCGTGCCCGCCTCCCCCACCACCCAGACGTCGCCGTCGGCCTCGAGGAGGTCCCGCAGGCCCCGCCGAACCACCTCGTGGTCGTCGAGCAGGAAGACCCGGATCGGCGAATCCGGCGTGCCCGGTGCCTCGGTGGCATCCGATGAACCCTGCGCATCGGCGGCGGCGGACCCGTTCTTGGCGTTCCCCTGGTTTGTCATCGTTCGAGCATAACTGACACAATGAGTACACATAAACGTGGTCGGAGCAGTCGAGCACACCGGGACGCCCGGAGCCGGGCCCCGAGCGTCGCCGAGCCCCGTGGTGGTCTCGCGCCTCCTCGGGGCCGTCGCCGGGATCACGGCCGGTCTCGACCTCCCTGCGACCCTCCACCACATCGTCGACACCGCCACCGACCTCGCCGGCGCCCGCTACGGCGCGATCGGGGTCCTGGACCGTCACGGGCAGGTCGTCGAGTTCGTCCACACCGGGCTCGACCACGACCGGGTCTCGGCCATCGGACGCCTCCCGATCGGCCGGGGGGTGCTCGGGCTCGTGGTCGACGTCGCCAAGCCACTGCGCCTCGCCGACCTGACCCGCCACCCGGACGCCGCCGGGTTCCCCCCGCACCACCCCATGATGCGCTCCTTCCTCGGTGTTCCCGTGCGGATCGGGACCGAGGTCTTCGGCAACCTCTACCTCTGCGAGAAGCGCGGCGCTGCGGAGTTCACCGAGGACGACGAGGTGCTCGTCGAGTCCCTCGCCGCGATCGCCGCCGTCGCGATCGAGAACTCCCGCCTCCACGGACGGCTGCAGGACCTCGCGGTCCTGGCCGACCGGGAACGGATCGCCCGCGACCTCCACGACAAGGTGATCCAGCGGCTCTTCGCCGCCGGCATGACCCTCCAGGCCGCCGTCCGCCTCCCCACCGCCGATCTCGCCGAGCGGGTCGAGGCGGCGGTCGACGAGCTCGACGCCGTGGTCAACGACATCCGCCAGACGATCTTCGATCTCACGGTCCACCCCCACGAGCACCGCGGGCTGACCGCCGCCGTGCTCGCGGTCGTCGACGACATGACCCGGGACACCGGGCTGGCGGTGTCGGTCCGCCTCGCCCCCGACCTCGACCACCGCGTCGATGCCCGGGGGGCCGACGCGACCGTCACGGCGCTGCGCGAGATCCTGGCCAACACCGTGCGCCACGCGGCCGCGACCTCCGTCGACGTCGACCTGTCCGGAGCGGCTGACGACCTCGTCATGGTCGTCACCGACGACGGGTGCGGTCCCCACCCGGGCGCCCCCACCCCCGGGCACGGCCACGGCCTCCACAACCTCGCGGCGCGGGCCGAGGCCCTCGGGGGCACCTTCCGGATCGCGGCGCACACCGCGCCGGGAACGCGAGTGGTGTGGACCATCCGCACGCAGGTCGGGACGTAGGACCCTCGCCCCGACCCGGCCGAGGGGTCAGGGTCGGGGGGCATGTTCGTCCACGACTACATCGACCTCGAGCGCCCGTTCGCCACGGTCGCCCCGCGGTTCATCTCCGGCACGGCGTGGCTCACCCCGCTGGCCGAGGACGCGGCGGCCGTGACCCGCGAGGTGACCGTCCGCCTGGCGGGCGGTCCCGCCGGGTCCGGGGTGCGCACGTCCGCCGACGACGGAGCGCCGGTCCGGTGCCACACCGGCTCCGTGCGCGCCCACGGGACGGGGATCGTGGTCCCGCTCGCCATCGCGGTCCGTGACGCCGAGACCGGCGTCCCCGACCTCACCGGAGAGCTCGAGGTCGTGTCCGTCGGCTCCGACCGCACCCAGATCACGCTGAACGCGACCTACCGCCGACCCGAGCACGGCAGCGAGCGCACCGAACGGGCCGTCGCCGCCGGCGTCCGCGACCTCCTCCACGGGATCGCCCGGGTCCTCGTCGCGTCGGTACCGGAACCCCGGGCCGGTCCCGGGCCCGCGCGTCCCGTCGTAGGATCGTGATCCCGCGAGCAGAAGCAGGCCCATGAAGACCCCGTCCCGACGGATCACCTACACGGCGCACCACGAGCGGCACCGCTACGACCGCATCGGCTGGCTGCGCGCCGGAGTCCTCGGCGCCGGCGACGGGGTCGTGTCGGTCGCCAGCCTCCTGCTCGGGGTCGCGGCCTCCAACGCCGCACGGTCGTCGATCATCGTGGCGGGTGTGGCCGGCCTCGTCGCCGGAGCCCTCTCCATGGCGATCGGTGAGTACACCTCGGTGAGTTCCCAACGCGACACCGAGCAGGCCGACATCGCCCGTGAACGGGTGGAGCTCACCACGATCCCCGATCGCGAGCTCGACGAGCTCGCCCACATCTACGTCGGCCGAGGACTCACCCCGGCCCTGGCCCGCGAGGTCGCCGCCCAGCTCACCGAGCACGACCCGCTCGGGGCGCACCTGCGCGACGAACTCGGGATCGTCGCCCACCACCGGGCCCGACCGCTCCAGGCCGCCGCGGTCTCGGCCGGCTCGTTCGCCGGCGCGGCGATGGTCCCGCTCCTCGCCGTGATCGTCGTGCCCGCCGGCGCGCGCATCCTGACCGTGGTGGTGGCTTCGCTCCTCACCCTCGCCGCCCTGGGGGTGTCGGGGGCGCGCCTCGGTGGTTCACCCGTCGGCCGGGCCACCGCCCGCATGGTCGTCGGCAGTGGCGTGGCGATGGCCGTCGCCGCTGGCATCGGCGCGCTCGTCGGGACCGCGGTCTGACCCGTCTGGGCCGAACGACCCTGCCGCCGAGCGGGTCGCGCCCGCCATCCTGACCGCAGGCTGTCATCCGACCCGCGCCGGGACGGAGCCTCGGAACCCGGAGGGCGACGTGCGCGAATCGATCCGGATCGCCACCTTCCGCGGCATCGCGATCGGAGCGCACTGGAGCGTGTTGGTCATCGCGGGCCTCCTGACCTGGGGGCTGGCGACCGTGTCCCTC
>JBAXBB010000094.1:0-11034 GCA_037142235.1 Actinomycetes bacterium
CCTCCTGCATGTGGCACCGCCGCCGACCGCTCGGGGGGTCGGACGCAGGGCGGTCTACGTCACGTCGTGCCGCCCCGCCACCCTCGACTTCGTGGGTCCGGGACGGGCCTACAACGACGTCCTCTTCGCCCGCGACGGGCAGGTGCGCGACCTCGACGAGATCATCTCCTGAGGCCCGGTGCCCCCGAGGCCCTGGGGGCGGGGGGTGTCCAGCGTTCAGACGCTTGACTCAAACGATCGTTTGAAGGCATGCTGGTGCTCCACGATCCAAGGGGGGCACCATGAAGCGCGGGTTCCAGGTCTTCGACGCCGACGCACACGTGATCTATCCGGCCGATCTCTGGCCCCGGTACCTCGAGCCGCGCTACCGCGATCGGGTCGGCCGGAAGGCACCCCCCGGGTTCGACCACTACAACCCCGTCACCGTCGACGGGCGCTGGACGCAGCACACCACCAGCCTCTACGGCAACTTCCAGGCCGCGATCAACTGGACCACCGAGGACATGATCGCCCAGTACGGCGACATGGTGACCGAAGGGTTCACGGGGGACCGCGTGGCCCGGGCGCTCGAGGTCGAGGGCGTCGACCTGATGGTCATCTACGGCCCCGAGTACGACCTGTGGCTCGACGGCATCGACCCGGAACTCCAGGCGGCGATGGCCCGGGCCTACAACCGCTGGGGTGCGGAGATGCGAGAGGTGTCGGGCGGGCGGGTCATCACCTCGGGCCCGATCCCCCTCAACGACGTCGGGCGGGCGGTGGAGGAGATCCGCTACGCCCACGACGAGCTCGGAGTGCGGTGCTTCTGGACCCGGCCGAACCAGTTCAACCATCGCAACCTCGGCGACCGTTATTACGACCCGGTCTACGAGATCCTCCAGGACCTCGACTGCGCGTTCGCCACCCACGAGTACATGGGCCTCAATGCCACCACCGCCGGCTCCGACCGGTTCTCGACCTTCACCGAGTGGCACACCGTGGTGCACAGCCACGAGGCGCAGTACGCCTCGCTGTCGATGATCGTCAATGGCGTGTTCGAGCGGTTCCCGCGACTCCGGTGCTCCTACATGGAGGCGGGCTGCGGCTGGCTGCCGTCGTGGCTGCACCGCATCGACGAGCACCTCGAGCTCGCCGGCGCCCAGGAGTTCCCCGACCTGACGATGAGTGCCACCGACTACTTCAAGCGCAACTGCTGGATCTCCACCGAGTGCGAGGACCCGTTCGTGGCCGACGTCATCCGGTGGCTCGGCGACGACCACATCGTCTTCGAGACCGACTTCCCGCACCCCGACTCGAAGTATCCGCACGCCACCGACCACTTCCTCGACCTGCTCCCCGAGCTGATCCCCGAGGAGTCGAAGCGCAAGATCCTCTGGGACAACGCGGTCGACCTCTACCGCTTTCCCGACGGTTATCTGCCGACCACGTTCGTCGAGGCCCCGGCGGCCGCCATCGCGGGGGCGGACGCATGACGACCTCGGTCCACGGGCGGGTGATCTCCGCCGACTGCCACATCACCGAGCCTCCGCACGTGTTCGACCGGATCCCGGCGGCGCTGCGTGAGCGCGCCCCCCGGGTGATGACCGGCCCGGACGGCGGCGAGGGCTGGAGCTTCGACGGGGCCCCGCCCCAGCGCACCCTCGGGGTCGAGGCCATGGCGGGGGCCACCGACGGCAAGGTCAGCGGGCTGCGCTACGACGAGATCCTGCCGGGCAACTTCGACGGGGCCGCCCACGCCGCCGACATGGACCGTGACGGCATCGACGTCAGCGTGGTGTACCCGGCCAACGCCATCCACATGTACGTGGAGGCCGACCGGGAGCTCGCGCTGGCCTGCTTCCGGTCCTACAACGACTGGCTGCTCGACGACTTCGCGGCCGCGGCACCGGGTCGGATCGTGGCGTTGCCGATGCTTCCCGTCGACGACGGCATGGACGTGTGTCTCCCGGAGCTGGAGCGGGTCCTGGCCAAGGGTGCGCGCGCGGCGTTCATCCCCGGCCAGCCGGCGCGGCCCTATCACGACCCGTCGTACGATCCGCTCTACGCCGCCGCGGCGGGCGCCGGGATCCCCCTGACCTTCCACCGGACGTTCGGCGGGCGGCCCACCGAAGCCGACTGGGACGAGCTGGTCAACCAGCAGGTCACGGTGAGCGGCACCGTCTACCGGTTCTTCAGTGCGGCCCGGCCGTTCACCTACATGACCTACGGCGGGGTGTTCGAGCGTCATCCCACCCTGCGGATCGTGGGCGCCGAGGTGAACTGCTCGTGGCTGCCGTTCTGGGCCCAGACGATGGACCAGTGCTTCGACAACCCGTACTACCGGGCCACCGGCGGCGTGCGCATCGACCGGCGACCGAGCGAGCTCCTCGGGGAGAACCTGTTCGTGACCGTGCTCGACGACGACCTCGGGTTCGAGATGATCGCGACCGGCTTCCGGCCCGGTCTGGCCGACTGTTCGCTGTTCTCCACCGACTACCCGCACAGCGTGTGCCTCTGGCCGAACAGCCAGGACCACATCGCCCGCCTGACCGCGGGGATGACCGACGCCGACCGACACAAGGTGCTCGCGGGGAACGCCGAACGCGTCTACGGGATCTGACGTGGGCCCGCTGCTCGAGGATCGGGTGGTCGTGATCACCGGCGCCGGCCCGGGGCTGGGGCGCACCCTGGCCTTGCGCTGTGCCGCGGAGGGGGCGCACGTGGTGCCGGTCGCCCGCACCGCCACCACGGTCGCGGCGATCGCCGCCGACGTGGAGGCCGCGGGCCGGCGGGCGCTGCCGGTCCCGACCGACGTCACGGACCGTGATCAGGTCCGGGTGTTGGCCGACCGGGTGCTGACCGAGTTCGGGCGTGTCGACGTGTTGGTGAACGCGGCGTTCCCGCCGTCGCACCGCAAGAACGTCCTGGAGATGGACGACGAGTACCTCGACTTCTGGCGGCACTGCATCGACGTCGCCGCCTACGGCACGCTGTTGGCCTGTCGTTTCCTCGCTCCGGCGATGGTCGACGCCGGTCGGGGCGCGATCGTGAACCTCACCTCGATGTCGAGCCGGATCGCCTACGGCGGTCGCTCCGACTACGCGGCGGGCAAGGCGGCCGCGCACCGGCTCGGCTGGTCGCTCGCCGACGAGCTCGGTCCGTCCGGGGTGCGGGTGAACATGGTCGCGCCGGGGCTGATCATGAGCCCGGTCCTCGAAGAGTGGATCGCCGTCACCGCCCGCGCCGAGGGCATCACGGTCGAAGCGATGTACGACCGCCACGTGCAGTCGATGGCGCTGCGGCGCATTGCCACCGAGGACGAAGTGGCGAGCGCGGTGCTGTTCTTCGCCTCCGACCAGTCGTCGGGCATCACCGGCGCCACCCTCGACGTCAACGCCGGACAGCTCTTCCAGTGACGGCGGAGGTCCGCGACTTCCCGCAGGTCGTCGACGGGTCGGTGGGCCCGGCCGCGTCCGGCGAGTGGATCGACAGCGTGGACCCGGCGACCGGTCGACGCTGGGCCCGAGTGCCGCGCAGCGGGCCCGCCGACGTCGAGGCTGCGGTCGACGCGGCTCGCCGGGCGTTCCCCGGGTGGTGGGGGCTCCCGGCGCTCGGGCGGGCGGCTCACCTGCGGGCGGTCGCCGCGGTCGTCGCCGCGCACCAAGACGAACTGGCCGAGATCGAGACGCGCGACAACGGCCGGATCCGCAACGAGACGGCACTCGGCGACCTCCCCGCCTGCGTCCAGATGTTCCACTACTTCGCCGGTGCCGCCGACAAGATCAGTGGCGACACCGTGGTGGTGGGCCCGGCCAGTTTCAACTTCACGCGCCGCGAGCCGTTCGGGGTGGTGGGCGTGGTCATCCCGTGGAACGCCCCGCTGTCGCTGATGTCGGCCAAGGTGGGGGCGGCGCTAGCCGCGGGCAACACCGTGGTGGTCAAGGCGGCCGAGCAGGCGGCGGGCTCGGTGCTGCGGTGGGCGGCGCTGCTCGAGGAGGCCGGGCTCCCGGCCGGGGTGGTCAACGTCGTCGCGGGGCTCGGCGAGGAGGCCGGCGACGCCTTGGTGCGCGACCCGCGGGTGGGCCGGGTCACCTTCACCGGTTCGACCGCGACCGCCCGGGTGATCCAGGCCCGCTCGGCGCACCTGATCCGCCCGCTGCACGTGGAGCTGGGCGGCAAGTCGGCCAACCTCGTGTTCTCCGACGCCGACCTCGACGCGGCGGCGGTCGGCGTCAGCACCGCCGCCGTCTTCACCGGCGGGGCGGGGCAGACCTGCGTGGCGGGGTCGCGGATCCTGGTCCACGAGTCGGTGCTCGACGACGTCGTGGAGCGGGTGCGGGCGGTCGCGGCGCACGTCGTGCTCGGCGACCCGATGGACCCGGCGACCACGATGGGCCCGCTGGTCTCCGACGTGCAACTGGAACGGGTGCGCGACTTCGTGGCGGGGGCCCCCGCCGACGGCGCCGAGTTGCTCTTCGGCGGACGCGGTGGCGGCGAGGCCCTGTTCGGTGCCGGGTCGCCGTTCGCCGGGGGCTCTTGGATGGAGCCCACGCTGTTGCGCGTGGCCGACAACGCCCCGCGGATCTGCCGGGAGGAGGTGTTCGGCCCGGTCGCCGTGGTGATGGCGTTCTCCGACGACGACGAAGCGCTGGCCCTGGCCAACGACTCCGCCTACGGGTTGGCGGCCGGGGTCTGGACGAACGACCTGAAGCGGGCGCACCGGATGGTCCGCGACCTCGACGCCGGGTCGGTGTGGGTCAACGCCTACCGGAGGATCCACTGGGCCCTGCCGTTCGGCGGCTTCGGCGACTCGGGGTTCGGCAAGGACTCGGGGTGGGAGAGCGTGCTCGAGAACACGCGCCTCAAGACGAGCTGGATCGACCTCGCGTGAGCGACGACACCTTCCTCCGGGACCGCACGGCCATCGTCGGTGTGGGCCGCACCGGGTACTCGCGTGATTCGGGGGTGAGCACGCTGACGCTGGCCCTGCGGGCGATCCGGGCCGCCCTCGACGACGCGGGGCTGGCCCTCACCGACGTCGACGGCGTGGCCTGTCACCGCGTCGGTGACTCGGTCCAGGCGACGCTGGTGGCCCAGAGCCTGGGGATCGCCGACCTGCGCTACCACCTCGACCTGTTCGGGGGCGGGAGTCAGTCGAACTGGGTCGTCGGGTCGGCGGCCCTCGCCGTGGCGACCGGTGCGGCGGAGTGCGTGGTCTGCTGGCGCGCGGTGAACGCCCGCTCGGAGTTCCGGATGGGCGGGACCGGCCGCGGCGCGCCCGACACACTCGAGTTCCAGTACCAGGCGCCCTACTGGTTCGCCACGCCACCGCAACAGTTCGCGATGTACGGCCGCGCCTACCTCGAGCGCTTCGGGGTCACGGCGGAGGACCTCGGACGCGTGGCGATTGCCCAACGCGCCTTCGCCGTGGACAACGAGCGAGCGGTGATGCGCACCCCGTTGAGCATGGACGAGTACCTGGGGTCACGGCCCGTCGTCGACCCGCTGCGCCTCTTCGACTGCTGCCTCGAGACCGACGCCGCCGTGGCCGTGGTCGTGACCTCGGCCGCCCGGGCCCGCGACCTCGCGCGGACCCCCGTCCTGATCGCCGGGGCCACCTGCGGGGGTGGCACCACGCTGTTCTCCAACGGGCACGGGGACCTCACCCGCAGCGGCGCCGCCGGCATGGCCCCCCGCCTCTACGCCCAGGCGGGGCTCACCCCCGCCGACGTCGACGTCGCCGAGCTCTACGACGCCTTCACGCCGCTCGTGCTCCTCCAACTCGAGGACTACGGGTTCGCGCCCCGGGGGGAGGCCGCCGCCTTCGTGGCCGACGGGGCGACCGCTCGGGGTGGTGCGCTCCCGGTCAACACCCATGGCGGGCACCTGTCCGAGGGCTACGTCCACGGGCTGAACCACGTCGCCGAGGCGGTCGACCAGTTACGCGGCGACGCCGGCGTGCGCCAGACGCCCGGCGCGCGGGTGGCCCTCACCACCGGTCAGCCCGGATACGTCGCCGGGACCACCTCGGCCCTCCTCCTGCAGACCGCCGCATGACCGCGCCGCGGCCCGCCCCCTTCGTGGAGCGCGACTCCGCGATCTGGTGGGACGCCGTGGCCCGGCACGAGCTGCACTGCGCCCGCTGCGACGACTGTGGTGCGTGGCGCTGGCCGGTCCGGGCACTGTGTGCCCGTTGCGGGTCGCTGGCCTGGTCGTCGACCCCGGTGTCGGGGCGCGGCACGGTCGCGAGCTGGGTGGTCAACCGGCACGACTTCGGCGGCGCCGTCCCGTCGCCGTCGACGGTGGTGTTGGTGCGCCTGGCCGAACAGGACGACCTCTTGATGCCGGGCGCCTGGTCGGGTCCGGCCGACGGCGCCGGCCTGGCGGTCGACCTGCCCGTGGCGGTCGGATTCCTCGACGTCCCGGCCGTCGACGACACCCCGGGATTCACCCTCTGCACGTGGAGGTCCGCATGAGTGAGCGCATGGTCCGTCCCTGGGAGGCGGTCGACTTCGAGCGCCTGGTCCGGGAGTACGCCCCGCCCCCCGAGTACTTCGACTCCACCTACCTGGCCGAGCCCGACGACCTCGTAGCCACGCAGTTGGCGCGGGTCCGCGACCGGGTGCGGCGGGCGGCGACGGTGCCGTTCTTCCGCGACCGGTGGGCGGCGGCGGGCGTCGGTGCCGACGACCTCCGGACCCTCGACGACCTCCGCCGGTTCCCCACCTACACCGTCGACGACCTCCGCGTGAGCATCGACGAGCACCCACCGTTCGGCGATTATCAGGGTGTGGTGCCGGCGGACGCCGTGCGCGAACCGATGCGGGTCTTCATGTCCGGCGGTACCACCGGAAAGTCGCGCCCGACCTTCTACACGCAGTGGGACCGGGAGGTCGGCGGCCTCCTGACCGCTCGCGCCCTCTACCGCCAGGGCATCCGTCCCGGCGACGTGGTGCTCAACTCCTGGGCGTACGGGCTGCACAACGGCGCCTTCTCCTTCGACGAGGCGCTGCACCATTGGCTCAACTGCGTGGTCCTCACCACGAGCACGGGCAACGTCACGAGCACCGAGCGGCAGGTGGAACTCGCGATCCAGTACGGCGCGGCGGCGATCTGCACCACCGGCGACTACCTCCTGCGCCTGGCGGAGGCGGCAGTGGCCATGGGCTACGACCCCCGGCGTGACCTGGCGCTGCGGGCCCTGCCCAACATCGGTGATCCCGACGTGCTGGCGGACACGTTCGGGGTCGAGTACTTCCGCTCCTACGGGTTCCACGAGGTGCAGTGGGTCTCCGTGGAGTGCCCGGCCCACGACGGCCTCCACATCTTCGAAGACGCCTTCGTGGTGCAGATCGTCGATCCCGAGACCGGCGAGGAGCTCCCCGACGGCGAACTCGGGGCGATCGTCATCACCGAGCTCTACAAGACCGGGAGCCCGCAGTTCCGGTACAACATCATGGACCTCTCCTGGCTCTACCCGCGCGAGCGGTGCGCCTGCGGCTCGTGGACACGGCGGATGGGCCCCTTCTCCGGCCGGGGCGACAACATGGTCAAGTTGCGCGGGATCAACCTCTGGCCCGAAGGGGTGGGGGAGGTCGCCGGCGGTGTCGACGGCGTCGACCCCGACTACTTCGTGCGGGTCTGGCGGGAGGGCGCCCGCGACGAGATGGAGATCGCGGTCGTGTCGCACCGGGACCCGGGCACGTTCCCGGACCTCACGGACGACCTCGAGCGGGCGCTGCACCAGCGTTTCGGCGTGCGGATCCACGCCCGGGTGGTGGGCCCGGGCGTCCTCGACGACGACACCGAACTGCACACCTCGCCCAAGCCCAAGCGCTTCCGCGACGAGCGCTGACGGCGACCGACGGCGCAACCGGAGGACCTCATGGCCGCACCCCGACCCATCGGCACGATCTACAACATCGCGCCCCAGCCCCCTGACGCCGCCAACACCCGTTGGATCCCGGCGGGCGTGCTGGTGTTCGGCGTGGAGTACCGCGACGTGTCGCCGGCCGACCTCGAGGCGCTCTACGGCGCCGACCCCGCCCAACTCGCCGAGTTGCACGAGAAGTCGCCCGACGGCGGGTTCGCCGACGAGGGGGTGTCGCTGCACGTGACGGGCGCCGACGACGGCCACGAGTACCTGCGCTTCGACGTGTTCGACGGAGAACCCCACTACCACTACGTGCACAAGGTGGCGCACGGGGAGCCGGTGGTGAACCAGGTCGTGGACTTCGACCCCGCCGCCCACGGTGAGATGCTCGCCTGGGCGCTGGGGTGCCTGCGCGACCGTCTGGCCGAGATGCTGGCGGTCGCCGGAGGAGCGCACCTCGTGCCCCGGCTCGACCCGGACGCAGTGGCCGCCGGTGTGGCCGAGGTGACCGATCTGGCCACCGCGGCCCAGGCGGCCCACCGGTCGCGCCGGGCCGGGGAAGCGCCGTGACCACCACCGACACCGGGGTGGGGGCGGCGACCCGCCTGCGCCTGATGCAGGTCGGCGAGCAGCAGTTCGCCGAGCGGGGGATCGACGCGGTGTCGATCCGCGACCTCACCTCGGCGGCCGGGGCCAACACCGCCGCGATCCACTACCACTTCGGGTCCAAGGCCGAACTGGTGCGCGCCATCCTCGACTGGCGGGCGGCCGAGGTCGGGGCGCGGCGGGCGGCGTGGTTGGCGCGCGTCGAAGGGGCCGTGGACCCGTCACTGCGCGAGGTCGTGGAGGCGTTCGTCGTCCCCACGGTCGAGATGGCCACCGACGCCGCCGGCGGTGGGAGACACCACATCGGGTTCCTGGCCGCCGTGCTCGCCAACCCGGCGCTCATGCCGCTGGTCATCGACGCGTTCGAGCCCTACACCGAACGGTTCGTGGTGGCACTCACCCGGGTCACGCCCCACCTGACCCCCGGGGTGCGCGAGCTCCGGCTCGCCCTGGCCAAGGACCTGGTCAACCGGGTGATCGGCCAGCCCGAGGGGCCCGTGCACACCTGGGTCGCGTTGCGCGCCCCGGGGGCCGACGATCCGCTCGCCGAACGGCTGGTGGACTTCTTGGTGGGTGCGTTCGCGGCACCCGACGACGAACGGCGGCGACGATGACGAGTGCGGCACCGCCGACCGGCACGATCGACTACCTCTGCAACGCGTTCCTGCCCCTCTTCGCCGACCGGTGGGACCAGGCGATCGCGGCCCAGGGGATCCCGGTGAAGGTGCGGCGCGATCCCGACGACGGGTTCACCGATCCGGACACCCTCGTGGAGCGCCTCGACGCACTCGGGATCGCGACCGTGTGCGTGGTCGTGAGCGACGCCCAGCGTCACGCCGGCGCCTTCGACTTCTCCGGGCTCACCTTGCGCCCCGACGAGGCGCTCGAGCTCGTCACCGCCCACCCGGGCCGGTTCGCGGCGCTCTGGGCGATCGACCCGGGTCAGGGATTCGCCGGGGTCGGGCGGGCGCGTGAGGTCCTCACCGAACCGTGGGTGGTGGGCCTCTACAACCACGTTCACTCCTGGGACCGGCCGTTCGACCACGCGGACTTCTACCCCTTCTACGCCCTGGCCGCCGAGGCCGACGTGCCGGTCGCGATGCAGGCCGGCACCTCGGGCGGGCTGGTCCCGAGCGAGTGCGGACGCCCGATCGGCATCGACCGGCCGGCCATCTACTTCCCGTCGGTGCGGTTCCTGCTCTCGCACACCGGCTGGCCCTGGGTCGACGAAGCGGTCGCGATGGCCCTGAAGTTCCCGAACGTCTTCCTCGGGACGGCCGCCTACCCCCCGCGCCACTGGGCGCCCGCCGTGGTCGACTTCCTGCGCGGACCCGGCCGGACGAAGGTCGTGTTCGGCACCAACTTCCCGACGGTCGGCCACCGCCACGCGCTGGCCCAGGTCGACGAGCTCGGTCTCGCCGACGAGACGCGCGCGGCGCTGCTCGGCGGCACGGCGCGGCGGGTCTTCACCCGACTCCCGTGACCGACGCCCTCGCCGCCCTCGGTGCCCTGGCGATCCCCCTCGGCGACGGCTCGGGGCGCACGGCCGTGCCCGAGCCCTTCGTGAAGGCCGCGCTCGCCGCCCGGGGCGCGCCGGTCCCCCGGGGCGCGGTGGTCACCGCCGAGGTCGCTCCGGAGGTTGACCTGGCGCGGCCGCTGGTGCTCAAGGCCTTCGGTCCCGGCATCGTGCACAAGTCCGACGTGGGCGCGGTCCGGCTCGGTCTGGAGCCCGACGACCTGATGGAGGCGGCGGCCGCGATGACCGGGGAGTTGGCCGGTCACGGGCTCGCTCCCGACGGCTTCCTGATCGAGGAGATGGCACCGCCGGGGATCGAGCTGGTGGTGGGCGCGACCCGCACCCCCTTCGGAACGGTGGTCGCCGTGGGGCTCGGGGGCACCGAGGTCGAGGTGCTCGACGACGTCGCGGTCGCCCTGGCGCCGCTCGACCGCGCCGCGGCCGAGGCGTTGCTCGACGGGTTCGGCGCGTCGGCGCTCCTGCGCGGGACCCGTGGCCGCCCGCCGGTCGACCGGGGGGCCCTCGTGGAGGTGCTGCTGGCGGTCGCGGGGGTCGACGGGCTGGTGGTCGCGTGTGGAGAGGCCTTCGCCGAGCTCGACTGCAACCCGGTGATCGCCCGCCCCGACGGTTGCACCGTCGCCGACGCCCGGCTGCTGCTGCGACCGGTCCCCGAGGCTCCGGTGCCGGTCCCCGCGCTCGACGCCGCCGCGCTCTTCGCGCCGCGCACCGTTGCGGTGGCGGGTGCCTCGACGAACCGCCCGGGGTTCGGCAACCGGGCCCTGGCGGCCTACCGCGCGTGCGGCCGGACCGACGACGACCTCGTGGTGGTGCACCCGAGCGCCCTGGCGGTCGACGGGGTCCGGGCCGTGGCCTCGCTCGCCGAGGTGGAGGGTGGTGTCGACTATCTCTTGGCCGCGGTCCCTGCCGCCGCCTGTCCCGATCTCGTGCGGAGCGCCGCGGGGCGCGCGCGTGTGGTCCACGTGCTCAGCGGGGGATTCGCGGAGTCGGGCCCGGCGGGCGCGGTGCTCGAGGACGAGCTCGGGCGCGCGGCGCGCGAGGT
>JBAXBB010000095.1:0-11026 GCA_037142235.1 Actinomycetes bacterium
GTCTTCTTCGTCTTTGCGGTCGTGGCGGTGGTCTTCGCCGTGCTCGCCGCCCGGGTCGCCGACATCCAGACCCGGAGCCGCTCGCACTATGCGACGCTGGGCCTCGACCAGCGCCTCCAGTCCGACACCCTCAACGCGACGCGCGGATCGGTCTTCGACCGGTCGGGTCACGAGCTCGCCATCTCCGTACCCCGTGAGACGATCTACGCCGACCCGCGGCTGATCACCCATCCGGCGGAGGTCGCGGCCGCCCTGGCGCCCGTCGTCGGGGTCGACGAGATGACGCTGCGGGTTCGCCTCTCCCAGCCGAACTCCCAGTTCCAGTTCGTGGCGCGCAAGGTCGAGCCCGACGTCGCCGCCGCGGTCCGGAAGCTCGCCATCACCGGCATCTCCTCGTACCCGGAACCCAAGCGGTACTACCCGTCGGGGGACCTGGCGGCACCCGTCATCGGACTGGTCGGCGTCGACAACAACGGCCTGACCGGTCTCGAGCAGGCCCTCGACCACACGCTCGCGGGCACCGCGGGCAAGCGTCAGGTCGAGCGCGACCCCACCGGCAACGTGCTGCCCGGGACCGACCGCACCGTGGCGGCCGCCCGGCCGGGCGACGACCTGGTCTTGACCCTGGACCGCTCCGTCCAGTTCGAGGCGGAGCAGGCCCTCGTCGACCAGGTGACCACGGCGTCGGCCAAGGGCGGCATGGCGGTGGTCATGGACGTGCGGACTGGCGACATCCTGGCCATGGCCACGGTCGACGGTGCCACCGACGCCCAGCCCGCGCGGCCGGCGCCGGCGTCGGAGCGCAACCGCCCGGTCACCGACGTCTTCGAGCCCGGTTCCACGAACAAGGTGGTCACGGTGGCCGCGGCCATCGAAGCCGGTCTCGTCACCCCCGACACGGTCATCGACACGCCGATGGCGGTGATGGTCGACGGCAAGAAGTACGAAGACACCGAGACGCACGGTTCGCAACTGAGCGTCGGTCAGGTCCTGAGCGAATCGTCGAACGTGGGCACGATCGCGATCGCTCACCAACTCGGCGCCACCGCCTTCGACGCCGCCCTGCGGAACTTCGGGTTCGGCCAGGCAACCGGACTCCAGTTCCCCGGTGAAGCCGCCGGCATCATCATGTTGTTGCGGAACTACAACGCCACGAGCATGGCGTCGATGCCCATCGGCAACGGGCTTGCCGTCACGGCGTTGCAGATGCTCGACGTCTACGCCGCCATCGCGAACGACGGGGTCGCGGTGCAGCCGCGACTCATCGCCGCGACCATCGGGACCGACGGCCGCCGGGTCGACGCGGCTCCCGGGATGACCCATCAGGTCGTCTCGGCCAAGACCGCGCTCGCCATGCGGCGGATGCTCGCCGGGGTCGTCACGAGTGGGACCGGGGTCAAGGCCGCGATCCCCGGGTACAGCGTGGGTGGCAAGACCGGCACCGCGCGCAAGCCTCCCTATGAGCACCCGCCGTACAAGTACGTTGCTTCGTTCGTCGGGTTCGCGCCGGTCGAGCATCCCCGCCTCGCCACCATCGTGGTCATCGACGAGCCCTCGGGGGTCTACTTCGGCGGCCAGGTCGCCGCGCCCGTGTTCTCGCGGATCATGCAGCACGCCCTGGCGACCGAGCGGGTTCCTGGTGACGCTGCGCCCAACCTGGCCGGTAGCGTGGCCGTGGTGCCGTGATGGAAGTCCAGGTGCAGTTCCGCGATCTGCTCGTCGCCCTCGACGGGCGCTCCGACCGCCCGGGCGGGTCTGGCGCCGGCGACGGGGTCACGGTGCGCTCGGTCGAGCACGATCACCGTCGGGTGCACCCCGGCGCCTGCTTCGCCTGCATCCCCGGCGCCCGGTTCGACGGCCACGACTTCGCCCCGGCGGCGGTGGTGGCCGGGGCGGTCGCGCTGATCGTGGAGCGTCCGCTGGGCCTCGGCGTGCCCGAGATCCGGGTCGCCGACGTGCGGGCGGCGCTCGGTGCGGTGGCGGCCCGGCTCTACGGCGACCCGTCGCGTGCGTTGCGCTGCCTCGGGGTGACCGGCACGAACGGCAAGACCACCACGACCCACCTGCTGCACGCCATCGCGACCGCGGCGGGGGAACGGGCTGGGTACATCGGCACCACCGGCGCGCGCATCGGCGACCGGAACGTCCCCCTCTCGTTCACCACGCCCGAGGCATCCGACCTCCAGGCCCTGCTCGCGGAGATGCGCGACGACGGGGTGACGACCGTCGCCATGGAGGTCTCGTCGCACGCGCTGGTGCAGCACCGCGTCGACGCCACCTGGTTCGCGGCCGCCTGCTTCACCAATCTCTCTCGCGACCACCTCGACTACCACGGCACCATGGACGACTACTTCGCGGCGAAGGCCACGTTGTTCGTTCCCGAACGGTGCGGAGTGGTCGTGACCAACCTCGACGACGCTCACGGGGCCCGTCTGGTGGAGATCGCCGCGGCCGGCGGGCTGGCGAGTGTCACCTACGCCGTCGACGACGGCGCCGCCGACCTCGGGGTCGAAGGCCGGTCGAGCACCACGACGGGCAGTACCTTCACGCTGGTCGACCGGCGCCACGGCCGGCGGGCCGAGGTCGCGCTCGGGCTGGTCGGGCGGCTCAACGTCGCGAACGCCTGCGCTGCTGCCGCTACCGCCCTCGCCGTCGGCTTCCGGCTCGACGACGTCGCTCGCGGCCTCTCCCAGGCTCCGGTGGTGCCCGGTCGCCTCGAGCGGGTCGATGCCGGACAGCCCTTCACGGTCCTGGTCGACTACGCGCACACCCCCGACGCGCTCGTCGCGGCGATCGCGGCGGCCCGGGCCACGGCCACGGCCACGGGTGGGCGGGTCGGCATCGTGTTCGGCTGTGGTGGTGACCGCGACCCGGGCAAGCGTCCCGAGATGGGCGCGGCGGCCGCGGCCGCCGACCACGTCGTCGTCACCTCCGACAACCCTCGCTCCGAGGACCCGGCCACGATCGCGGCGGCCGCCGTGGCCGGCGCTCGCGACACCGGGGCGACCCCCGAGGTGGAGCTCGACCGGCGCCTCGCGATCCGGCGGGTCCTCGCCTGGGCGAGCCCGGGCGATGTCGTGCTGGTCGCGGGCAAGGGCCACGAGTCGGGCCAGACCCTGGGCTCGACCACCGTTGCGTTCGACGACCGCGAGGTCGTCCGGGAGGAACTCCTCGCCGGCGCCCGGGCGGAATCGGGGTCCCGATGGACCTGAGCGCGGCGCGGATCGCCGC
Organism: Actinomycetes bacterium; assembly: GCA_037142235.1. Lineage (GTDB taxonomy): Bacteria > Actinomycetota > Acidimicrobiia > IMCC26256 > PALSA-555 > CAIUKV01. The sequence goes on from JBAXBB010000095.1 coordinate 3,232, forward strand.
GCTCACCGGCGGCGCGGTCTCGGGCGCACCGGACGCGCGGGCGACCTCCTACGCCAACGACAGTCGCGCCCTCCGGCCCGGCGCCTGCTTCGTGGCCCTGGTGGCCGAGCGTGACGGGCACGAGTTCGTCGCCGACGCGTTCGCCCGCGGGGCGACGGTGGCGCTCGTCGGGCGCGACGTCGGCGCACCCCGCGACGGTGCGCTCGTGGTGGTCGACGATCCGCTGGCGGCGCTGGCTCGCCTGGCGGCGGCCGTGCGCGCCGAGCAGCCCGACCTCACCGTGGTCGGGATCACGGGTAGCGCGGGCAAGACGGCGACCAAGGACCTCACCGCCGCAGCCCTGGCCGGAGCGCGGGCCGTGTCGGCGAGCCCGGGCTCGTTCAACAACGAGGCGGGCCTGCCCCTCACGCTGCTCGGTGCCCCTGTGGGGACCGAGGTGGTCGTGGCGGAGATGGGGGCCCGCTTCCCGGGCAACATCGCCGACCTCTGCGCCATCGCCCGACCGCGTGTGGGGGTCGTCACGCACATCGGCCTGTCGCACGCCGAGCACCTCGGCGGACGCGAGGGCATCGCCCGGACGAAGGGCGAGCTGGTCGAGGCCCTCCCGGACACCGGCTACGCGGTTCTCAACGCCGACGACGACACCACCCCGGGCCTGGCGGCGCGCACCTCGGCCGGAGTGGTCACGGTGGGGGAGGCCCCCACCGCCGACGTGGTGGTCCGCTCGCTGCGCCTCGACGCCGGTCTCCGACCCACGTTCACCCTCGAGAGCCCCTGGGGTGCGGCCACCGTGACGCTCGGCCTGCGGGGCGCCCACCAGGCCTGCAACGCGGCGATGGGAGTCACGGTCGCCCTGCTCCTCGGGGTCCCGATCGACGTCGCGGTCGCCGACCTGGGCACGACCACCACGGCCGACTGGCGGATGGAGCTCTTGGAAGCCCCGGGGGGAATCGTCGTGCTCAACGACGCGTACAACGCGAGCCCGTCGTCGATGCAGGCGTCGTTGCGGGCGTTCGGCGCGCTCCCCGTCACGGGACGACGCATCGCCGTGCTCGGCGACATGCTCGAGCTGGGGGAGTGCGGTGAGGCCGAGCACGCGCGGGTGGGTGAGCTCGCCGCCGCCGTGGGAGTGGATCTCCTGGTGACGGTGGGAACGCTGAGCCGAGGCGCCGTCGTGGCCGCCGGGGAGGCGGGGATCGAGGCCCTCGCTGCCACCGACCGCGACGACGCGCGCGCGATCCTCGCGGCGACCCTCCGGCCCGGCGACGCGGTGTTGGTCAAGGCGAGCCGGGCGGTCGGCCTCGAGGTGATCGCCGGTGCGCTGGCGCGCGGGGAGCTGGTCGCGTGATCGCCATCCTCGTCGCCGCTTCGGTCGCGTTCCTCGTGAACATCCTGGCGACCCCGTTCCTGATCCGCTTCCTGCGCGCCCGTAGCATCGGCCAGCTGATCCGTGACGACGGCCCCTTCCAGCACCCGCATGCGAGCAAGGCCGGCACCCCCACGATGGGCGGGATCGCAATCGTCGCCGGAGTGGTGCTGGGCTACTCGATCGCGCACGTGCGCGCCGACGAACTGAAGTTCGCCCGCACGGGGCTCACGCTGATGGGCCTCGTCCTCGGCATGGCCTTCGTCGGGTTCCTCGACGACTACCTCGGTGTCCGGCGGGGCCGGAACCTCGGCCTGCGCAAGCGCGGCAAGACGGCGGGGCTGCTCCTGGTCGCCGCGGTGTTCGCGTACTTGGCCGTGCACTGGGTCGGCGTCTCGACGACGCTCTCCTTCACCCGGGCCACCCTGCCCAACCTCACGTCCTGGGGCTGGTTCGTCGTCGCGGTGATCGTGATCTACGGGACGGCGAACGCCGTGAACCTCACCGACGGCATGGACGGCCTGGCCGCCGGCTCGGCTGCCTTCGTGTTCATCGCCCTCACCGTGATCTGCTTCTGGCAGTTCCGTCATCCCTTCATCTACGGGATCGCGCCTGCCTCCGCCATCGACTCGGCGGTCGTCGCGGCGGCCCTCGCCGGCGCGTGCGCGGGCTTCATCTGGTGGAACGCCGCACCGGCTCAGATCTTCATGGGCGACACGGGCTCGCTCGCACTCGGCGGGGCCATGGCCGGGCTGGCCCTGCTCGGCAGCATCATGCTGCTGCTCCCGGTGCTCGGTGGGATCTACGTGGTCGAGACCCTGAGCGTGGTGGCCCAGATCATCTCGTTCCGTGGCTTCGGCCGCCGCGTCCTGCGCATGGCGCCGATCCATCACCACTTCGAGGTCGGGGGTTGGCCGGAGATCACGGTGATCGTGCGCCTCTGGTTGGTCGCGGGTGCGTGTGTCGCCCTCGGGCTGGGGCTCTTTTACGCCGACTTCATCAAGATCCCCGGGGTGATCGAGTGAGCCCGCGCACCAGTGGCGCCCGTCGCGTCGTGGTCGTCGGGCTCGGGATGACCGGAGACGCGGTGGTGCGGTGGTCGCACGCGGCCGGTGACGACACCATCGTCGTGGAGGACCGGGTGGCCACCATCGCCGAGGCGCGGCTGGCCGCAGCCCGCGAGGCCGGGGTTCCCGTGATCCCGATGCCCGAAGGCGCGGCGGTCGCGCCGTTCTTGGCGGGGACCGATCTCGTGGTTCCGAGTCCGGGGGTGCCCGATCGACACCCCTTCGTCGTGGCGGCGCGCCGCGCCGGCATCCCGGTGCGGGCCGAGGTCGATCTCGGCGCCGAACTGCTCGCCGCCCGCGGTCGCACCCTGATCGCGGTCACCGGCACGAACGGCAAGACGACCGTCACCGAACTCACGGTCGCGATGCTCCAGGCCGGCGGGGTCCCGGCGGTGGCGGCGGGAAACATCGGTGCGCCCCTGCTCGACGAGGCCGGGCGCCTCCGCCCCGAGGTGGTCGTCGCCGAGGTGTCGTCGTTCCAGTTGGCGGCCGTGACCGATGCCTTCCGGCCGCGCGCCGCGGTCCTCTGCAACATCGCCGACGACCACCTCGACTGGCACCGCACCTTCGAGGCCTACGCGCACGCCAAGGCCAAGGTGTTCGCACACCAGGGGCCCGACGACACGCTCGTCTACAACGCCGACGATCCGGTGGTGTCGGCCCTCGCGGCCTCGGCACCGGGTCGGACCCGGGCCTTCACCGTCGCCGCCGGCGCCGCCGGGTACCGGGTGATCGACGGGGCCGGCGGCCGTCGGCTGGTTTCCGACGACGACGAGGTCCTGGCCGAGGTGGCCGACCTGCCGGCCGCAGCCCCCCACGATCTGGCCAACGCCCTGGCGGCGGCCGCACTCGTCCGGGCAGTCGGCGCACCAACCGTCGGCGTGGGTGAGGCGTTGCGTTCGTTCGTCCGCGGCGGGCATCGGCTGGGTCCGGTCGCCGAGATCGACGGGGTGCGCTTCGTCGACGATTCGAAGGCCACCAACGTGCACGCGGCGCTCGCCGCGATGCAGAGCTTCGACCGGGTCGTCCTGCTCGCGGGTGGGCGCAACAAGGGTCTCGACCTCGCCGGCCTGCGCGCCGGCGTCGATCATCTGGTGGCCGTGGTGGCGATCGGCGAAGCGGCTGGTGACGTCGTGGCCGCGTTCCGCGGCACGGTCCCGGTCGAGATCGCGACGTCGATGGAGTCGGCCGTCGACGCCGCGATCGGGTTCGCCCGGCCGGGCGACGTCGTGCTCCTCTCGCCGGCGTGTGCGTCCTTCGACTGGTACGGCTCCTACGCCGAGCGGGGCGATGACTTCGCCCGGATCGTGCACCGTCGCGCGGGGGTGGCCCGGTGAGCCGTCCGTCCACCACCCGGGCCCCGGGCTCGCGCGCCACGGCGACGCGCACCGCGGGGACCGGGGCCCGTCGGTCGGGTGAGCGGAAGCGACCGACCCGTCCCTCGAGTGCCCCGGGCCATGACCGCAGCACGGCCCCGTTCACTCCCAACGTCACGGTGCTCTTCGTCGCCACCGTCGTGGTGCTCAACGTCATCGGCGTGGTGATGGTGCTGTCGGCCTCGTCGGTGGTCTCGATGTCGGACTACGGATCGGTCTGGCACGTGTTCCAGCGCCAGCTGCTCTGGACGGCTCTCGGGGCTGTCGGCTTCTTCTTCGCGTTCCGGCTCGACGTGCGCCGGTGGCAGCGTTGGGCGGTCCCGATCACCGTTGCGGCGCTGGCGTTGTGCCTGGTGGTGCTCGTGCCCCACGTCGGGATCGCCGTCAGCGGCTCGCGGCGCTGGCTGGGGATCAGCTGGTTGCGGTTCCAACCGTCGGAGCTCGCCAAGCTCGCGGTGCTGGTGTTCGGCGCCGATGTGCTCACCCGTCGCCACGACCGGATCTGGGACCTCGGTGCGGTGCTCAAGCCGATCCTCATGGTCACCGTCACCCTCGCAGCGCTCGTCCTGATCGAGCCCGACCTCGACTCGACGGTGGTGATCGCCCTCATCTGCGCCGCGGTCCTCGTGGCCGGCGGGATCCGGCTCAAGCACCTGATGGTCCTGTTCGGGACCGGGATCGGGCTGGCCGCGGTGCTGGCGATCGCGGCGCCCTACCGGCGGGCCCGGGTGTTGACCTTCCTCCACCCGACCGCCGACGCGTCGAACACGGGCTACCAGATCGTCCAGTCGCTGATTGCCCTCGGGTCCGGCGGGGTGACCGGGGTCGGGCTCGGCGCCGGTGTCGCGAAATGGCACTTCCTGCCCAACGCCCACACCGACTTCGTGTTCTCGATCATCGGCGAGGAGTTGGGCCTGATCGGCTGCATGGTCGTCCTCGGGCTCTTCGTGGTCTTCGCGTTCCTGGGGCTCGTGATCGCCCTGCGCTCGCCCGACCGTTTCGGCCTGCTGCTCGGAGTGGGGATCGTGGTGTGGGTGACCGCTCAGGCCGCCATCAACATCGCCGGGGTCGTGGGGCTGCTCCCGGTCTCGGGCATCCCCCTGCCGTTCGTGTCGTTCGGTGGTTCCTCGTTGGTGGTGACGATGGTCGCGTCAGGGATGCTGGCCAACATTGGCCGGGCCCGCACGTAGCCTCACGCGCCGATGTCCTCGTCGACCGAGCACCCGTTCGTCGTGGTCACCGGTGGTGGGACCGGTGGCCACGTCTACCCGGCCCTGGCCGTCGCCGAGGAGTTGGTGCGTCGGGGTCGTCCGGCGGGAGCCGTGCGGTTCCTGGGGTCGGCTCGCGGCATGGAGGCCGAGATGGTCCCGGCCGCCGGGTACCCCATCGACTTGCTCCCGGGCCGCGGGTTCCTCCGGCGCGTCTCCTGGGCGGCGTTGCGCCAGAACGCCCGGACGGCCCTCGAGACCGTCTCCGCCCTCGTCCGGGCGATCCGGATCCTGCGTCGGTCGCGCCCGGCGGTCGTGCTCGGGGTCGGGGGCTACGCCGCCGCCCCGGGAGTGGTCGCCGCCCGGATCCTGCGGATCCCGGTCGTGGTGCACGAGCAGAACGCCGCCCCCGGGGTGGTGAACCGGCTCGCGGTGGCGCTGGGTGCCCAGGCAGCGGTGTCGATCCCAGGCACGCGCCTGCGGGGCGCGGTGTGCACCGGGAACCCGGTGCGGGCCGCCATCGCGACGCTCGGCCTCGGGGGGTCCGACGGCCCGGCCGGTTCCGCCGGGGCCGACGGCGGCTTCCGGGTCGGGGTCTTCGGTGGAAGCCTCGGTGCCGGCCGGATCAACGACGCCGTCCTTGACCTCGCGGCCCGCTGGGCCGGGCGCCACGACGTCGCGATCCGACACGTGACCGGTCGACGCGACTACCAACGGTGCATGGAACGCGCTCCCCAGCCCCCGGTCGGTTCCCTCGTCTACGAGCGGACCGCCTACGAGGACGACATGCCCGGTCTCTACCGCTGGGCCGACGTCGTCATCACGCGCGCCGGGGCGGTCACCGTGGCCGAGCTGGCGGTGGCGGGCGAACCGGCGCTGTTGGTACCCCTGCCCGGCGCGCCGAGCGACCACCAGACCGCCAACGCCCGGGCCCTCGCCGACGCCGGAGCGGCGGTGCTGGTGCCCGACGCCGAGTGCACCGCCGAACGGCTGGCCCGCGAGCTCGACGCCCTCGGCGCCGATCCGGTCCGGCGGTCGGCGATGGGAGCGGCCGCCCGGCGCCTGGCCCGCCCCGACGCCGCCGCGCGGGTCGCCGACCTGGTCGAGGAGGCCGCTCGTGTGCACTGAGGTCACCCCGGGGCTCGACCTGTCGGCCCCACGGCACGTCCACATCGTGGGGATCGGCGGCGCCGGGATGAGCGCGATCGGCATCGTGCTGGCGCGGATGGGGCACACCGTGTCGGGGTCCGATCTCAAGGAGTCGCGGGTCACCGCCCGCCTGCGGAGCTCCGGCATCGGGGCCGCCATCGGCCACGACCCCGCGAACGTCGGTCCGACGGTCGACGTCGTCGTCGTCTCCACCGCCATCCCGGCGACCAATCCGGAAGTCGTCGAGGCGCAGCGGCGGGGGTTGCCGGTGCTCCGGCGGGCGGAGGCGCTCCGGGCCCTCGTCGCCACCAAGCGCGGGATCGCGGTAGCCGGGAGCCACGGCAAGACGACCACCTCGTCGATGCTCGCGTTGGTGCTGCGCGGCGCCGGTTGGGCCCCCACCTTCGTGATCGGCGGCGACGTCAACGAGGTCGGTACGAACGCCGCGTACGACGACGGCGAGTGGTTCGTCGTCGAGGCCGACGAGAGCGACGGCACGTTCCTCGAGCTGCCGGCCGAGGCGGCGATCGTCACCAACGTCGAGGCCGACCACCTCGACCACTACGGCTCGTTCGAGGCGCTCGTGGCCGCCTTCGACCGTTTCCTCGAGGGCGTGCCGGGCCCCCGGGTCGTGTGCGCCGACGACCCCCTCGCTGCCGCGCTCGCGGCGCGGGTCGGCGCCCGCACCTACGGAGCGGCCGAGGGCGCCGACTACCGCATCGTCGAGTCGTCGGGAGGACGTCACGGCAGCCGGGTGCTCGTGACCCGCGACGGGGCCCCGCTGGGCGAGTTGGCGCTGCCCGTGCCCGGCGCCCACAACGCGCTCAACGCCGTGGGGGCCGCGGCCTTGGCCACGGAGATCGGCGTGCCGTTCGAGGCGGTCGCCCGGGCCCTGGCCGGGTTCGGGGGCGTTGCCCGCCGATTCGAGTTCCGCGGAGAGCTCGACGGCGTGACGCTGGTCGACGACTACGCGCACCTGCCGTCGGAGGTGCGTGCAGCCCTGCGGACCGCCCGCGACGGAGGCTGGTCGCGGGTGATCGCGGTGTTCCAGCCCCACCGGTACTCGCGCACGGCGAGCCTCTGGCGCGACTTCGCCGATGCCTTCACCGACGCCGACGTCCTGGTGCTCACCGACATCTACTCGGCCGGAGAGGCCCCGCGCCCGGGCGTCTCGGGTCGCCTGGTGCTCCAGGCGGTCCTCGACGCGCACCCGGATGCGCCGGTGGTCTACCTGCCCCACCGGGCCGACGTCGTGGCGCACACGCCCCGCTTCGCCCGGCCCGGCGACATCGTGCTGACGCTCGGCGCCGGCGACCTGACGACGGTCCCCGACGTCTGGCTCGGCGCCGACGACGGATGACCCCGACGACGGGATCCGCACTGGTCGACGCGTTGGAGGCGGTCGTCCCGGGGGCGGTCGCCCGCGCCGTCCCGGCCTCCGAACTCTCGACCTACCGACTCGGCGGGCCGTTCGAGGTGGTCGTGCGGGTACCGGACGCGGCGTCACTGGCCCGGCTGGTGCCGTTGGTCGCCGACGTGCCGTGCCTGGTGATCGGGCGGGGTTCCAATCTGCTCGTCGCCGACACCGGGTACCCGGGGGTGGGCCTGGTGCTCGCCGGGGAGTTCGAC
>JBAXBB010000096.1:0-10845 GCA_037142235.1 Actinomycetes bacterium
AGCGCCACGAGGGCCCACCGGTTCACGACGCCCGGCGGAACCGCCGCACCAGCCGCCAGCCCAGCAGGACCAGCGCGACCACCCCGAGGAGGAACCAGGGGATCGCCAGGGTGTGTGCCACCGCCACGATCGCCGACGGGGCCTTCTCGGTGGCACCCGCCGGCGCGACCGGGGTGAGGGCCACCGTCGCGCCCACCCGGCCCAGGGCGGGCACACCGTCGATCGTGGCCCGCTGGGTCACCGTCGCACCGGGGAGGACGTCCTGGAGCCGCTTGGTCCGCCGGGTGGCGACCGTACGACCCACCACGTCGGTGACCTTCACCACCTGGCGCGCGCCCAGGCGGGTGTTGCCGAGGTTGCGCACCGTGTAGTCGACCGTGGCGGTACCGCCCAGGGGGTTCACCGATCCGGCGTACGACACCGACATCGCCTCGACCGCGAGCTGCGGGTTCACCTTGCCGGCGACGTGGAAGTACACCCGGGTCCCCGTCCGCCGGTCGACGATCGCCTTCGAACCGTCGGCGTTGGTGGTCGGGGTGGGGACCGACGCCACGATGCCTGCGGCGTGGTCGCCGGGCGAGGCGTCACCGGGCACCGTGACCGTGAGCGGGATGTCGGCCTTGGTCTGCGGGTCGATCGTGACGTAGTTGGTGGCGAGCGTCACCCAACCACCCGCACCGCTCGGTGTGACACCACCTTGCAACAGGGAGAACTCCCCGTCCCGGTTGTTGTAGGCGTCGGTCGCGTAGACGTGGAAGGTCAGCGGGACATCGGAGTAGTTCCAGAGCGTCACCGAGTCGGTGGCCGAGCCGCCGGGCGCCAAGGAGTAGGCCAGGAACGCTCGGCTCCCCGGTCGGGTCGGGTCGACCCCCGACGGTGAGAGCGCCCAGGCCTCGAGGAACATCCCGGGCGGGCGCGGGTCGGTCAGGGGGTTGGACACGGCCGACCGCGCGGCGGGCCGGGAGGTCGGCGGGGCCGCCCGGACCGGCGTCGGGCCGCACAGCACGAGGAGCGCCACGAACCCGACCAGTGCCGCGGCGAACCGTACCGGTCGGCCCGGTCGACGAACTGTGGGGGCTGTCATCGTCGTCACGATGGGCCTCTCCGGCATCGGGTTCACCACAATGGGAACGGGGCGAGGAGCATTGTGCTCCTCGCCCCGTTGTGACTCTCCGAACTCCCCGTGAACTTCAGGCGAAGCCCCGTGGAAGTTCGTACACCGCCTGGATCAGATGGCCGTGAGCGTCAACGTGCCCGTGTACGTGGCTCCCGGCAGGTTCAGCGGGATCGCCAACGTGAGATCGGCGTCGACCCGGGCGATGCCCAGTCCTGCACCGCTGTTGGCGTACGCCAGGGTCTTGCCCGCCACCGAGCCCGACTGCAAGGAGTCGGTGCTGGTCGTCGAGCCGGACCCGAGACCGCTGGCGTCGCCGATCGAGACCTTCGAGCCGGCGGTCACCGCCATCGAGTAGCCGCCGAACGGGGTCGACTGCCTCGCGATCCGCGGCTTCCAGCCGAGGTTGTTGCCGCCGAACGAGTGGCTCGAACCGTCGGTGAAGCTGCTGGCCTGGCCGGTGATCGTCCAGCCGGTGTCGGCCGCACGGTCGTCGGACACGAACACCTGGTTCAGCACGCCCGTGGCCTTGAAGTACTTACCGGCATCAGGTCCGCTCGAGACGATCTGCGGGTTGGTCGCCCCCGACAGCCACTCACGGGTCGTGGTGGCGTTGGAGGCACCGTTGACCGGCTGGGAGACGTCGACGTAGGAGTTCGCCGGCACCGCGGTGATCGTGGACCCACCGGCGATCTTCGGACCTTCCACGCCGTGGCCCACGTGCGAGCCGGTGGCGTAGGCCGAGGTGTCGGCGGTGATGCCGAGCCCCGACACGGCGCCGAAGTTGACCGTCTGGCCGGAGATCACGAACAGGCCACCCGTCAGGGTGCAGGTGGTGGCGTTCGACAGGGTCACCTGCGAAGCGCTCACAACCGTCGCGATCCGGGTGTTCGCCGGGATGCAGTCACCGCTGACCTTCTGGTTCAGGTCGTTGGCGACGAACACGGCGTCGTCCGAGGTCAGGGTCGTGGTCGAAGCGATCGCCGCGTCCGTGACGCTGCGGGGATCGGCCGTAATGGCGTTGGCCTGCACCTTGTTGGTCCGCGGACCGCTCATGGTGATGGCGCAGTTGGTGTTGGGGACCGGACCCGACATCCCGCTGTTGTTGGTCGGGTCGAAGTAGCCCGCCACGTTGGTGGGAGAGCCCGAGCAGTACTGGCTCAGCACCAGCTGGCTCCCGGGCTTGTCGATCGAGAAGCTCTGGGTGATGATCGCCCCGTTCGGGGTCGCCGAAATGCTGCTCGAGGGGTTGCTGAAGAAGCCGCCGGTCAACTTGGCCCGCACCGTGAAGGTGTAGGGGGTTCCGTTGGTCAGGCCGGTGACGTTGTACGTCGTACCGGTACCACCGATCAGGCACGACCCACTGGAGCAGGGGCCGGTCGCCGGGTTCGGCGTCACGCTCACCTTGTAGTCGATCACGGAACCACCCACCGCACTCCAGGTGAGGTTGACCGAGCTGTCGCCCGGAGCCGCGTTCACCGTGGCCGGACCACCGGAGGCCGGAGTCCCGGCGCTGGCTCCGGAGAAGCTGCCCGTGAAGTGGGTCGAGGCGTCGGCCGCCGTGTTCTGCGCCTTCACCGTGAAGTTGTACTCGCAGAAGTTGGTGAGGCCGGTCACCAGAGCGGAGGTACCGGTCACGGCCGACGATCCGGCCGCGTAGCCGGTGGTGACGTCGACGTCGTGGGTGTCACCCGACGCCGCGCACGCACCGGCGCTGTAGGTCTTGGGCTCCGCGTGCACCGTGTACTTGCTCACGAGGGCGTTGCCGCTGGCCGCGCCCGAGGCGAGCAGGTTGTAGTTCACCGTGGCCTGGCCGTTGCCCGCCACCACGGTCGCGATCGTCGGGGCGTTGGGGTTCCCGGCGAAGGTGAGCGGCTGGATGAACCAGGTGTCGGTGGCGGCCGAGTCGCCCGTGAGGCCCACGTCGACGACGAGGTCGCAGTTGTGGGTGGAGTCACAGGTGAGGGGACCGCCGCTGTTGCCGTTGGCGTTGGCCCACGACACCGTGCCCGTCCCCACCGCAAAACTCTGCGCACCCGAGGTGGTCACCGAGGAGTAGGGGATCGGACCCAGCTGGTAGCCGGCCTGGATGCTCGAGAGGCTTCCCGAGGTCACGCCGGCGCCGTAGACGCAACGCGTGCCGCTCGAGCCCGAGTATCCGAAGGTGGTCGAGCTGTAGGTGCTGTACCCGGTGGCACAGATCTTGGCGTGCACCTTGTTCAGCGTGTTGGGGGACGTGGTGTTGACGGTGAAGCCCACGCTCTGGCCGGCCACGAGACCCTCGACCGGAGTCGAGTAGGTGATCGTCGTGGCGTTGGCGGGGGCGGGCGTCGGACCAATGACCGACAGCGCACCGGCCGGCCCAGCGAGGCCGAGGGTGGTGCCGAGTCCCACAGCGATCGCTACGGCAGCGAGTGCCTTGCGACCTCTGCGGCGGGGCGTGAATCGCAGCACGGTTCCTCCTCCGAGGATATGGGGTTGCAGAACGGGTCAGGGTGGAGCAGGGATCTCGTCGTCCCGGTACCGGGGACCGCCGCCGAGTGACGGCGGTCCCCGGCTCGGCCGGGTGGGTTCACTCCCCGATCAGGGCGTGAACTTGTAGCAAGTGACGTTGGTGTTCCCACCCGCCGACGTGTGCGCCGGGATGGGCAGGAAGCCGTTGTCAGCAACGAGGTCGTCGGAGCCACCGGCGGTGGAGTCGTGGCCACCGCTGCACAGGCTGCTCTTGGCGCCGCTCGCGGTGTCCTGGTAGCCGACCAAGGCCCGAGCCTGCGTGTACGAGGGCGACGTCGCCGCCAGCACGTTGTACACGAAGCGCGCACCCGGGAACGGAGCCACCGTGCCGGTGGTGTTCTGGATGTTGCCGACGCTGATGGCGGTGAAGCCCACCTTGACGGCACACGCCGCGTTGGTGGTCTTGGCCGACGGCGAGATGGTCGCCGTCGAGCCGTCTCCGGCGACCGCCGTGATCTGGGTCCCACCGTTGACGCACGAGCCGTCCACGGTCTTGCCGACGTCGGTCGAGGCGAAGGTGCCGGCGGAGCCGGTGAGCGTCGCGTTCGCCGCCGTGGCTGCCACCGTCACTTCCTTGACCTGACCGACCGGGGTGATCGTGGTGCTCACGCTGCTGCCGGCCGCCGTGGCATTCGCCGACAGGATGGCGTGCGTCCTGTCGATGATGAAGTCGACCTTGGTGCCCGCCGGGATGTTGGCGTTGCCGGAGAGCGTCGCACCCGCGTCAGACGGGAGGAACACCGACGACAGCGTCGCGGTGATCCCGGTGCCGGTGGCGGACGACTTCACCGAGACGGTGAGGGTGTCGGTAGTGCCGTCGGTCGCGAAGCCGATGACGACGGCGCTCGCACCGACGCCCGTGCCACTGATCCCCGAACCGACGGCCGCCTTGGAGAAGGTGCCCGCGGTCGCGGTGATGAGGAACGAGTTGGTGGTGGTGTTCACCGTGGCGGTGCTGGTGGTGGAGACCAACGTGGCGTAGCTGGAACCGCTCGCCGTGGTGATCTTCTCCGACCGGGTGCCGGCCGCGGTCGTCCCGACCACAGTGGAGTTGTTGAGCTGCCAGGTCGAACCGTTCCAGGCGACGGCCCACACCGGTCCGGTCGCCGAACCCTTGTCGACCGTGAGACCGCCGGGACGGAAGCCCGCCCGCAGGTCGACGGTGGGGTTGGTGTCGTGACCGGCCTGGAAGGCCCACTTGCCGGCCGAGTACGGGGAGATGGCGTTCGCGTACTGCGACGCCGATCCCGTGCCACCACCGTAGGTGTTAGACCCGTGGTACATGTCGTAGAACTGGTTCTCCTGGATCCGAACCACCGCCGGGCAGGAGTCCGACGAGATGGTCGACGGGTCGAAGCCACCGAGCAGGTTGGACTGGAAGAACGAGTTCGTTCCGGAGCCGCTCTGGAAGATGACCCGCTGGATCGGGCCGGGCTGACCACCGACCTGGCTCCAGTCGGTGTACGTGCAGTTGTAGATGCCCTGCAGCTGCGACTGGGTCAGGACCGCCGGAGCGTTGAGGCTCGAGGTCCCCCAGGTGAGGGCGTCGATGCCGAACGCGAAGAACTCGGAGTTGCCCGTGAGGAACGACGACGAGTAGCCCGAGGACCGGGCGATGTCGATGCAGCCGTTCGGACCGGCCTCGATGCCACCGCCGTTGAACGGCGCTGCGGCGTTGATGCTGTTCTGCAGCGAGGTGCGGCCCTCGCCCGAGCCATCGGGAGCGGGGAGCTCACCGGCGCTCTGACCGGAGCCCGTGGCGGGCCACGAACCGGTCTTGGCGTTGCGGTAGGTCTTGGCGTTGCAGTAGGAGTCCGCCGTGACCGTGAGCGGGGTGCTCTGGAAGTTGCCGGCCTTGATGTTGAACGTCTTGCCGGTCGTTCCGTCGGCGTTGAGGATGTCCTTCATCACGTCCTGCGTGGTGTCGGACCCAGCTGCGGCGATCACGTCCGTGTTCGGACCGGTGACCGCGTGGGCCGCGGGTGCGGTGGCGAAGGCGATCGACGCGGTCGACGCGACGATCATCCCTGCTCCGAGCACTCGCTTCATGAGCGAACGTCTCACTTGAGGTACGTCCTTTCCGAGGGTGGTTTGTTCGAGGACCGAACTGATCCCCGGTCAGCACTCCGCCGACAGCACTCATCATGCGACGCGCCGCGGAAACGATCGACCGTGAAGGCGTGAAGCCTGGGCGAACTCGCCCGAAACGGTGATCACGATCGGAATTTCGTCGCGCGTCCTTCATGTGAACGACGCGTAAACCGGAACGAAACCGCGGCGACTCAGCCCGAGGTGGAAGAGGAACCGCGACGCGCGCGCTTCACGAGTCCGATCGCGACCGGCGGAACGGCGATGAGGCCGAGCAGGGCGAGGAGCGGCACCGACGACTGGGCCGGCAGACCGGGTCGGTCGTACGCGACGGGCGCCGCCGCCCGCCACGACGTACTCCCGCCCGACTTGGCCCTGGCGGCCGTCCCGGTGGCGGCCCCGGCGGTCGCGGTCGCGCCGGCCACGGGATCGGCGCCCGGGTCGGTGGTCGCTCCTCCTCCGCCTGTCGGCCCGAGACCGGCCGAGCCCGACAGCGTGCCGACCGCCGCGAGCGGATCCCCCGGACTCGTACCCCCGTCACCCAGGCTGCCCGAGAACCGCGGATTCGAGCAGTTCCCCGCATCCAGCGCCTCGGGAGCGGTCCCGCTCAGTCGTCCGATCGAGTTGGCCACTTCTTGCGAGAGGTTCGGAGGCAACGGCGAATAGCCGATGCGAGCCATGTTCACCTGGCCGTCGCACGCGATGTAGCGCAACCACTTGGTGAACGTCTCGGAGATTCCGGGGTTCGGGTACGCGCCCTTGCAGGTGGGACGGTCCCCGGTGCCCTTGCACTGCGTGACGATGTAGCTGTAGGCCGAGATCGGATACGCATCGGCGTTCGCGTTGTTGTAGACGCCCGAGAGTTCTTGACTCAGGTCGGGGCGGAGGGCAGCACCTTCGAGCGCCGAGGAGATGTTCTGCGCATAGGGCAGCACGAAGTTCCCCGACTGGTTCTGGACCCACGCCGCCGGTGCCCCGTAGGTGAGGGCGTACCCGAACTCGTCGTAGGCGATCGACCATCGCCCTGAAGGGCTGGCCACGAACTGGGCGATCTGGTCCGACCCCGTCAGGGCCATCGTCTTGGGCGCGAAGTCCGGGGTGCTGTCCAACTGGATGATGCGGACGGTCGTGGGCAGGCGGTGCGCCCGGGCCCAGGGCGAGAAGACGTCTGGGGCGACGTTCTGCACGAAGTCGTAGAAGAGCGCGGTGGTGCCGGACTGCCCGGCGCGGTAGACGACCGTGATGGGCTCGTCGGGGAGCACCAGACCCTTGTTGTCGGCCGAGATCGCCGGGTCCGACCAGCGCGCGATGTCGCCCGTGAAGATCCGGGCGATCGTGCGGCGGGAGAGGTGGAGGTAGTCGACCTTGTTCCCCGCCTTGTCGACGGCGTTGTACATCACGGCGATCGCGCCCGCGACGTCGGGGACGTACTGATAGCCGCGTCCGAGGCCGGGATCGTTGCCCCCCTCACCACTCAGGGCGGAGAACTCGGCTTCGGTACCCGCGAAGTCGGTCAGGCCGCTGGCGAACGACGTGAGACCGTCGGGGGAACCGGTGGGTAGGTAGTTGATCGAGAGGCCGGCCGACTGCCCATCGGCGACCCACTGCTGCATGGCCAGCGCCACGTAGGTCGAGCCGGACCCGTTGACCCGCGCCGGGCTCGCCCCCGCCGGTCGCACCGCCAGGACCAGCGCGGCGAGCACGACGATCGCCGCACCGACGCGAGCCGACCACCTCATCCGAAGCGACCCGAGACGTAGGCGAGGGTGCGGGGATCGTCGGGGGCCGAGAACATCGTCTCCGTGCGTCCCTGCTCCACCACCCGCCCGGGCTCGTTCTCGGCCGCGAGGAAGAAGGCGCAGAAGTCCGAGACCCGCTGGGCCTGCTGCATGTTGTGGGTGACGATCACGATCGTCACCTGGTCGCGCAGCTCGGCGATGGTGTCCTCCACCCGGCCGGTCGAGGTGGGGTCGAGGGCCGAGCAGGGCTCGTCCATCAGGAGCACGTTGGGCTGCACGGCGAGTGAGCGGGCGATGCAGAGCCGCTGCTGCTGCCCACCCGAGAGCGCTCCTCCCGGCGACGAGAGGCGGTCACGGACCTCCCTCCAGAGTCCGGCGCGGAGCAGTGACTGCTCCACCAATGCGTCCTTGTCGCTGCACTTGATGCGCGCCAACTTCAGGCCGGCCAGCACGTTCTCGCGGATGCTCATGGCCGGGAACGGGTTGGGCTTCTGGAAGACCATCCCGATCCGCTTGCGGACCTCCTGGGCCCGCATCCGGGGGTCGTAGATGTCGTCGCCGTCGAGCTTGATCTGCCCGGCGAAGGCCGCGCTCGGCACCAACTCGTGCATGCGGTTGAGCATGCGAAGGAACGTCGACTTGCCGCAGCCCGACGGCCCGATCAGGGCGGTCACCATTCCGGCGGGCATGACGAGGTCGACGCCTTCGAGCACCAGCCGACTGCCGAACCAGGCACAGGCGTCTTCGGCGGCAAGCGTCGCGGGCCCGGGCGGTGGCCCACCGGTCAGGTGCACCGGTGCCCGGGGAGTCGGAACGGCCGACGCCATGGGCTCGGTCGGCGCGGCGACCACGACCGGATCGCCCGCTGCCACCGGCTCCACCACTTCCACGACCGGCTCGGGCGGAGAGGTCGGGTGCATCACGTCGGTCATCGGTTCGCCTCCTGGGCCCGGGCCGCACGACGGCTGGCCTTGCGGTTGCGCGCCTTCGAGCGGTCCCGGCCGATGAAACGGGCCAGGGCGAAGAGGGCGATCACGATCAGCATGAGCACGAGTGCTCCCGCGAAGCCGCGCTCGATCGCCGAGACATCGGGCTTGCGGATGTTGCGGTAGACGAAGAGGGGCAGGCTCTCCTGAGGCCCCTTGAACGGGTTGGCGTTCATCAGGTCGTATCCGAACGCGGTGAAGATGAGCGGGGCGGTCTCTCCCACCGCTCGCGCGATGCCGAGCACGACGGCAGTCGAGATGCCGGTGCGGGCCGTCGGGAGCACGACCGACCACACCATCCGCGCCCGGTTCGACCCGAGGGCCAGTCCGGCCTCGCGGAGGCCGTCGGGAACGAGTCGGAGCACGACCTCGACCGTCCGAGTGATGGTCGGCAGCATGATGAGCGTGAGCGCGAGCGCGGCCATGAAGCCGTTGTAGGAGAAGAGCTCGAAGGACTTCGCATACGGGAGGATGAGCACGGCGAAGATGAACAGGCCGGCCACCACCGACGGCAGTCCGCTCATCGCGTCGACGAAGATGCGGACGATGCGTCGCCACCGGCTCCGCGACTCGTTGAGGAAGATCGCCGCGCAGAGCCCGAGCGGTAGGGAGAACGCCAGCGCCAGGCCCACCTCCTCGATGGTGCCGACGACCGCGTGGGCACCACCGCCCGCCGAACTCGGCATCAACGGCGTGATGCCGCGCTGGTCCTGACTGAAGAAGGTGACGCGGAGCGCGTGCAACCCGCGGCTCATCAGATAGATCACGAGAAACACGAGCGGGACCAGCAACACGACTGCACTGGTCACGACCACCACGGTGACCACCCGGTCGGTGGCCTCCGATCGCCCCGCCTGGTCGGCGGTGACGACGAAGAGCAGCACCAGGAACACGAGGTAGCTCGCGACCAGGAAGCCCAGCCAGCCCGCACCGCTCGACAGCACGGTGAAGACCAGCCAGCACAGCGCCACCGAGCTCAGTGCACAGCCGACCAGGACCATGGCGTCCGTCGCCGTGAAGTCGCGCACCCGCCGTGGTCGGCGGTCGCGCGGCACCGGCGCGCCGGCGACCGGTGGCGGCGGGGTCACCGGGGTCGCGTCCTCCGGTGTCGATGGTGCCGGGGCCATGACCCCCGTGCCGGTCATACGTCGACCCCTACGCCGGAACGGCTCCGCGACACCACGATCGAAGCGACCATGTTGGTCCCGAGCGTGATCAGGAAGAGCACGAGACCGGCGGCCATGAGGCCCGAGGTCGTGAACGCGTCGGCGCCGGCCCGGAGCACGATGAAGCCCGAGACGGTGGCGCCGCCGGTCTGCAGGATCTTGGCCGTGATCTCGGGAACCTGCGGGAGCAACAGGGCGACCGCGATGGTCTCACCGAGCGCTCGGCCCAGACCGAGCATCGAACCGCCGATGATCCCGCCCTTCCCGAACGGCAGGACGACCGTCCGGATCATCCCCCAGCGGGTGCTCCCGAGCGCCAGTGCCGCCTCCTTCTCGCCGGGCGGCGTCTGGGCGAAGACTTCGCGGACCACCGACGCGATGATCGGCACCACCATCAGGGCCACGACCACGCCCGCGATGAACATCGAGCCCGTGAAGCGAGCGCCCTTGTCGACGTGGAAGATCGGGATCCAGCCGAAGTGCTGCGAGATCCACTCCGACAGGGGCGCCATCTGGGGGGAAAGGTAGAGGAAGCCCCAGATCCCGAAGATCAGGCTCGGGATCGCCGCCAGCAGGTCGACCATGCTGGTGAGGTACGTCCGGAACCTGGCCGAGGCGTACTGGGTGATGAACAGGGCGGACAGCACTCCCAAGGGGAGGGCGATGGTCACCGCGATGGTGGCGACGATCACGGTGCCGGTGAGCAGGCCCAACACCCCGATCTCGGGCGGACGCACATCGGTGCGCCATCCCTCACGGGTGAAGAACGAGAAGCCGCTCTCGCTCAGGGCCGGTCGGCTGCGCTGCAGGAGGAAGATCCCGACCAGCAGGAGCAGCACCAGGACGAACAGTCCCGACCCGAGGGTGATCCGGTCGAACCAACGGTCCACCCGACTCGGGTTGTTGTCGACCCGGCGGGGTCGGGGAACCCCGGGCGCGTCGACCGACGGTTCGGTGACCAGCACGTCGGCCATGGCCCGAACCCCGCGAGCCCGGTCAGCTCAGCCGGAGCAGGATGAACGCGAGGAGCAGGAGGACCGCCGCGATCTCGAGCACGGCTGCAACGGGGAGGGACCGGCGCTGCGCCCGCTTCGGCTCTGCGCTCTCCGCCGCTCCGGCCACCGCGGCTTCGGGGGCCGGCGCCACCGCGACCGGCTCAGCCACCGCGACCGGCTCGGCCACCACGACCGCCGGGGCCGGCGCCACCGCGACCGGCTCAGCCACCACGACCGCCGGGG
>JBAXBB010000097.1:0-10837 GCA_037142235.1 Actinomycetes bacterium
CGCGAGGTCGACGCCGCCGTTGGCGTTGTTCCCCGCCAGGATCGTGCCCGACAGGCTCACCGATCCGGAGTAGGACGGCGCAGGCGCCACCAGGACCCCACCCGTCAACGGCTCACTCGGCGAGGCGACCGTCGGACCTGTGGCGATGTTCCCCGTGATCGTCGACTGGACGATGTCGAGCCCACTGGCCGCGACGATGGCCGCTCCATTGCTCGCCGTGTTTCCGTACAGCGTGGAATTCGCCACGTGGAGCACGTCGGGCGAATTGACGTAGACACCGCCGCCGCAGGGGGCCGAGTTGCCCGAGATGGTCGAGTCGATGATCGACAGTTCGTACCCGCTGTAATTGGAGGCGATGGCGAGGCCGCCACCGACGCCGGCGCCGGCGCTGACGTCGACCGTGTTTCCCTGCACGACCACTCGGGTCATCTCCAGGTCACCATTGAAAACAAACACGCCGCCGCTGTAGGTGCCGTCGTTGCCGGTCACGACGGAATCGGAGATCGTCAACGAGGCATCGGCCGTCACGGCGATGCCGCCTCCGAAACCGGCGTCGTTCTGACCGATGACCGCGTGGTCGATGGAGACCGTCAGGTGTCCGGACTTCGTCCCACTGAAGACTGCGCCACCGCCGCCACCCGGTGTGGTGTTCGCAGTGATGCTGGCGTTCGAGATGGTCACGGTGCCGGAGCTTTCGAGCACCGCGATCCCACCCCCGCCGTACGCGGCGTAGCTGTGCGCGACGGCGACGTTCGTGACGTCGAGATTCACATCGCTGTTCGACACCAGGATCCCGCCACCCAGGCGGGCTCCGGCATTCCCGCCGTACAACAGCAGCCCGGCCACCGCGTTGGTGCCGGTGGTGATGTTGTCGAGCCAGATCATTCGGTGCGCACCTTGACCATCGATCGTGAGGTCACTCACCCCCGGACCGGTGATGTGCAGTGGATCGGAGATCTTGGGGAGGTCCGACGCCAGCGTGATCGTGCCGGTCACCGAGAACGTGATCTCGTCCTGACCCGGCGTGGTGTTGGCCAGGGTGATCGCCTCGCGCAGCGTGGTCGACGAGTCGACCGTCGCGTTGTCGACGAGGCTGTCGACGACGATCGGTGCGTTCGCGCCGGCCACGTCGGCGGTCATGACCATCGCCGCGCCCGCACCAGCCGACGCCAGCGCGGCGGCCGAACCCAGCGCAGCGACCTTCCGGCCCGTCCCCGTCCGACCGGCGCCACGACGGGCCTGCTCACGACGGGCCTGCTCACGACGCTCGGCACGATTCATGGCGGGCTCCTTGTCGAAAATGATTGCGGCGAAATAGCAGACCCAGCCACCACGACGAGGTCAGGATGACACCGTCACCGGCCCCGATCGAGGGCGTTTGACGCGACGCAGGCCACCCCCCCAGACTCGCGCCGTGGACTCCTTCACGGGCCGGACGGCCGTCGTCACCGGCGCAGCGAGTGGCATCGGCAAGGCCCTCACCCTGCGCCTCCTCGGCCAGGGCGCCAGGGTGGTGATGGCCGACGTCGAGACCGACGCCCTCCAGGCGGCCGCCAGGGAGGCGGGCGCCCTCGGGGAGGTGTTCCCGGTGGTCGTCGACGTGGCGGAACCGGCGGCGGTCGACGCCCTGGCCGCCGAGACCACCCAGGCGTTCGGTGTGGCGCACCTGATCTTCGCCAACGCCGGCGTGTCGGTCAGTGGCGCCACCTGGGACGTCACCCCCGACGACTGGGCGTGGACACTCGCCGTCAACGTGCTCGGGGTGGCCCACCTGGTGCGGGCGTTCGTGCCGCCGCTCATCGCGTCGGGTGAACCGGGCCACGTGTGCATCACCGGCTCGATCGCCGGGTTCTTGAACCAGCCCGGCTTCGGCGCTTACAACGCCTCCAAGCACGCCGTGGTGGGGATCGCCGAGACGCTCGCCACCGACCTGCGTGAGGCCGGCCATCCGATCGGGGTCACCCTGCTGGCCCCCTGGTTCGTGCGCACCCGACTCGGCCAGGCCGCCCGCAACCGGCCCGCCGAGCTCGGCACCCCCACCCCGACCGGTGACTTCATGGCCTCCGTGAGTGCCCGCCTCGGCACCTGGAGCCACACCACCCAGGACCCCGACGAGATCGCCGTGCTCGCCCTCGATGCGATCCGCTCCGGTCGCTTCGCCGTCTTCCCGTACGCTCCGTCCACCGACGCCGTGCGCCGCCGGATCGACGCCGTCATCGCCGGCGACGTGCTCGGCATCCACCTGCCCGACGACCTGCCCGACGATCCGGAGGAATCGGCGTGAGGACTCCCCCGCTCTGGCGCCGCGGCGACGACGGCACCGCCCTCGGCCCCCAGCGGGTCATCCGCATCGACGACGCCGTGCCCGCGGCCACCACCGACGGCTCGATCCCGGCGATCGGCCTCACTCCGCTCACCTCCGACGAGTGCGACTACGTGGTGATGACGTTCACGTTCCCGCCCGGCTACTGCGGTGTCGTGCACTCACACCCGCACGACACCGTCTACCTCGTGAGGCGCGGTCAGTTCCTCGTCGACGGCGAAGGCACGTTCGAGGTCGGCGACCTGCGCTGGGTGAAAGCCGGCACGCCCTACGGCCCCGAGCGCGCCGGGCCCGACGGCTGCGAGGTGCTCCTCATCACCCGCGGCACGTTCCCTCCCGAGAACGGGCCGCCGGTCGCCGATCCCGGCTGAGCCGGACCGGGCCCCGACCCGGAAGAGCCTCAGATCCGGAACACCCGCCGGGCGTTGGTCTCGACGATCCGGCGGACCGTCGACTCCGGGAGCGCCGCCATCGACGCCTCGAGGCGCTGGCGACTCCCGGGGAAGTAGCCGTCCTCGTGGGGGTAATCGGACTCCCAGGTGAGATTCTCCTCACCGATCACCGTCAGCGCCGTCAGCGCCGCGTCGTCGGACATGATGCACACGGTCATGTGCTCCGCGAACACCTCGCGCGGCGGACGCACCGCACCGATCTGATCGGCGAAGTTCGGATTGGCGAACGTCTTCTCCGCCTGCTCCAGCAGGTAGGGCGCCCACCCGGCGCCACCTTCGGAAAACACGACCCGGAGCGCGCGGTGCCGTTCGAGCACGCCGGTGAACAGCCAGTCGGTGCAGGCCACCATCGAGTTGGCCC
The DNA here is from genome assembly GCA_037142235.1 of Actinomycetes bacterium. Taxonomy (GTDB): domain Bacteria; phylum Actinomycetota; class Acidimicrobiia; order IMCC26256; family PALSA-555; genus CAIUKV01. Next base: position 3,137 of record JBAXBB010000097.1, read on the forward strand.
CCATGTGGGGCAACACCGAGCACGGCGGTGCGTCGTCGGACGAGCGGATGAGCCGCCCCGACGAACCGATGTGCAGACACACGGCGAGGTCAGCCTCCGCGACCGCCTGCCAGAGCGGCTCCCAGTGATCGGTCCACAGCGACGGCAGGCCCAGCGCCGCCGGGTTCTCCGAGAACGCCACCGCCTTGGCCCCGCGCGCCGCGATGCGCCGCACCTCGGCCGCCGCCGCCGTGACGTCCCAGAGCGGGAGGATCCCCAGCGGGACCAGGCGCTGCGGGTCGGTCGCACACCACTCCTCGAGCACGAAGTCGTTGTAGGCGACGCTGCACGCCGTGGCGAGCGCCGGGTCGGCACTCCCGAGGAAGCGGTGGCCGGCGAAGCGCGAGAAGTCGGGGAACGCCACCTGCGCCCACACCCCGTCGAGGTCCATGTCGGCCAGGCGGGCGTTGGGCTCGTAGCACCCGGGCCGCATCTCGGAGAAGCGCGCGACGCCGCGCGGCTCGTCGGCGAAGCCCGGCAACGTGCGGGTGCTCCCCCGTGCCGTGGTGACGACCTGGTCCTCGTAGCACCAGGCTTCGGTGCCGTCGTCGAGCTCGACCACCCGCGGCCCCCGGTCACGGAACTTCGCCGGGAGCCAGGTCTGCCAGAGGTGCGCGGGCTCGATGATGTGATCGTCGACCGAGACCGGGCGAAGGTCACTCGGCAAGGTCATGCGGTCACCTCAGGATCCGGGTCTTGCCGAAGATCGTGCCGTACAGGAGGCGGCCGTCGTCGTCGACGGTCACGCCGGCGCCGAGCGTGTTGAACTGCGACCCGCCGACCACGTAGTGGAACGCGGGCTCACCCGTGGCCCAGTCGACCGCCTCGATCGTCCAGCACCGGTCGCGGGCACCGCAGGTGTACACGAGGCCCGAGCCCTCGGCGACGAACGGCACCGAGTTCGGCGACGCCACCTCTTGGCAGACCCACGCCTCGGCGAACGTCCGGGTTGCGGGGTCCCACTCGAACTTGTGGAGCCCATGGGGGGTGTACACGGGGTCGTGGCCTAGGAAGAACGCCATCAGGCGCGCGCCCCTGTCGCCGAGACCGTCGAGGGCGACGGGCGGATCGTTGTTGACGGTCATGGCGCCGTACCCGCTGACGGTGATCGATTGCTCGGTCTGGAGTTCGGTGCGGCCCGGATCCCCCAGGTCGGCCCGACCCAGACCCGCGATCCGACGCGCCGGCGCTCCGGGGAGCTGCTCCCAGTCGTCGGGGATCCGGTCGCGCCAGAACAGCGTGACGTTGACCACGTCATCGCCGTCGCCGATCACCACGAAGTGGTCCTCGTCGGGGCCGAAGCCCATGAGCGACGGCGTGGTTCCCGAACCCCACCCCCGGCCGTTGCGGTACCGCGCCGACCACGCGCCGTCGGCCTCGTCGAGCGAGAGCCGCTGGCCCGTCCAGACCACCTTGTGGGTGTGGTCGAGCGAACTCACGTAGATCCCACCGGCGTCGTCGACGCACAGGCTGGTCCGGACCCAGCCGTAGCCCGATCGCCCGTCCGCCAGCATCCGCTCCCTGTGCGCCGCGGCTGCTTCCGCACCCGGGAGGCGGATCGCCGAGTACCCGGTGACGTCGAGCGCCACACTGACGATCCAACCGTGGTCGGTCGAGAGCACCAGCCGACCGTCGAACGTGCAGTTCACCCCGACGAACGACCCCTCCACCTCGGCCGGGCGCTCCCAGCGGCCGACCTCCACGATCGGCGACGCCGGGTCGGTCGGGTCGGCGTCGGCGTAGACCTCCACCACGTCGGACCGGGTGACGATCAGGCGATTGCCCGCGTCGACGAGGGCGTAGACGCCATCCAGCCCGACCAGGTAGGTCAACGCGAGGGTGATGGCGTGCGCGACAGCGTCGTCGCCGCGGAGTTCGTCGAGGAGTTGCACGTGCCGGCGCAGCTCCTCGACCGGGGTCGGCGGCTCCGGGCCCACCGGCAGCTCGGCCAGCACCTCCAGGGTGTCGTAGTCGAGCTTGGCGATCGTCTGGCGACCGTTGCTCCACACCACCCGGCGGCCGTCGGGGTACGCCGACGAGATCATCCCCCCGAAGTGGCCCGGCCCGAGCCACGCGTACTGGACGTCGGAGGCGCCGAGCACCTCGGTCGGTCCGGTCGGGCCCGCCAATGGCGTGTTGTCCTGCTGGTCACAGCGACCGTGGGCGATCGGGTAGCCCGAGTCGGCCAGGAACGGGTTCCGCGGTCCGGTGCGCACACCGCACCGTAGCGAAGCCGGAAGATCATCGCTCTCTCCCGGCGGCCATCGGTGCTTGGTGCCACCATGCCCCCCAGCCCCCCGTGGCGCTGGCACCATAGGACCGCCGGATCGCCCGCCGCCGGATCGCCCGCCGCCGGATCCGTGCTCCTCGGCCGGGCTCGCTCCCGTGCCGCCCAGGAGGTGAACGTGCCCGATGCCCCCGGAACCCCCGCCCCGACGCCCCGCCGTTCGCGAGGGCACCGACCCCGAGTGGTCGTGGCCGGGCTCGGCGACACCGGGGTGATGATCGCGACCCGCCTGTCGCGCACGTGCGACGTGGTGGGTGTCGCGACCCGCCCCGCGCTGGTGAGCGGCCAGGAACTCGGCTTCCGTCTCACCGACCCCGACCGTTGGCGACGCACCTACCTGATCCCGCTCGCACGCTTCCGCCGGCTCGACCGGGTCCGGGTCGTGCACGGTCGGATCGTCGCGGTCGACCTCGAACGCGCGACCGTCGAGGTGGAGCAGGTCGACGGCAACCGCGTCACCGAGCCGTACGACGCGCTGGTCGTGGCGACCGGAGTGACGAACGGGTTCTGGCGCCACGACCGGGTCGAGGACCTCGACACAGTCGACGCGGCGATCAGGGCTGCCGCCGGCCAACTCGATGCGGCGGCGACGGCCGCGGTGATCGGCGGTGGTGCGACCGGCGTGAGCGTGGCCGACAACCTCGCCCGGCGGGGCTCCGCCGAGGTCCACCTGTTCCACGCCGGACCCGAGCCGCTGCCCGGTTACCACCCGAAGATCCGGCGCTGGATCGCCGAGGTCCTCCGGCGTGACGGCGTGGTCGTCCACCCCGACCACCGGGCGGTGGTGCCCCACGGGTTCGCCGGTGAGCACCTCACCACCGGACCGGTGTCGTGGAGCACGGGGCAAGAGCCCTTCCACGCCGACGTCACCCTGTGGGCCGTGGGCGGAGTCCGACCGCACAGCGCCTTCCTCCCGGCCGAGGTGCTCGACGCCGACGGCTTCGTCAGGGTCGATGAACACCTCCGGGTCCTGGGGCATCCGGAGGTGTTCGCGGTGGGCGACGTCGCGGCCAGCGACCCGCTGCGGAGCTCGGCGCGCAACTGGGGCCACCGCGTGGTGGTCGCCAACGTGCGCGCCCTCACGCGCGGGCGCGGCCGACTCCACCGCTACCGCGCCACCGAGTACCGCTGGGGCTCGCTCCTCGGGCTCCAAGACGATGGCCTGGTCGTGGCCCAGCCCAACGGTCGGCACTTCCGCGTGCCGCGGTGGGCCGCCGAGCCACTGCTCTTCGGCGTGTTCGTGACGCGTTCGCTCTACGGCGGCCTGCGCAAGGAAGCCCGCCACTGAAGGCCCCGGCGCCGGCACGACGCCCCGCCCCGGATCAGCCGGCGCGGCGGGCGCGCACGACCGCCGCCTTGGCCGACGTCGTGAGGCCACCCGGATAGGCCGACCCTCCGGCCGGGAGGCCGCGGCGGCGCAGCCACTGGTCGAGGCGGCGGGCCGCCACCACGGCGCGCGTCCGGCCGGTGTCGAACCCCACCGAGAGCCCGACCGACGGTTCGTCACCCACCTGCACCCAGTGGAAGGTGTCGGGAGGGATGTAGACGCCGTCGGCGGACCCGAGGTCGAAGCGGACCGCCGGCGGGAGGTCGGGCGTGGCGGCGGTCGGACAGTCGTAGTAGCGCCGGACCCGGGCGTCGTGACGACGCCGAACCGGTTCGGCTTCGACCCAGACGGTCTTGGCCCCACGGATCTGGAGCAAGACGTTGTGGTGCTGGTCGGGGTGAGCGGGCACCACCGACCGCGCCGGCGCCACGATCGCCCCGAGGTTTAACCGCCCGATGCCTCCTTCGCGCCGGCCGACGAGGGCGGCCACCTCCTCGGTGAGCGCAGTGGCCAGCTCGCGGAACTCGGCGAGATGCTCGAGGTTGTAGAGCACCACGTAGCCCGGCTCGGCGTCGTCACCTCGCACCGCCGAGGCCGCACGCGGGTGCGGTGCCACGCCGTTGCGCGCTGCGCGCGGGTCATCCTGCACCTGCTGGGCGCGGATCCAGGGTCGCGGGAGCGAGCGAGCCACCTCGGAGAGGAACGTCGGGTCGAGGTACGCGACGTCGGCCAGGCCGTGCCCGAGCAGGTCGGCGGCCGGGCGTCGGTCGGCCACGCGCAGGGATCCCAGCCGGAGCAGGGCCTGCGTCAACCCGGGGTCGGCGGAGTCGGCGGAGTCGGCGGAACGGACCTTGCTCACCTGCACCTCCCGGGCTCGTCCTCCACCATGCTCCGCACTCTCGCTCGGGCGCGACGACCGACCGACCATCCGTCAGGACTGGTCGGTGAGCACCAGCCCGGCCCCGAGCAACTCGTCGAGGAAGGTCGCGACGTCGGCGGCCACCACGTCGGCGACCACCTCGGGGTGCGCCGCCCGGACTGCGTCGACCAGGGTCTCGGGATCGGCCGGAGCCTCGAGGGCTCGCCAGACGACTGATCCGGTGGCGTTGAGGTCGAGGAGCTCGTCACCCGCCGCCGTGATCAGCACGACCACGCCGTCGACTTCTTGATCCAGCACGCCGTCGGCCCGTCGGTAGAGCATGGCGGGATCGTACCTGCGTTCAGGCGGTACCGCTCCAGGTCGCCCGGCCGGGGAGCACGTCGAGGAGAGCGCCGATCTCCGCCACCGCACGGGTTGGATCGCTCCCGCGGCGCAAGGCGCAACGGGGCAGGCGGGCAAGTTCTCCGGCGAACGCGAAGGCCAACGGCCGGGCGGAGGGATCGGCGAAGGCGGTCGCGGCGCGCAGCACCGCGTCCAGGGCCTCGCGGCCGGTGAGGGGGTCCACACCCGGACCACGCGGATCCGCGCCCCGGGCCACCACCAGCTCCCGGATCGGATGGGCGCCTCCGGTGAGGGAACCGGCCGGCGCCTCGACCCGCCGACGGGGGTCATCGGGCACCTCGTGACCGTCCTCCAGGCCACCCTCCGGGAGCACGTCGTGGGGAAAGGCCGGTGGCCGAGGCACACCGACCGCCTCGAGGCCGGCCGCGGCGGATGCCCGCCCCACGACCACGGCGTCGTCACCGAGCACCCCCCACCCCGCCCGTGCGGCCGCGAGTGCCAGCGTCGACTTGCCCGCTCCCGAATCGCCGAGCACGAGGACCGCGCCGTCGTCGGCCAGCAGGGCCGCCCCGTGGAGGAGGAGGCGCCCGCGGGCGGCGAACAGGTGACCCAGTCCCTGGAAGCACAGATTGCGAAACCAGGTGGCGAGCCCCGGACCGCCACCCCCCACGACCAGGTCGGAGGCATCGACCCGAGCGGCGGGGCCGCCGTCGAGGGCGAACCACGCGGTGCCGTCGGCGTCCCACCGGCGCTGACCTTCGGCCATCACGTCCGGGGCCCGGTCGGGCACCTCCGGTGCCTCGACCCCGAAGACGATCCGACAGTCCGCCGGACCCGATCGGATCCGGGCGTGGCGGAGCAACGAGGCCACGGCCTCGGCGCGGGCGTCGTCGGCGGCGTCGAGCTCCACCTCCAACCCGGCCACCTCGACGACGACCCCGGCGCGGACTCGCTCGCCGGTCAGGGAACCGCCCACCGTTTCGCGCGCGACCCCCGTCGACCGAAGGTTCAGGTGCCTGACCGTCGCACCGACCACGCCGGCGACGGGGGCGGGGGGTCGGAGAGTCCTCCGCCGTACCCGATCAGGGAGTCGCCCACCGGCCCGCGGGCCACCACCGCCGGCGGCTCGTAGGAGGTGGACGGCTCGGGCTGGCTGCTGGTGATCGTGCCTACCTCGGTTGAGTTCATGGGAACCAGGCTAGACCCTGCGCCGGCGGGCCACGCTGCGCATTGAAATCGACCGTGATCGTGATCGACGGAGACCACACGCGCTTGCGAACGCGACGGCACCCGCGACGGCGGAGAGCCCCACGGGAGGCGCGAGGCCCCCCGCCACGAGCATCGCAGCGCCCGGCAATTGCGCATCTGGTTCGATGCAGTCACCACCGACATTGCTCCATCGGCCACCACCCGACGGTGCGGCCTCGGCACGGTGCCGCGAGCGCAGCCTGCGTCAGCCCGGCCCGTCGTGTTTGGCCCGGTTGCACGCGAAATCGCAGACCGTCGTCGTCGTGGTCGGCGGCGCAGTGGTCGTCGGAGGCGCGGCGGGGGTGATCGGCGGGAACGTCGGGATCGTCGGCTTCGGGATACATGCGATGCCCACGCAGCCGTCTTCACCGGTGGTCGAGTGATTCCCGGTCAGGGTGACGACCCCGACCACGACGAGCGCCACCACCAGGAGTGCGGCGACCGCCAGCCAGGCTTGGAGACGCCGTTTCCGCCGGCGACTCGAACTGGGCGAGCTCGGTCCTGGCTGCGGCGAGGGCATGACGGGAGAGGCTGGCCCGGGTGTTGAGACGGCACGGGTCTGGTCAGGCGGTGGCCGATCAGCGCGATGCACGTCGCTCGACGGGCCCCCGAGGGCTTGCCGTCGGCGAGCCGGGCAGGTGAATCAGCCGCTCAGGCGTTCGTGCGCCGCGTCGACCACTTCGGCGCAGGGACCCCGGGATCAGAACCCGCGGAGCCAACGACCCCGACCAGGGACTTGGACACCGGCGTACGCACGGCGACCACAGGCGGCTCGTACGAGCCGACCTCGCCCTCGAGCGCGGCGTCAGCGGCGGAGGTTCGATTCGGCGTCATGGACACTGAGCGTTGATCACTCGGCCGGGAGAAGGCGTGATCCGGCCCGTTCGACGGCCCTCGCCACGCGGGACACGGACCTCCCTCCCGAGAGCACCGGACGGCACGCACGACTCGAAGGGACGCTCCGTGGTGGGCGCTGAACAACGCGAACCCCACGATCCCACTCCCTGACGCCCCTGTGGCGCAACGCCTTCCGGGTCGCCGCGTAGGCAGCTCGCGCACTCCGGCGCGCTCACCCATCGCGTATTCGATCGCGCATTTAGCGGGCAAAGCCGGGTATGGCGCTCGAGCGACCAGGACCAGCGCCGTGCGCGTCTGCGTGGAGCTACCGGGAATCGAACCCGGGCGATGCACTACGCGCCGAGCGCATTTCCCCAGGTCACGCGCGTGGGGCATACCGGCCCGTTGGCAGCCCACGGCGCCTAACGGTGCACCGATCCGAGAAATGATGCGAGAAATGGGCTGCATGGCGCGCTCAAGCACAGCGTTGTCGAACAGTGTCGCGCGCATGACTCGAGACTATCGGCGGTGTAGGTCCGTCGATCGCGGTCAAGTGACCGAGCCTTAGCGCGGACCGCCATCCGTGGTCTCAGGACGATAGGAGTGGCGGAGCCGGTTGGCTGCGGTCCCACATGCCCAGCCGCGCCGGCTCGGAGCCATCGAAGTGCGTGCCGAGGTAGTCGAGGCTGGCCCGCTCGAAGAGGCGGAACTGCCAGATGGCCTCGTTCATGTGCACCGGGT
>JBAXBB010000098.1:0-10466 GCA_037142235.1 Actinomycetes bacterium
GTGCCGTGGCGCACCACGCCGGGGAACGTGCAACCGACCGGCCCCTGCCAGTCGAAGTGGTCCACGATCTGGGCCACGGCACCGTTAACACGGCCGCCAACGTCGATCCCACGTGGATCGGCACCGATGCCGAGCGCCTCTTCTCCAAGGCCACCGGCTGCAAGGTCACCGTGGCCAACGACGCCGACGCGGCCGGGCTGGCGGAATCCCGGTTCGGCGCCGCCCGCGAGGTCACGGGCGTCGTGATCCTGCTCACGCTCGGCACCGGGATCGGTTCGGCGCTCCTGGTCGACGGCCGGCTCGTCCCCAACACCGAGCTGGGCCACCTCACCCTGCGCGGCGACGACGCCGAGCACTTCGCGGCCGAGTCGGTGCGCGAGCGGCTCGAACTCTCCTGGGAGGACTGGGCCGCGCGGGTCGACGAGTACCTCCACCTCGTCGAGGCGCTGTTGTGGCCCGATCGCTTCGTGCTCGGTGGTGGCGTCTCGAAGAAGGCCGACAAGTTCGTGCCCCTCCTCACGTGCCGCACCCCCGTGGTGGCCGCGGCGCTGCGCAACGAGGCCGGGATCGTGGGCGCCGCGTGCGTCGCCGATCCGGGCGGTGGCGCGCGCCCCTGAGTCGGATGCCGTCCGCGCGGGCACCCGCCGGACGGGACGACGCACGCCGCGAAACCGCGGAGACCCCCCGACCCGGGGGTACCCTCCGCTCATGCAGACCATCGACGAGATGACGGTCGAGGAAGCCCGGGCCGTCGCCGGTGCTCCCATGACTCCCGAGCAGCGCGCCGACTTCGAGCGCGACGGCTACCTCGTCGTGCCCGGCGTGCTCAGCCCCGCCGAGGTCGAGCACTACGGCGCGATCGTCGAGGCGACCTTCGAGGCCGACCGGGCGGCCGGCGACCTCTTCTACAACGGCGGCATGCACCGACTGTGCGCCGTGGCGTCGTGCCCCGAACTCGCCCCCCTCGCCGACCACCCCGGCATCCTCGGCCTGGTGTGGTCGGTGCTCGAGTGGAACATCCAGATCGCGCACTCCCACATCGACGTCAACCCGCGCGTCGTCGAGCCGGGCCCGTTCCACTACGAGTGGCACCAAGACGGTGGCCGCCAGAACCGCGAGCTCGAGAACAACCCCCGGCCCCGCATGAGCGTCAAGGCCGCCTACTGGTTCTCCGACATCTCCGAGACCGGCCGGGGCAACATGAAATTGGTGCCCGGGAGCCACGCGGCCAACCGGATCGCCGGACCCCCGAGCCGTGACGTCGAGTGGCCCGACCCGCCGGGCACGGTGGAGGCGACCGCGAACCCCGGCGACGTCGTCCTCTTCGACCGTCGCATCTGGCATGCCCGCTCCGACAACCTCTCCGACGTCGTCCGCAAAGTGGTGTTCTTCGCCTACTCCTACCGCTGGACCATCACGCGCGACCTCTTCCCACCCGACGACGGCTCGTTCACGCCGGTGCAGCGTCAGCTGTTCGGCATGCTTCCCGACGTCGACGGCGACCACGCCTGGGGGCACTTCCCCTCCAAGGTGCCGTTGCACGAGCTGCTCAAGCGGGCCGACCTGCTCGCGACCCTCGCCCCGCCCCCGCCGCCGCCGACGCCGGTCACCTGGCCCACCTGACCCGCTCGACCGGGCCCGGGCTCACCAGGGGTGCGGCGAACCCGGCGACGGGTAGCCCGCCGTCATCCCGCCGTCGACGACGAACTCGGCGCCGGTCGCGTACGACGACTCGTCGGAGGCCAGGAACACCACCATGGCCGCGATCTCGGCGGGTCGTCCGGTCCGCCGCAGCGGCGCCGAGCGTTCCGCGTGCTCCTCGATCAACGGCGCCACCACCGATCGGTCCACGCCGTCGGGCAGGGCGAGGTCGGTGACGACGTAGCCCGGGTGCACCGAGTTCACCCGGACACCCAGGTGCGCCAACTCCATCGCCGCCGCCTTGGTCATGCCGCGCACCGCCCACTTGCTCGCCACGTACGACATCACGCGCGGCGCGCCGGTCATGCCGTCGATCGACGAGATGTTGACGATCGACCCGCCGCCCGCCACGGTCAGGGCCGGGATCACCGCCCGCATCCCGAGGAACACGCCGGTCTGGTTGACCGCGATCACTCGTTCCCAGTCGGCGAGCGTCGCCTCGGCGAACGGACCGCCCGTGGCGGTCCCCGCATTGTTGACCAGCACGTCGAGGCGACCGAAGGCCGCCACGGTCGCGTCGACCGCCGCGGCCCACTGCTCCTCGACCGTGACGTCGAGCGCGAGAGCCAGCACCGCGTCGCCGAGCGAGGTGGCCAACGCCTCCGCGTCGGCGGTCCGCACGTCGCCGACCGCGACCCGCCCGCCCTCGGCGACCATCGCCTCGACCATCGCCCGACCCAACCCCCGCGCGCCGCCGGTCACCAGGGCGACCTTGCCCTCCATCCGCCCGCTCACGCCGGCACCTGCTCCACCAGCGCACCGGCAGGGAGGAACGGGGTCCAGGCCGGGTCCGGTGCACCCACCGTCGCCACCAGCCACAAGGAGGCGTGGGGCGCACGTGGGGGCCGACGCAGCGCGAAGCCGGTCTCGGCGAGGAGGCGGTCCTCCTTCCGGGAGTTGCAGGCCCGACAGGCGGCGACGACGTTGTCCCAGGTGTGGGTGCCGCCCCGCGAGCGCGGCACGACGTGGTCGATGTTCTCCGCCGGACGACTGCAGTACTGGCACCGATGACCGTCGCGGGCGAACACCGCCCGGCGCGACAGCGGGATCCGGTTGCGATGGGGGATGCGCACGAAGTGGGTCAGTCGGATGACGCTCGGGACCGGGAACGAAGCGCGCTCCGAGCGGAACTCGACGCCGTCGCGGGCCACGACCTCGGCCTTCTCCTTCAGCACGAGGACGACGGCGCGCCGCACGGAGACCACACAGAGCGGCTCGAAACTCGCGTTCAGCAGCAGCGCCCGGTCCAACCGGTCCTCCCGGCTCCACCCGTCGTCGCCATGGTACCGAAGCGTGTCGGCACGCGCGGGCGATCCGGCTGGGCGGGTCACGGGTGCCGGAGCCGTTCTTGGTCGCGGCACCACTCGAGATACCGGACGAGGTCGCTCGGATCCTGCACCCTCGAACCGGGAGCGCCTCCGTAGTGCGTCTCCAGCCGGAAGTCGAGGTACTCGGGATCCGGGAGCGGCAGGAACGGCGGGCGGCGCCACCATCCCGGGCGGGCGAGGCGCCCCGCCTGGCGCAACGCGGTCCACCAGAGGTGCGGCCGGGCGAGGACGGCCCCGACCGACCGTCGGGTCGACCCACCCCCCACGTGTCGCGTCGTCGCCATCCCGGCACGGTAGGCGCGCCCGGCCGCGGCACCCGGCACCGTGTCGCTCCCCGTGCGGCGTCGTTCCGTGCCACCGCAACCCCTCGGGCTCCCGGTACCGTCCCCCCGGTGCAGACCGGCCCCACCCCCGCCGGCGTGTCGCCCGGCCGAGACGTCGTCGCTCCGCTGTTCGAGACCCTGCGCGCCAACATCGAACGGGTGATCCAGGGCAAGCCCGACCAGATCCGGTTGGCCCTGATCTGCCTCCTCGCCGAGGGGCACCTCCTGGTGGAGGACGTCCCCGGCGTGGGCAAGACCTCCCTGGCCAAGGCGGTGGCCCGCTCGATCTCCGGGTCGTGGCACCGCATCCAGTTCACCCCCGACCTCCTCCCCTCCGACGTGGTGGGCGTGTCGGTCTGGAACCGCGCCTCGGCGACCTTCGAATTCCGGGCCGGGGGCGTGTTCGCCAACGTGGTGCTGGCCGACGAGATCAACCGGGCTTCCCCCAAGACCCAGTCCGCCCTGCTCGAGGCCATGGAGGAGCGGCAGGTCACCGTCGACGCGACGACCTACCGGCTCCCCCGCCCGTTCGTGGTCATCGCCACCCAGAACCCGGTCGAGCTCGAAGGGACCTACCCACTCCCCGAGGCCCAGCTCGACCGGTTCCTCATGCGTATTCCGATGGGTTATCCGTCGCGTGCCGCCGAGATCGCGATCCTGGCGTCGCAGGGTTCCGATCAGCACCGGGTCGACGACCTCGCCGCGGTCACCACGACCGATGCCATCGCCACCGCCGCCGCCGCCGTCACCCGAGTGCACGTCGCACCGGCACTGGCCGAGTACATCGTCGACCTCACGACGGCGACCCGCGACCGCCCCGACGTGATGCTCGGGGTGAGCCCACGAGGGGCCCTCGCGCTCCAGCGCGCGTCTCGGGCGCTCGCGGCGAGCATGGGCCGGGACTACGTGGTGCCCGACGACGTCAGGTGGTGCGCACCCGCGGTGCTCGAGCACCGGTGCCTCCTCACCCCCGACGCCGAGCTGCACGGCGTCACGCAGGCCGACGTCGTCGACGACGTGCTCGCCCGGGTGCCCGTGCCCCGGGCCGGCGGGTGACCCGGCTCCGTCGCACACCGCGGGCGCGACGGGCGACCGTCCGCGCCCGGATCACCCGCCGCGGCTGGACCGTCGTCGGAGCCGCCGGCGCCCTCGTCGTCGCCGGACGGGTCTTCGCCGCGGCGGAGTGCACCGCCGTCGGCATCGCCGGGATCCTCGTCGTGGCCGTCTCGGTGGCGCGGGTGGCGTTCGGACGGCCACCGACCCAGGTGCTGCGTCGACCCGAGCCGCGGCATCCCCACGTGGGCGACGCCGCCCGGATCGACCTCCTCGTCACCCCGTCCACCCGACGCGGCACCGCCGGGTACCTCCTCACCGAGGCCGTCGACGGTGGTCGGCTCCAGGCCCGCTTCGAGGTGCCCTCCCTGCGCTCCGGGACCGCCGTGCGCCGCGCCTACCGGCTCCCGACCGAGCGGCGCGGCCCCGCGCCCGTCGGGCCGGCCACCGCCACCCGGTCCGACGCCTTCGGGTTCGCCGGTGGCAAGCGTGTGGTCGCCGAAGCCGACACCGTGCTGGTGCGTCCGCGGGTCTTCCCGATCGCCGCGCCCACCCTCGGTATGGGCCTCCACGCCACCTCCGACGACTCCGACCACAACCGCGCCCGCTCGCCCGACGCCGCGGGCGACTTCCTCTCCGTCCGGCCCTACGAGGTGGGCGACGACCCGCGCCGGGTGCACTGGGCCGCGAGCGCCCGCGCCGACGACCTCATGATCCGCCAGGACGTCGCCCCCCGTCCCGGACGCACACTGGTCGTCCTCGACACCCGGGCCGCCCGACCGGCCCCGTCGGCCCCGTCGGCCCCGTCGGCCGGACGGACCGGGATCGACAACGAAACGTCCGACGCGCCCGACGTCGAGACGACCGACGAGCCCTTCGAACGGGCGGTCGAAGCCGCGGCGTCGGTCGTGACCGCCCTCCAGCGCGTCGCCCGACCGGTCGAGTGCCGCACCGCCGACGGCACCCCGCTCACCCTGACGGCGAACGATCGCAGCCACCGGGTCCTCGACCGCCTGGCCCTCGTCACCCGGACCGACGCCGACCTCCTCGCGGCGCTGACCACCGAACCCGGGCACCGCGCCCCCGAACTGGTCGTGCTCGTCACCGCCGGGCACGACCACGTCACCCGTGCTGCGATCGCCCGCTTCGCCCGACGCAGCGCCACGATCGCAGTCGTCACGGGTGACCGCCCCGGAGCGCCCCCCGATCCGCTCGCCGCCCACCGGTCCGGTCGCACCGCGCGCGCCGTCGTGGTCGACGCGCGGCGCGAACCGTTCCCGACCGCGTGGGAGCGGGCGACCGGCCTCCGAGGCAAGGGTGCGGCGGGAGCGGTCACCGGGAGCCGCGCGTGAGCACACCCACGGCCCCCACCCGGACCGGCGCGACCGAACCGCCCGGCACCGCCGGTCGTCCCCGCCGATTCGACCGCCTGGCTCCGACCCTGGCGCTGGCGGCCGTGAGCGCCTCGGTCGCGATCGGTCTGGCCCGCCTGATCGACGGGAGCTCGTGGGTCGCCCCGGTCATGGTCGCGGCGGTCCTACCGCACCTGATCGGCTGGAGCACCCGACGCCGGACCGGCCCGGTCGCGGTGCTCGCCTCGGTCCTGGGCCTGGTGGTGCTCGTCGTGTGGGGCCTCGAGGCGCACACCACCAGCCACGGCCTCCCGCTCGGCGCCACGTGGCGCACCCTGGGCTCGGACCTCACGGTCGGACCGCGGCTGCTGCGCGACCACGCCGTGCCGGTCCCGGCCCGCACGGGGGCCACCCTGCTGGCGGTCGTCGTGCTCTGGGTGATGGCGACGGTGGCGGATCGGCTGGCGACCGCGCGGCGGGCCGTCGTCGGCGCGTTGGCCCCGGGCATCGCCGTGTTCGTCTGGACGGCTGCGATCACCGCCGGAGCCGACCGCAGCACCCTCACGAGCATCGGTGCCATCGCGTTCGTCGTCTCGGGCGGGATCTTCGTCGTGCTGCAACGGCGCGCGCTGTCGGCCGAGCAGGTCGCCCGCTCCACCCGGACCGACGTGGGCGTCGCCGACGGCGAGCGCCAGCGCCGCCACGCCGCGCTCCTGGTCGCCACCGCCACCGCGTTGATCGCCGCCGTGGTCGGCGTGCTGCTCGCCCCGCTGCTCCCGGGGTCGGATGCGCCCCCGCTCTTCGACGTCCGCTCCCACGACCGCGGCTCGTCCACCTACCAGACCGCGGTCCCACCGCTCGTCGACGTCGCCGATCAGCTCAAGCGTGGCCAGCGCGTCGAGTTGTTCACCGTCTCGTCGAGTGCTGCGGAGTACTGGCGCACCGTCGCCCTCGACGACTACACCGGCGCCAACGGTGGGCAATGGGTGCTGCGCGCCTCCGGCGGGTCGATCAGCACCGGACTTTCCGACCCCGTCCCGGCCGGGGCGGTCCGTCAGCAGTACCGGATCGGCGCGCTGACGGAGCGCTGGATGCCGGCCGCCCTCCGCCCGGTCTCGGTCGACCGACCCAACACCCTCGTGGTCGACTCGTCGCGCACGCTGGTCACCCGCTCGGGCTCCGTGACCGGCCTGTCGTACTCCGTGGCCTCGGTGCCGCCTCCCGCCATCACCACCGACGCCCAACGGCGCGCCGCAGCCGCGCCCGCCCCAGCGTCCCTGGCCGTCGACACCCGGCTGCCCGCTGATGTTCCCCAGTCCGTCCGTGACCTGGCGGCCTCGATCACCGCCGGGACGACCAGCCCCTTCGAACGCGCCCGCCAGTTGCGCGACTACTTCCGCAGCGGCGCTTTCACCTACGACACCTCGGTCGACCTGAGCGACGCCGCCGACGCCACCGTCGAGTTCCTCCGCCTCAAGCGCGGCTTCTGCGTCCAGTTCGCGAGCGCCTACGCGCTCCTGGCGCGGTCGGTCGGCCTGCCGACCCGGGTCGCCGTGGGCTTCACCCCCGGAGCCCTCGACGCCGCGACGGGTCGCTATCGCGTGACCAACTACGAAGCCCATGCCTGGCCCGAGGTGTGGCTCGCCGGCGTCGGCTGGACCAACCAGTTCGACCCCACTCCCCAGAGCACCCAACCCGGCGGCAGCGACCTCCCCGGCGACACCGCGTCGATTCCGCTGCCGCCGCCCCCCGCTCCGGCGCTGCCCACCACCACCGTGACCGGTCCGAGCGCCACGACGGTGCCCGGCGCGCCGATGACCACACCCGCCACCGTTCCGGGCCCGACGCCCGGCGGCGGTGGCGCCGGTGCCGGAGCGGGCGGTGCCGACCCCTCCGGCTCCGCTCCGCTGCTCTGGATGATCGCGCTCGCCGCCGTGGCCGGAGCGCTGGCCGGGGCCGTCCCGTTCGCCAAGGCGCTGCGCCGCCGCCACCGTCGGCGCGAGGCCGACCCGGCCGAGTGCGTGGCGGGCGCGTGGGCCGAAGCGGTGGACCGCCTGCGCGACCTCGGGCGACCGCGCCCCACGGCCGAGACGCCGGTCGAGGTCGCTGCGGGCTCACCGCCGCTCGTAGGACCCGCAGCCGCCCCCTCGCTCGCACGGGTCGCCGTGTCGCACACCCGGGCACAGTTCGGTCCGGTCGCCGTCACGACGGCCGACGCCGACACGGCGTGGCACGACCTCGTCGAGTTCGAGCGGGCACTCACCCGTCACGTCGGGCGCACCGATCGGGTGCGGGCCCGGTGGTCGACGGCGTCGCTCAGGAGCCTTCGTCGCGCTCCATCCGGTCGCGCCAGCGCTGACCGGCGTTCCCGAACATCCCCTTGACCGATCCGGTCCGGGAGCCGGACGTGAGGCTCTCGAGCCCGGCGCGCCCGATCTTGCGGACGTTGCGCTCGATCACCAGCAAACAGAACAACATGATCAAGAACCCGAGCACCCCGAGCATGAGCACCTGGGTGAACGTGAAGAGCAGGACCACGAGACCACCCACGAACCCGAGGATCGACCACTTGATCATCCGGGCGGCATGCCGGTAGAGGGTGGTGTCGGAGACCTGCTGCACCAGCTTCGGATCGGTGGCCGAGAGGTTGGCCTCGATCTCTTGGAGGATGCGCTGTTCGTCTTCGGAGAGCGGCACCCCCCCATTGTCGCAGTTCGACACCACTTCGACAACGCAGGGCCCGGAAACCTCCGTCACCGGCCCCGCGAGCGGCGGCGGAACCGATCTCACCGGGCGGACTCAGGACCCCGACGAGGCGTCACGCGGCGGTTCGGCGAGCCGGGCCGGTCGGACGCTGTCAGCCCCGAACCGCCGCCGGGCCTCGTCGACCGTGCGCTCCAGGGCCGCACGGCGGGCGTCGGGGATCCCGGGCTTCGGGCGGGCGGGGCGCACCGCTCCATCGGGATCGCCGGGGTCAGCGGGTTCAGCGGGGTCCGCCGGTTCGGCCATCCCGAGGTCGAGGGTCAGCGCCACCGGCTCGGCCGGGGTGTGATCGACGGCGCCGGCGGACACCAACTGCTGCACCGACACCCCGAGGAGCCGGACACCGCTGCGCAGGTCGAGCGTGGCGAGCAGGGTGCGGGCGACGTCGGTGATCGCGGCCGTCGAGTCGGTGGGGTCGGCGAGGGTGCGCGACCGGGTGACGGTGCGGAAGTCGCCGAACCGGACCTTGAGCTGCACCGTCCGCCCGAGCCGACCGGCGGCCCGCAGCCGCAACCCGGTGCGGTCGGCCAACCGGACCAGTTCGCGGACGAGCACGCCGGTGTCGCGGTGGTCCACCGCGAAGGTCGCTTCGTGACCGATCGACTTCGCCGCGCGCTCGGGCTCGACCGCCCGCTCGTCGACGTTGTGGGCAAGGGCATGCAGGTGCCGCCCGTGCGACTCCCCGAGCGCGGCCACCAGCGTCGACTCGCCCAGCGCGGCCAGGTCCCCGACCGTCCGGACCCCGAACCGGGCGAGGCGGGCGTGGGTGGCCGGGCCGACCCCCCAGAGACACTCGACGGGCAGCGGGTGGAGGAAGGCCAACTCGGCGCCCGGCTCGACCACCAGCAATCCGTCGGGCTTGGAGCGATCCGACGCCAACTTGGCCAGGAACTTGGTCGTGGCCACCCCGACCGACACCGTGAGCCCGGTCTCACTCCGGACCCGCTCGCGGATCGCCCCCGCGATGACCCGACCCGGTCCGAACGCTCGCCGCCCACCGCGCACGTCGAGGAACGCCTCGTCGAGCGAGATGGGCTCCACCAACGGCGTATAGGAATGGAAGATTGCCATCACCGAGCGACTGGCGTCGCGATAGGCGTCGAACCGCGGGGGCAAGAACACGCCGTCCGGACAGGCCCGCCGCGCCCGCGCGGTCGGCATGGCCGATCGCACCCCGAACCGGCGGGCCTCGTAGCTCGCCGCCGCGACGACCCCCCGGGCGCCGGTGCCCCCGACGATCACCGGGCGCCCCCTCAGCGAGGGGTCGGCGAGTTGCTCGACCGAAGCGAAGAACGCATCGAGGTCGCAGTGCAAGATCCCGGGCTCGACGCCCTCGGGCCGCGCTCGGGCGGCGTCGCTCACGGGGCGAACGGATCGGTGCGGCGCACCTCGAGCTCACCGCGAACGACTCCGCGCACCTCGTACCCGTAGGAGCGGGGTTCGTCGGGACCCCACCGGTGGGTCATCCACTCCGCCATCGGCTCGTGGATCCAGCGGGCGCCGGGGGCGAGCAGGTCGGCCACGGCGTCGTGCGCGACGAACTCGACCTCGACCACGATGCCGTCGGGATCGTCGACGCGTACCTCACCTTCGAAGGCCGCCGCCCGGTACACGTGAGCCCGCATCTCCCACCCGAGGTCCGGTGCCACCGCCACGACCTCGTAGAGACGCCCCGCCCAGGCGGTGACCCGCAGGCCGGTCTCCTCCTCGACCTCGCGGGCGAGACCGTGGAGCAGCGACGCGTCGGTGGCGTCGATCACCCCGCCCGGCGTCGTCCAGTCGGAGTGGCCGCCGGTGCGCTCGTTGCGGACCAGCAGCAAACGGCCCGGCAACTCGACCACGGCGCCGGCGACCGTCCACCGCCGGATCCCCGACGGGTCCGCTCCGGATGGATCCGCTGCCGCTGCCGCTCCCACGTGGCCACCGTAGCCCTGCCCTCCTAGCAT
>JBAXBB010000099.1:0-10330 GCA_037142235.1 Actinomycetes bacterium
GGGTGGCGTTCCGGATGCGCTCGGCCCGGGCCGAGCGCATCCGGAACGCCACCCCGAGGGGGACGGCGGTCAGGGCGTCGCCAGCGTTGTGCAGCAGCTCGGCGAGCAGCGCGACGCTGGCCACCGAGGCCAGCACCAGGCCCTGGAAGACCGCGGTCACCGCCAGGACCAGCAGCGACCACATGACCACCCGCACCGCGGCCTGTGATCGCAAGATCTCCCGGTCGACGAGGCCGTGCGAGTGCCCGGGCCCATGATCGTGACGCGATGACGCCCCGGGTCTCCCCGGGGCGTCATCAGGTTCGTGCTCGTGGGGCGTCACGCAGTCGACGCTATTCGCCGGCGGACGCTCCGTCGGGCCGGCCGTGGTCGGCCATCACCTCGGCGACGATGTCGGACTCCTCGCCGAAGCCACCGCCCTTGCGCTTCGAGAACGCGATCGAGATGAGGAGCACCACCAGACAGGCCCCAGCGATGACGAAGCGGAAGTTGTTGTGCCGCAGGCTGATCACCGCCGGGAGCACCAGCAGCGAGACCAGGTTCATGACCTTGATCAGCGGATTGAGCGCCGGACCGGCGGTGTCCTTGAAGGGGTCACCCACGGTGTCACCGATGACGGCCGCCTTGTGGGACTCCGAGCCCTTGCCCCCCTCGTGTCCGTCCTCGATGTACTTCTTGGCGTTGTCCCAAGCGCCACCCGAGTTCGACAAGAAGTTCGCCATGAGCTGACCGGTCAGGATCACCGCGGCCAGGAACGCCCCCAGGGCGAAGTAATTGATGCCGAATCCGATGATCAGCGGCGTGAGGACCGCGAGCAGGGCCGGCGTGGTGAGCTCGCGCAGCGACGCCCTGGTGCAGATGTCGATGACGGGCCCGTAGTCCGGGCGCTTGGTTCCGGCCATGATCTGGCCGTCGGCGAACTGGCGACGCACCTCCTGCACCACCGTGCCGGCGGTGCGCCCGACGGCCCGAATGGCCAGGGCACTGAACAGGAATGCGATCGAGCCACCGATGAGCAGACCGATGAAGGTCTTCGGGTTGGCCACGTTGATCTGGGTCGCGACGTCGGAGAAGAGCTTATCGCCGACGGCCTTGAGGTTGAGTTCGACGCCGATCGTCTCGATGAACGAGGCGAACAACGCGACCGATGCGATGACCGCGGAACCGATGGCGAAGCCCTTGGTCACGGCCTTGGTCGTGTTGCCCACGGCGTCGAGGCTCACCATGATCCGCTGGGCCTCACCCTCGAACTCGCCCGACATCTCGGCGATGCCCGCCGCGTTGTCGGCGACCGGGCCGAAGGTGTCCTCGGACACCACCACCCCGGTGGTGGCGAGCATGCCCATTCCGGTGAGGGCCACGAGGTAGAGCGAGAACTGCAGGTTGCCGCCGCCCAGGGCGATGGCCGCCGCGAGAGCGATGGCGATGGCCACGATGGCCCACACGCTCGACTCGAGGCCGCTGCTGATGCCCGACAGGATCGTCGTGGCCGGGCCGGTGCGGGCCGACTCGGCGATCTCCCGGACCGGCGCCCGCTCGGTCGAGGTGAAGTACTCCGTCAGGTGGCTCACGACCTGCGCCAGCACGAGACCGACGACCACCGCTGCGAAGACCTTCCAACCGGCGTTGGTGGTCTTGCCGAGGTCGTTCTTGTTGCCGACGTAGAACATGGCCACGAGGAACGTGCCGATCACGGTGAGCACGCCGGCGGTGATGAACCCGCGGTTGATCGGGGCCATCGCCGACTTGTCCTTGTCGGTGGCCCGCACCGCGAACACCCCGACGATCGAGGCGAGCACGCCGATGGAGCGGGCGATCACCGGGAAGATCAGGCCGAGGGCCGGGTTCATGCCGATCGACCGGAACGCCGCGACCCCGAGGATGATCGACGCGACGAGGGTCACCTCGTAGGACTCGAAGAGGTCGGCGGCCATGCCGGCGCAGTCGCCGACGTTGTCACCGACGTTGTCGGCGATGGTGGCAGGGTTGCGGGGGTCATCCTCGGGGATGCCCTGCTCGATCTTGCCGACCAGGTCGGCGCCGACGTCGGCCGCCTTGGTGAAGATGCCGCCACCGACCCGCATGAAGAGGGCGAGCAGCGAGCCGCCGAACCCGAACCCGATGAGGATCGCCGAGGCCGTGTTCTGGAACACCATGATGATGATGGTGGCGCCGATGAGGCCGAGGCCGACGGTGAACATGCCGGCCACACCACCGGTGCGGAAGGCGACCTTGAGCGCAGCCTTGAGCGAGCCGTTCCGGGCCGCCGCCGCGGTGCGCACGTTGCCGCGCACGGCGAGGGACATCCCGATGAAACCGGTCAGCCCCGACAGGACGCATCCGGCGACGAAGGCGATGGTGCGGAACGCCCCCGACTGGACGAAGCTCAGCGCCACGGTGTTGTCGGGCTTGAGCACCTTCGATGAGGTGAAGAACACCAGCGCCGCCACCGGAACGAGGATGAGGAGGATCGTGCGGAACTGGCGGCGCAGATAGGCCATCGCGCCTTCTTGGATCGCCTGGGCGATCTCGATCATCTTCGGGGTGCCCTGGTCGGCGGCGAGGACGCCCCGGACCAGCACCAACCCGACGATGAGCGCCAGGATCGCCGTAGCGGCTGAGAAGATGAGCCAGAACCATTCGGTCCCGCCCAAGGTGAATCTCTGATAGCCGCCCTCTGCAGCGAGGATGAGGCTGTCCATTCGGTTCTGGCTCCTTTGCTCGGCCGCGCCCGCGGTCGCCCGGGATCTCCGGTCGTGTCGGGTCGGACCCCCCTGCGCTCACCCGGCCGACGGGCCGGGGACCAGCATGTTCTAGTGCTGATCCCGGACCGGACGGCGGACGGTGTGCGCCAGCGCCCGGTCTGGGCGCCAGGCAGAAGGTACGGGGGGGGCCCGGGAGATGTCCAACCGGCCCCCGCCGCGGCCCGCGGGCCGCCTCGCGGCTCCCGCCAGCGCACCGTTAGCATCTCCTCTGATTGAGGAGGCGCCGTGCACGTCATCGTCGTGGGCTGCGGTCGGGTCGGGACCGAGTTGTCAGGAATGCTCGAGAAGGGGGGCCACAGCGTCGCCATCATCGACAAGAACCCCCGGGCGTTCCGGCGCCTCCCTCCCACCTTCGGCGGGACGACGGTCGTGGGCCTCGGGTTCGACCGGGACCACCTCTCCGACGCCGGCGTCGAGCGGGCGGGGGCAGTGGCAGCCGTCACGAGCGGCGACAACTCCAACATCCTCTCGGCCCGCGTGGCGCGTGAGCACTTCGGCATCGAGCGCGTGGTCGCCCGGATCTACGACCCGCGCCGGGCCCTGATCTACCAACGCCTCGGCATCCCCACGGTCGCCACCGTCTCGTGGACCACCGACCAGGTCCTGCGGCGGCTCCTCCCGTTCGGGGAGCGATCCCACGACTGGGTGGACTCCAGTGGGAAGGTCTGCCTCGTCGAGTTCCCCCTCTCCTCGAAATGGGCCGGCAAGAAGTTGGCCGAGCTCAACTTGCCCGGGCGGCACTGGCTCACTGCGGTCTCGCGCCTCGGCAACGCCCAGGTCTTCGAGCCCTCCATTATCGGCCAGGAGGGCGACGTGCTGGTGTTCGTCGCCGCCGTCGACTCCGTCGACCCACTCCGCCACCTCCTCGAGCAAGGACCGGAGCACTGATGCGCGTCGCCATCGCCGGAGCCGGCAACGTCGGCTGCTTCATCGCCAACGACCTGATCGCCAACGGACACGAGGTGCTGTTGATCGAGCAGGTGCCCGAGATCAAGGAACGGGCCGAGGTGAGCCCGGGGATCGAGTGGGTCATCGCCGACGGTTGCGAAGTGTCGTCGCTGCGCGAGGCGGGCCTCGAGTCCTGCGACGTCGTCGTGGCCGCCACCGGTGACGACGAAGACAACCTCGTGATCTCCCTGCTCGCCAAGCAGGAGTTCGCGGTGCCCCGGGTCATCGCCCGGGTCAACCACCCGCGGAACCAGTGGATGTTCAACGGGAACTGGGGCGTCGACCTCTCGGTGTCCACGCCCCACCTCATCACGGCACTGGTGGAGGAGGCGGTGACGGTCGGCCGCCTGGTGCGGATCCTCGAGCTCGAAGGCGGACAGGTCGAGTTGGTCGAGGTCACGCTCGCCGACGACTCGCCGGTCATCGATCGCGCGCTCCAAGACATCGACATCCCCCGCGACGCCACGGTGGTGGCCGTCATCCGCGACGAGCACGTCATCATGCCCCGCGGCAACACGGTCTTCGAGGCCGGCGACGAGGTCCTCGCGCTGGTCACCCCGGACTCCGAGGACGCGATGCGCCGAATGCTGACCGGCGGCTGAGCGGCGGCTGAGTCCACCCACGGCGTCGGACGCTCCCCGCGCCCACGCCCAGCACAACTCGTCGCCAACTCGGGTCCAGGTGACCCCCATTCGCGCGTCTCGCTGCGTAGCCTCCCCCGATGCCCGGATTCCGTCGCACCACCGGACGGATCGCCGCCGTCACCGTCGCCGGTGTGCTGGCTGCCATCTCGCTCCCGATCCTCGACGCCCTGCCCGCCGGCGCCGCCAAGGCGCCGAAGTCGCCCGTGACCGTCACGCCCGGTGACGCCAACATCTTCACGGTCGCCGGGACTCCGCCCGCCTTCCCCGACGACGTGAAGGCCGCCGTGCTCGCCGCCATCGCTGCTTACCTCAAGGCCGCCTCCCTCACCGCCGCCCAGAAGGGCGCCTCCGACGCCACCGGGCTCGCCACGTTGCTCACGGGGCCCGCAGCCGCCCGACTCACGAGCACCGACCGGGCGACCCTGCTCGACGAGGGCCTGCCCCGGGCCACCGGCAAGGTCAAGATCACCACGGCGCCGGTCACGCTCACCGGCCTCGCCGACCCCGACGGACACGTGGTGATCGTGAACGCCGCGATCGACGCCACCACGGTGCTGCCCACCCGGTCGGGCAACGTCACGGTCAAGCGCACCGGTGATCTCGTGTTCGCCCCCGACAACGGCACCTGGAAGATCCAGGGCTACACGCTCACGTCGGAGCGCACGGGCAAGAAGCTCGGCGTCACCCCCACCACGACGGCGCCGGCGGGGTCGACCGCCACCAGCGCCACGCCCGCCACGACCACCAGGACGGTGACCAAGTGAGGAACCCGATCGTCCGTCTCCTCGTCGTCGTGCCCGTCGTGGGGCTGCTCCTCGCCGGATGCCTCACCGCCGCCTGGTTCGCGATCGGCCGACCGGCCCCCGCGAACGCCGCGATCTGGTTCAAGGTGCAGAAGGTCGACGCGGCCGCGCGCTTCGCCGACAACCCGACCCAGCCGTTCTTCGTGCTCGTGCTGGGCAACGACGGCCGGACCGACGCCGACCCCGGCCTCGGTGACGCCGAGCACATCATCGGCGTGAACCCCGCCACGGGCGACGCCTCGATGATCGACGTCCCCCGCGACACCGAAGCGCCCAACGGCGGGAAGATCAACTCCTACCACCCGAACGGCGGGCTCCCCGCGAACGTCGCCCAGTTGAACAAGATGATGGGCATCAACATCTCGTACGCAATGACGACCAACTTCCCGCACTTCATCGACATGGTGAACGCCATCGGCGGTGTCGACATCGACGTCACCGAGCCGATGGTCGACTCCGACTCCGGCGCCGACTTCCAGCCCGGCCACTACAAGATGGACGGCGACTCGCTCCTGGCGTACACCCGCGACCGGAAGAGCTACCCCGCCGCCGGCGACCGGCAGCGCACCGTCAACCAGGGCACGGCGATCATCGCGGCGCTCACCACGCTGCGCGCCCAGAACCCCGGCGTGGCCGGCACGATCCGTCTGACGTCGATCCTGGCCCAGCACGTCAAGACCGACGGCCTGAGCCTGACCGAGATGTTCGACCTCGGCCGCCTGGCCCTCTCCATCGACCCGGCGAAGGTCAAGAACGTGCTGCTCCCCACCGGAGCGGGCTCGGGCACCAACCTCTCGGTCGCCCCGGAAGCCAAGGACCTGTTCGCCGACTTCGCCGACGACGCGATCCTGCAACGCCACTGACCGACCCGGGCCCCCACCCGAGGGGGCGGGTCAGCCGGGAAAGCGGTTCCAGCCGATGCGGGCCTCCGAGCGCGACCGGTCGGCCGGTCGGAAGTCGGTGCCGAGCGTGTACGCCACCGGGAACAGGCCCGCCTGGGTGTGACCCACCGGGATGCCGAGCAACTCGGCCATCTCCTGCTCGCGGTAGAGGTGGAGCGTCGTCCACACGCTCCCCATGCCCCGGCTGCGCAGGGCCAGGTGGAGGCTCCACACCGCCGGCAGGATCGAGCCCCACCGGCTGGCTTGCTGGAACGTGGTGGCGGTGCCGTAGCGGTCGGTGATGGTCGGAACGACCAGCACGGGCACCCGGTGCAGGTGCTCCACCAAGTACCCGACCGACCCCGCCGTGCGCTCGTCGGCGGCGGGAGCCTCCGCCTCGCCCGAGCGATCGCGGGCGAGGTGGTCCTGCAGTCCCCGCCGGTAGACGTCGGCCACCGCACCCCGCAGGTCGGGATCGTCGACCAGCACCCAGCGCCAGTCCTGGGCGTTGGAACCGTTCGGAGCCTGGAAGGCCAGCCGGAGGCACTGCTCGACCTCGGCCCTCGGCACCGGACGCTCGAGGTCGAGCCGCCGCCGAACGGCCCGGGTGGAGGCCAGGAGTTCGTCGGGGGTGAGGTCGAGCGGTGCGTCCATCGGCGCACGGTATCCCGCGTGCCCTAGCGTTCCGACGTGCCCGACGCCTTGGCCCAGGTCCTGACCGCGCCGGGCCGCTGGGAACCCACCCGGTTCACCCGACCCGAAGTGGGCGACGACGACGCCCTGCTCGAGGTCGAGGCCTGCGGCATCTGCGGCACCGACGTCGACGTCGTCGCCGGCACCATCGCCACCCGCGGGCCGGTGATCCCGGGCCACGAGGCGGTCGGTCGCATCGCCGCCATCGGGCCCCGAGCGGCCGCCCGGTGGGGCGTCAGGGTGGGCGACCGCGTGGTGGTACCGGCCGAGATCGGCTGCGGCGCCTGCCCCGACTGCGTGGTCGGTCGGCCCTGCGCGGCGCCCGTGGGCAACTACGGGTTCGTCCCGGTCACCACCCCACCCGCACTCTGGGGTGGCTTCGCCGAGGCGATGTACCTCGCACCGGGAGCGAACCCCCTCCCCGTCGCGGCGCACGTTCCTCCCCGGAGCGCGGCGCTGTTCAACCTGCTCGGCGCCGGGTTCTCGTGGGGGGTCGGCGCCACCGGCCTCGGGGTCGGCGACTCACTCGCCGTGTTCGGTCCGGGCCAGCGCGGCCTGGCCTGCGTGGTGGCCGCGCGATCGGTCGGGGCGCGCCGTGTCTTCGTGACCGGACTGGGTACCCGCGACGCCCACCGCCTCGCGCTGGCGGCCGACCTGGGGGCCGAGGTGATCGACGTCGAGCACGACGACGCCGCCGAGCGAATCCTCACCGCCACCGAAGGAATCGGGGTGGACGCCGCGGTCGACACCACCCCGCACGCGACCCGGCCCGTACTCGACGCCCTCCGGGTGACCCGCGCGGGTGGCACCGTCGTGCTCGCCGGGTTGAAGGGTCCCGGGCGCACCGTCGACGGCCTCGCGACCGACGACATCGCCCTACGCCGGCTCACGGTCCGGGGCGTCCGGGCAGTGGACGCGGCGGGGTTCGCGGCCGCGATCACCCTCCTCGAGTCGGGCGCCGTCCCCACCGAGCGGTTCCTGACGCATTCGTTCGGACTGGCCGACGCCGCCGCGGCCGTGCAGACGCTCTCCGACCCGACGGCGGCTGCGATCGCCGTGACGATCGAACCCGCGCTCGGGCGCTGACTCAGCCGCCGATCTCGATGACCGCGCGCCCCAGGTAGCGACTCGCCTCGAGGTCGTCGAAGACGTCGGCGAGGTCGGCGAGCCCCCCCGTACGACCGATGTGACTGCGGAGCTTGCCGCGCGCCACGAGGTCGACAACGTCACGCATGTCCTGGACGTTGCCGACCGCCGAGTACACGATCGTGGGGTCGCGGATGAACATCTGGAACGGATCGATCTCCAGCTTGCCTTCGCTCGAGGGGAGCAACGCCACCGCGACGAACAGGCCGCTGCGCCGCAGCACCTGGAATCCGAGCTGGAACCCGGCCATCCGCGCCGAGAACACCAGGCACGCCGCCACGCCGCCGAACTCGCGCTGGGCGACCTCCACCGCCTCGAGGGGCTCCACCGCCAACTCGGCTCCCAGTGACTCGACGAAGGCGAGGCGGTCGGCCCCGACGTCGACGCCCAGCACCCGGTAGCCGAACTCGTTCGCGATCTGCACCGCGTAGTGACCCAGTCCACCGGCTGCGCCGATCACGGCCACGGGTTGACCCGGTCGCACCCCGAACTTGGCCAGCTTGCGCACCGCGCCGTAGGCGGTGAGCCCGCCGCAGGCGAGCGGCGCCTCGTGGTCGCCCACGGAGTCGGGGAGCACGACGAGCCCCTTGGCCAAGGTCACGTAGTACTCGGCGAAGACCCCCATGATCCCCACCGCCTGGGTGCAGGTCTGGGTCGATCCGCGCAAGCACGACTCACAGGCGCCGCACCAGTCACCGCCACCCATGCCTCCGAGTCCCAGGATCACGCGGTCGCCGACCGCCGCGAAGCGCTCGGCCCCGGGCCCGAGCGCCTCCACCACCCCGATGGCCTCGTGTCCGATCGGCCCGGTCCGAGCCGTGTACTCCCAGTCGCCCCGCACCAGATGGAGGTCGGAGTGGCAGACGCCCGCCGTGGAGATCCGGACGAGCGCCTCGTCGGGGCCGGGGGCCGGGGTCGCGACCTCCTCGATGCGGATCTCGCCGTGATCGTGCTGCGCGACCTTCACCGGCCGTCTCCTCTCGCCACCTCGGCGTCGGTCCATCGCCGACCCGCGGATCATGCCACGGCGCCGAGGTCGCCGCGATCCGCATCCGGGTCAGGGCGCGGGCACGACCACTCCCCTGACCTCGGCCGCGGCCCGGGCCCGGGCCACGCGCCCGAGCACCGGGACGTCGACCTCGACATCGACCACGACCCGGGGTCCGGCACAGGCGCAGGTCGTGCGGGCGGCCCCGTCGTCGTGGGCGGCGGCCGCTGCCTCGGCGGCGGCGGTCGCCGGGTCGGCCCCCAGGGCGAGGCCCTCGGCCGCCGCCAACGCTCCGGCGTCGGCCGCGGTGCGGGCCCGGGCGTGGGCGACCAACGCCACCCCGACCCGAGCCAGACCGAGGGCCAGCACGAACCCCACCGCCGCGACCGCCATGAGGGCCACCGCGGCCGCACCACGCTCGCTCACCGACCGGACCCCGTCACCGCTCGACCCGCATCACCGCGCGAGCGTGGAAGTCGGGGTCGGGGAAGAACGCCCCGACCACCGGCACGGCCGTGACGCAGTGGTAGCGGACGTCGACGCCGATCGGCCCGCCGACCGCCGGACGCGCGTCGACGTCGACCTCGACTCCCGCCAGCACACGCCGAGCCGCGACGCGCGCCGCTCCGGGATCGGGGTCGAGGCTGGCGGCCCGGGCGCCCTCGCGCGCGGCGTGCTCCACCGCCACCCGGTCGCGCACGAGCAGCCCGACCTGGATGATCGCGAGCATCGAGAACACCACCAACGGGAGCACGAGCGCGAACTCGACCGTCGCCTGGCCGTCGGCGGCGCGAGCAGCCGCACGAGCAGCCGCACGATCGCGGCCCCGGCTCACGGCAGGATCTTCGTCACGACGGCGTCGAAGAGCCGACCCACTGCGTCGCTCTTCGTGGCCCACGCGATGAGGAGGGTCCCCAACGCGGCTGCGCCGAGGATGACCAGTGCGTACTCGGCGGTCGTCTGACCGCGTTCGGCACTCCAGGCCTCGCGGCACTCGCCCAGCCGGTGCCGCACCCGGGCCCACACCCGCCGACCCCAACGGGTTCCACGTCGGCCTTCACCACACTCGATCGTCTGCATCGGATCCTCCGTTCGTAGGTTCAGATCCCGCGGAGGCCGGCCGACAGCGTGGGTACCACCGTGAGCAGGCCGAACGCGGGGAGTACGAGGAAGACGAGAGGGAAGAGCAGGCGAACGGTGAGCCGGCGGGCGTGAGCCTCGGCCCGGCGTCGGAGCTCGGCCCGGGCGTCGACGGCCAGTGCGGCGAGTCGGTCGGCCGCAGGGGCGCCGTCGTGGTCGGTGAGGGCGAGGACCTCCGCCAGAGTCCGGAACGGAGCGACCGCCTCGGTGAGGTGCGCCAGAGCCACTGCGAAGGGTGCACCGAGTCGACAGCGCGACTCGACGGCCTCGAGATCACGGATGACCGCGACCGGGCACCAGGGTGCGGCAGCGGCGAGCGCCG
>JBAXBB010000100.1:0-10299 GCA_037142235.1 Actinomycetes bacterium
CTGCGCGCCCGGCTCGCCGAACGCGGCCGGGAGGCCTGGGCGGTCGACGAGTGCGAGGAGCTGCGCCTCGCGACCCGGGGCGACGACCCCGACACGTCCTGGTGGAAGGTCAAGGGGGCGCGCTCGCTCAAGGACGAGCACGCCGGCATCGCGCAGTCGGTGACGGCCTGGCGGGAGCGCCGCGCCCAGCGCGTCGACATCCCCGCCCGCTTCGTGCTCTCCGACCTCGCGCTCGCGGCCATCGTCTCCAAGCCCCCGCGCAACGCCGACCAGGTCGGCCAGCTCCGGGGCGCGAACGGACTCAAGGCCGACGTGGTGCGCGAGCTCCTCGGGGCGATCGAGTCGGGTCGGGCCCTCACGCCGGAGCAGATCCGCCGCCCGCCCCGCAACGACGAGCGCGCCGACCGAGAAGGCGCGGTGGTGATCCTCGCCGCCTGGGCCGGCACCCTCGCCGCGACCGAGCAGCTCGACCCGAAGCTCCTCGCCACCCGCGACGACGTCACCAACCTGGTCTACGGGCGCCCCAGCCGACTCGACCACGGGTGGCGCGCCACGCTCGCCGGGGCACCCCTGCTCCGGATCCTCCAGGGCGAGGTCGCCCTGCGGATCGCCGACGGCGGTCGCCGCCTTGCTCTCGAGGCTTGATGAGGCGAACGGTTCCGGTCAGGATGCGACGATGACGAACAGCCTGCTCGGGCGAGCACGGGCCTCGGCCGTGGCCCGCTCACGGACGGCGGTCGCCACGGTCGGTGGCCTGACCCACCCACTGCGCCGGGCGCCGGGCTACCTCCTCGATCGGTCGCGTTCGCCGGCCGGCCCGGGCGCCGTGGTCGTGGAACCCGACCTGAGCCCGCGCTCCCTCGCCGCCCGGGGCCTCGAGCCGCTCTTCGCCCTCGGCCGCCGGCGGTACGCCTCGTGCACCGGGGTCGTCTGGACCCGACCCGACCGCTTCGTCACCGGGCACCTGCTGGCCTGCGCGCTGGTGTCGTACAGCTTCGACGACACCGGAACCTCACCCCGCATCCGCCGCCGAACGACGATCCGCGACCCCGAAGCCCTTGGTCAGATCACGAACCTGGCGGTGTCCCCCGACGGCGCGTGGCTCGCCGTCACCGACAGCACGTTCGGCCGGTGCTCCATCCACCCGATCGATCCGGTCAGTGGCGATCCGCAGCCCGAAGCGGTGGCCCGGGTCGCCCTCGACGGCGACCACCACATGCACGCCGTGGAGTTCTCGCGCGACGGCCACTCGGTGCTGTTCACCGCGATCGACGCCAAGGGCGGGATCCGGACCGCGGCGTTCTCGGCCGAGCCCGGATCCCGGACCTGCACGCTCGGGACCCCGCGGCGCACCACCATGGACGTCGCGGCACCCCCGAAGGGGCTGTCGTTCTCACCCGACGGACGCCTCCTCGCGATCGGATACGGGCAGAACGCAACCCGATCGGCCACGCCGCTCGGGGTCGATGCCCTCCTGGAGATCCGGACCCACGACCCCGAGACCGGCGCGATCGGGGAGGTGGTCGGCCGCGCCCCCACGGCGTGGAACCTCCAGGCGATCGAGGACGTCACCTGGTTCCCCGACGGCGAGCGCCTCGCCATCACCGACCAGCCCGGCGACCAGGTCCTGATCTGCCGGGTCGACCCGGCCACCGGGGCCGTGGGATCCCTCGACGCCCGGATCGGGTGGGCGGCGGGCGGGCTGCGCCTGCCGCACGGGTGCGCGACCTCTCCCGACGGGCGGTGGCTGGCCGTCACCAACTACGGCGACTCCAGCCTGCGCTGCTACCGCCTCGGAGCCTGATCGGCGCGGGCCACCTCGCGGCCACCTCGCGGCCACCTCGCGGCACCCGGACGGCGCTCGTCAGCGCGGGTGGCGCACCGTGTAGTGCGCCGCCGAGCGCCCCGGATCGGCCCGGAGGGGCTCGGGAGTCACCACCGCCATCCGTGCCGACCAGCCCAGTGCGGCCAGGGCCACGACCATCCGGTCGACTTCGGCCGCCCGACCCCGCCCACCGCCCGCGACCGTTCGGACCGCGGCCGCACCCAGCGATCGGAGCGCGCCGGGCACCGTGAAGGCGGCTATCCGGATACCGCCGGCCGCCAGTCGACGGGCGATCACGGCGTGCCCCCGCTGCTGGCGCACGGACCGGCGCCGCTGGTCGGCCCGATCGAGGGGCTGGTGGTAGCGGATCGCGGCGTCGGGCACCACCACCACCCGCGCCCCATGGAGCATCTGCGCCGCGAAGGCCCACTCCGTCTCGGTCCCTCCGTCCTCGATCCGCTCGTCGAAGCCGCCCACCGCGTCGAAGAGCGTCCGCTCGAAGGCCATGGAACCGCCGAACACCGTAGCGAGATCGATCCCGTAGAAGCCGGGCGGTGGGTTGACCGAACCGCTCCGCGGGTCGAGCGCGCGGCCCGTCGCGATCACCCCGGGGGCCACGGCCCCGGTCAGCGCCGCCAGCCACCCGTCGGCCACGAGGTCGTCGCCGTCGGCGAACGCCAGCACCGGCGCCGAAGAAGCCAGCACCCCGGCATTGCGCGACGCGTTGCCGAACCGCCGTTGCGATGATGCCAGCACGGTGCAGGCCACCTCGGGACGCGCGGCGGCCCAGGCGGCG
Organism: Actinomycetes bacterium; assembly: GCA_037142235.1. Taxonomy (GTDB): domain Bacteria; phylum Actinomycetota; class Acidimicrobiia; order IMCC26256; family PALSA-555; genus CAIUKV01. Next base: position 2,622 of record JBAXBB010000100.1, read on the forward strand.
GCGACGTTGCCGCTGCCGTCGACCGAGGCGTCGTCGACCACCACGATCTCACCACCGAGCGCCTCGACCTGGGGCGCCAGCGCCTCGAGCTGCTCCCCGATCAGGTGGGCGTCGTTGCGTCCGGGCACCACCACCGCGACCGAGGGCCGCCGAGGACCGGCATCCGACTCGTCGCCGCACGCGTCGGCCTGCACCCGCGAAGGCTACCCCGAACGCGCGCCCGCTACGTTCACACCGTGTCCACGTTCGTCCTCGTGCACGGCGCGATGCACGGCGGCTGGTGCTGGCGGAGCGTCGCCGACGTCCTCACCACCCGCGGTCACCGGGTCTTGACCCCCACCCTCACCGGCCAGGGTGAGCGCGCGCACCTCTGCACGCCGGAGGTGGGGGTCGAGACCCATGTCCACGACCTCCTCGGTGTGCTCGCGTTCGAGGGGCTCCACGACGTGCACCTGGTCTGCCACAGCTACGCCGGGACCCTTGCGGGTCCGGTGGTCCACGAGAGCGGCCGGATCGCGCGGGTCACGTTCCTCGGTGCGTTCGTGGTGGAACCCGGTGAGTGCCTGCTCGACGTGGAGCCCCCCGCCACCGCGGCGCGCTACCGGGCGCTGGCGGCCGAGTCCGGCGACGGCTGGCGCGTTCCGGCGAGCCCGATCTTCCTCGACCAGTGGGGGGTCACCGAGCCGCTGGCCCGCGACTGGGTGGGAATCCGCCTGACCGACTTCCCGTTGCGGTGCGCGACCGACCCGGTCTCCTACCCGCCCGACACCCTCGACCGCATCCCGTGCGCGTACGTCCGCCACACCGAGCCGTCGCTACCGAGCCTCGACCTCGCCTACGCCCGGGCCCGGGTCTCGGGCTGGGTGGTGCGCGACCTCGCGGCCGGCCACGACATGATGGTCACCGCGCCGGGCGCCACCGCCGATCTCCTCCACGAACTCGACGCCACCACGTGAGTCGGTCGCCTCCGACTGCAGCCGATCGGCCCGGGTCCGGCCGGCTGGGTCAGCCGACGACGATGTCGTCGAACTGGGTGTAGGTGGGATCGACGGCGTAGTTGTCGTCGTGGCTGGTCAGCGTGAGCGTGTACTTGTGGCCGGCCACGACCACCGTCGAGACCTGGTTCCAGATCCCGGTGTTGGTGCAGGTCTTCGGCAAGATGATGCTGCTCACGTTCGTGGTGGTGTCCTTGAGCGTGGCGGTGGACCAGTCGAACTGCAACTGGTCGGGACACGAGGTCCGGTACCAGAACGACAGCTGGGAGGCACCCGTCGGCGCGGTGAACGACTGGACGATCGTGGAGTCACCGTTGGTCCGCGTGGTCGAACCGGCGCGGGCGGAGTACGCCCCGGTGTGCGGGGTGGTGTTCACGACCGAGGCGGTGCCCGTCTTGGTCCAGTTGGGGACCGGCGCGGAGGTCGTTCCGGTGCCCTTCTCGAATCCAGGGTTGAGCACGGGGTTGCTCGTAAGGACCTTCGCGGCGAGGGCCGCGGTGTGGGTGGCCGCCGGGCTCGTCCCGGTGATGGTCACCGAGGCCGGCCCGAGCGCGGCGTTGGCGTTGGCGGTGAGTGTGAGCTGCGCCGACGAGCCGGCGGTGACCGATGCGGGCGTGAAGGTCGCGGTGACACCGGTCGGGAGCCCGGTGGCCTTCAGCGCGACGGTCTGGGCGGTCCCGATGGCGACCGTCGAGACCTGCACCGCCACCGACGAGCTCCGCCCCAGCGCCGTACTCGTGGGGCTCACGGCGATCGTGAAGTCGGGCTGCGCGACCGTCAGCGTGAACGAGGCGGTGTGCGTGGCGGAGGAGCCGGTGCCGGTGATGGTGACCGGGTAGTACCCCGCCGGCGTGCCGGCCGTGGTGGTGATCGTGAGGGTCGACGATCCACCCGAGGTCACCGAGGCCGGGTTGAAGGTGGCCGAGGCCCCGGCGGGCAGTCCGGAGGCGCTCAACGCGACCGATTGGGCCGAGCCCTGGGCCGTAGAGGTCGCGATGGTCGAGACCGCCGAGGCCCCCGGGCTGATGGAGGCACTGGTGGGTGATGCGGTCATCCCGAAGTCGGGCACGACCGGCCCGGAGCAGCCGGGCAACTGGAACGACGCGACGCGCGTCCGCCAGTTGAACGAGCCGTCGGCGGGCAGGTACTCGCCGGTGAACCAGAGCGTGCAGTCGTCGGCGGGGTCGACGTTCATGGACTGGTAGTCACCCCACCGCTGCAGGTTGCCGGTCTGCGAGCCGAGGCCCGCCACCAGGGTCACCTCGGGTTGGGTCATCTGCCCGAGCGTGTCGCCGACCAGACGTCCGGTGGCGCGCAGACCGGGCTTGACCGAGCTGCTCGACGCCGAGTAGCCGATGCCGATGTTGCCGACCTTGTCCATGGCCACGCTCGGCATCCAGCGCGACGTGGCGTCGGGGACGTACGTCCCCTGCTGATAGACCGACAGCACGCCGTTGCTGCGTCGGATCTCGTACCACCGCACCCCGTTGGAACCCCCCGAGGTCACCGAATGGCTCACCACCATCGACTCGTGGTCACCGAAGTTGCGGTAGGCGAAGCGGTACATCAGCCGGTCGGCGAGCGAGTCGAGCGGGTTGGTCGTGTTGGGCTGCGCGATGCACGCGCCCCCGTTGCAGGCGGGCGTGAACGCACCGACGGTGAGGGCGGTGGGGCCGCTGAGCACCGAGTTCCCCGGAGTCGCCCAGTCGACCTTCAGGTTCCAGGTGGCGAGGGCAGAAGCCGACGAGCCCGTGATTCCGATGATCGGCACCCCCTGGCCGGTGGGAGGCGACGTGGGTCCGTCGAGGTCGGCAACCAGCAGACCGCCGTAGGAGGCGGAGGCCGAGAAGCACTGCTGCGACGCCGCGCTCCCCGCGAGCATCGCGGCGCGGTCCATCGCGCAGACCTGGGGTCCGACCCAGCCGCCGGCCGGGGCGAACAGGTTGTAGGAGATGTAGTAGGCGTCGCTCCAGACGGAGAGCTTCGGGTAGTCGGGAAAGTTGGCGAACGAATAGGCGTAGCGGTTCCAGCTGCCGGTGGGGTCACCCGTGGTGCTCACCGCCATGCACTCGTAGTACGGACCGGAGGACGAGGCGGCGTTCGCGAACTGGGTGATCACCCAGCGCCCCGCCGCACGGTCGTAGCGGACCACGGCGTCGCCATCGTTGGTGGATCCACACGCGCCGGCGAAGCCGGACCAGATCGTGCTGGTGCCGACCGGGCCGTAGACGATCGCACCGCTCTTGTTCTGGACGACGAGGTCGGTGTTGACGACCGTCACGATGTAGGTGGGGCCCACTGCGCTGTTGGGGTCGGGCGGCGCATAGCGGACCGTGGAGACGCCGTTGCCCGGGCCGTCGAAGCCCGAGCCGGTGATGAGGGCCGAGGTGCTGGGCCCGGAGCCCGCGGTCTGGGCGGCGGGGTCGGGGGCGCCCCCGGCGGGGTGCGGGAGGATGTCCTTTCTGACCTTGCCCTCCTCGAGCTCACCGTCGGGACCAATCCGGTTGCCACGCGGCGGGGACTTGGGCGGCAGGCTGCTCAGCGGCGGCGAGGTGTCGTGCTGGGCCGACCAGGCCTGGGAGACCGCACCCTGCGGGCCGGCGGCCTGCGCGCCCGCTCGCGAGGTTCCCTTCTCGCGGGCGGCTTCCTCGCGGGCGGCTTCCTCGCGGGCCGCTTCGCCCCGGGCGACCTGGCCGCGATCGGCTTCGGCCCGGGCGGGGCCGGAGGAACCGCTCCCCGACGCCACGACGAGACCGACGACCGCTACGGCCAGCACGATCGCGACCAGACCGACCACGCGGCGCGGGGTCTTGGGCTGCTTCGGACCGGAGGGCTGCGACACGGTGGCTCCTGGACGACGGACGACGATCCCACCAGTATCGGCGGGCGGCTGCCAGAACTTGATCCTACGCGCGCGCTCACTCCGGCTCCGGTCGACCGGCGGCGCACGCGGCCAGACGTCAGGTGTGGGTCAGACGGACGACGCCGTCGAGATCCACCGAGCCACCAAGCCGCCGAGCCGCCGAGTGCGGCCTTGCGGAACCCGGAGCAGAAGCCGTCGCCGGTCGCGTCCACCAAGCGTCCGGTGCCCCCGATCACCCCCGCGGTCGCCCCGTCGGGCCCGGCCAGGACCACGAATTCGACCGCGTCCCCTCGGCCGCCCCGGCACGGTCCATGGAGCGGATCGAGCCCTCGGTCACCCTCACCGGTTCCGTGCCGGCCTGGAGGTGGACCGGGGCCACCACCGCCGGACGCCGCCCGTTCGGGCGCAGAGCCTAGGATCCGGGCGCCGCCGAACCTGGGAATCGCATGTCCGAAGTCCGCAACCTGCTCAGGGCCAACGACCTCTACGCGGCCACCCATGAGCACGAGCAGGTGCCCGGTGCCCGACCCACCCGCCGCATCGCCGTCATCACCTGCATGGACGCCCGCATCGACGTCTTCGCCGTGCTCGGGCTCCATCTCGGTGAGGCGCACGTCATGCGCAACGCCGGCGGACGGATCACCGACGACATGCTGCGCAGCCTGGCCCTGTCGAGCCACGTGCTCGGCGTCGACACCGTCGTGGTGATGCAGCACACGCAGTGCGGTCTGGCCGGGGTCACCGACGAGCAGTTGACCGAGATCACCGGCGCCGACGTGGGATTCCTCCCCATAGACGACCACGGACGCGCTCTGCGCGACGACATCGACCTGATCGCCGGCACCCGCTATCTCACGCCGATCGAGCGGGTGGTGGGGCTCGTCTACGACATCGAGACCGGGATGGTGGAGAGCCTGCTCGACTGGAAGCGGGCGTCATGAGCGCCCAGGTGCCCGGCAACGTCCCTGCCATCGACGACTGGTCGCGGCTGCTCGACGGCAAGGTGGCGGTCGTCACGGGCGGTGGCGTCGGCATCGGCGGCGCGATCGCGAGGCTCTTCGCCCAACACGGTGCGGTCGTCGAGTTCGCCGAGATCGACCCCGAGCGCGCCTCGGCCACCCAGGCCGAGGTCGAGGCCGCGGGCGGGCGGATCCGGGCGCACGTCTGTGACGTCACCGATCCGGCGGCGGTCGAAGGCTTCGCCGCCGCCGTGCTCGCCGAGCACGCCCACGTGCAGATCCTGGTCAACAACGTCGGCGACTACCGGCCCATCGCCCGGTTCCGCCAGTCCACGCCCGAGTCCTGGCGGGCCATGTACGACATCAACCTGGGCCACGTGTTCGCCGTGACCCGTGCGTTCCTCGACCCGATGATCGCCGGGGGCGGGGGCTCGATCGTCAACGTGCACTCGGTCGAAGGGATGCGCGGGTACCCGGGCGACCCGGTCTACGGCGCCATGAAGGCAGCGGTGGCCGCCTTCTCCACCGACCTCGCGGTGGCCATGGGCCGCCACGGCATCCGGGTCAACGGGATCGGCCCCGACCTCACCCAGACGCCCCAGGTCGACTACCTCACGAACTGGCAGGGCCTCGAGCATCTGTGGGAGTCGTGGGCGCCGGTCGGGCGGGTGGGCTGGCCCGAGGACCAGGCCCGCGTGGCCCTGTTCCTGGCGTCCGACCTGTCGGCGTTCGTGACCGGCCACAACATCCCCGTCGACGGAGGCTCGAAGGCCGGCGGTGGTTGGTTCTGGTCGCCCGTGGAGAAGCGGTTCGTCAACCGCCCCCGCTCGCTCTGATCGGCTCTGAGCCGCTCCGGCACGCGCTCACGCGCCCGGAGCCGGCGGGGCTGACCCGACCGATCAGCCCCGCGGGATCTCCTTGAGCTCGTAGGTCTCGATGACGTCGCCGGGCTTGAGGTCCTGGAAGTCGGAGAGGCCGATGCCGCACTCGAAGCCGGACTGCACCTCGCGGGCGTCCTCCTTGAAGCGCTTCAGCGACGAGATCGAACCGTTCCAGATGACGACTCCGTCGCGCAGGAACCGGACCCGAGAACCACGGGTGATCGTGCCGTTGAGCACGTAGCACCCGGCCACCCGGCCGATCCGGGGCACGGAGAAGACCTCGCGCACCTCGGCGTCGCCGGTGACCACTTCCTCGAACTCGGGCTGGAGCATGCCGAGCAGTGCCGAGTTGATGTCCTCGAGCACCTTGTAGATGACCTCGTAGAGCCGCAGCTCCACCTTCTCGGTCTCGGCGAGCTGGCGGGCCTTGCGGTCCGGGCGGACGTTGAAGCCGACCACCGTGGCGTTGGAGACTGCCGCCAGGTTGACGTCGGACTCGGTGATGCCGCCCACGCCCCGCAGCACGAACGAGAGGCGCACCTCTTCGTGCTCGTGGTCGAGCTTGCGCAGCGCGTCGGTGACGGCCTCGAGCGAGCCGTGGACGTCGGCCTTGAGCACGAGGTTGAGCGTGGCCACCTCGCCGCGCTGGACCATCGCGAAGATGTCCTCGAGGCGGGCACCTCCGGCGAGCGCCATCGGGTGCGACAGGTTCGCCGTCCGACGCCGGCGCGACCGGGCTTCGGCGACGGTCCGGGCGACCTTCTCCGTGGGCGCCACCCGCAGTTCGTCGCCGGCGAGCGGCACTTCGTCGAGACCGAGCACCGCCACCGGCATCGAGGGGCCGGCCTCGGTGATCGCCTGTCCGTGGTCGTCGAACATCGCGCGCACCCGACCCCAGCCCCCACCGGCGACGATGGTCTCGCCGACGCGCAGCGTGCCTCGCTCGATCAGGGCCGTGACGACCGGGCCGCGTCCGGGGTCGAGATTCGACTCGAGCACGAACGCGCGGGCCGGAGCGTCGGGGTTGGCCCCGAGCTCCTCGACGTCGGCCACCAAGAGGATGGCTTCCAAGAGCTCGTCGACCCCCATGCCAGTGGTCGCGGCGACCTCGTTGACGATGGTCTCACCACCCCACTCTTCGGGGACCAGTTCCTGCTCGACCAACTGCTGACGGACCCGGTCGGGGTTGGCGTCCTCGCGGTCGCACTTCGTGATCGCCACGACGATGGGCACCTCGGCCGCCCGGGCGTGGTTGATGGCCTCCACGGTCTGGGGCATCACACCGTCGTCGGCGGCCACGACCAGCACGGCCACGTCGGTGGCCTGGGCGCCTCGCGCCCGCATGGCGGTGAAGGCCTCGTGACCCGGCGTGTCGATGAAGGTGATGAGGCGGTCGTTCTTCTCCACCTGGTAGGCCCCGATGTGCTGGGTGATCCCACCCGCCTCGCCGGCGACGACGTTGGCCGACCGGATGTGGTCGAGGAGCGTCGTCTTGCCGTGGTCCACGTGGCCCATGACCGTCACGACCGGCGGACGCGCCAGCAGGAGCGTCTCGTCGTCGTCGTCGTCGTCGCCGAACATCGCCTGCAGCTCGAGCTCGGCCTCCTGGCCGGGCTCGACCAGGAGCACCTCGGCACCGAGGGACTCGGCGATGAGCTCGATCATCTCGTCGGCGAGCGACTGCGTTCCGGTGACCATCTCGCCGGCGTCGAAGAGGATGCGTACGAGGTCGGCGGTGGTGCGGTTCAGCTTCGGTGCGTACTCCTGCAGCGTGATGCCGCGCGGGATGACAACCTCACCCTCGGGGATGGGCGCGTCCTGCGGGGTGAACTCCACGCGCGACGCCGGACCGAGGTCCTCGAAATTGCGGTTGCGCCGCTTCTTGCGCCGCGGCCGCTGACCCTGCGGGCCGGGACGTCCACGGCCGGGGGGACCACCGGGACCGCCGCCCGGACCACCACCGGGACCGCCACGACCACC
>JBAXBB010000101.1:0-10241 GCA_037142235.1 Actinomycetes bacterium
ACACGTTGAGGATGCGGCCCTTCCCGGACTCCACCAGCGCCGGCCAGGCGGCCCGGGTCACCTCGAGGTGCCCGTGGATCTGCGAGGCGACGACCGGGCCGTAGACCGCGGCGGTCTGCTCACCGACCGGCGCCTGGCGGACCACCCCGGCGTTGTTGATCACCGCGTCGAGCCGGCCGAAGGCGTCGAGCGCCGCCCGCACCAGGGCGTCGGCCCCTCCAGGATCGCTCACGCTGTCGGTGTTGGCCACCGCCACCCCACCGGCGGCCGTGATCTCGTCGACGACGTCGAACGCGGGATTGCGCGGCGGCGGGACACCGGTGCCGTCGGTGTCGGAGAGGACCACACCCAGGTCGTTGACCACCACCTGGGCGCCCCGGGCGGCGAGGTCGAGGGCGTAGCGGCGTCCGAGGTTGCGTCCGGCGCCGGTGACCACGACCACCCGGTCGTCGAAGCGCACCGCGCTCATCGGTCGGAGCCCGTCGCCGCCGATACGAACGGCCCCGCGGTCATGCCCCCGTCGACCACGAACTCGGCGCCCGTGCAGTACGAAGCGGCGTCCGACGAGAGCCAGCAGACCATCTCGGCGACCTCCTCGGCGGTGCCGACCCGCCCGAGCGGGAGACCCGCTCCGAGCCGGGGTCGCGGGTCGCGCCCGCCGAAGGCCTCGGGCGAGATCATGAAGGTGTCGATCGCTCCGGGGTGCAACGAGTTGACCCGGATGCCGACCGGCCCGAGCTCGAGGGCCGCGACCTTGGCCAGCCCCCGCAGGGCGAACTTGCTCGACGTGTAGGCGGCCGAGCCCTGGGACCCCTGCAGCCCGTTGACCGACGACACCAACGTGATCGCACCACCACCGCTCTCGGTCATCAGGGGCACGCAGTGGTGCAACGCTCGGTAGCACCCCACCTGGTTGATCGCGATCACCCGCTCGTACTCATCGGTGGGGGTGGACGCGATACGCGACGCCCGCGTGAACACCCCGGCGTTGGCGACGAGCACGTGCAGGGCTCCCCACCGCCGATGCACCTCGGCGACCGCAGCCCGCCAATCGTCGTCGGAGGTCACGTCGAGGTGCCGGGCCACCGCCCGCTCACCGATCGAGGCGGCCACGGCGGCGACCTCGTCGTCGAGCACGTCGGTGCACAGCACCTGGGCGCCCTCGGCGACGAAGCAGCGCGCCTCGGCCGCCCCCTGGCCCCGGGCGGCCCCGGTGACCAGGGCTACCTTGCCCGCGAGTCGTCCGACCGGAGCGTGGGGGGCGGAGGAAACGGGATCGGGGGCCATCACCGACGAGGGTGGCACCTTCCCGGTCCCCCGGGCAACACGGGGCCGGTCGCGCTCCGACGGCGCCTCGGGGCCTGGCCTGGACTAGAACGTCGGGGACGGAGATCCCCCGAGCCGGAGCCGCCGTGACCACTCCCCCGATCGAGACCATCGCCGAGGCCGTCCACCGCCGCCTCGGCGACGACCGTGTGGCCATCGTCTTCGAGGGCGCCACCTACACCTGGGACGACGTCGCCCGAGCGAGCGCCCAGCGGGCCGCGTACCTGGCCGCGACGCTCCCGCCGGGGGTGCCACCGCACGTGGGCATCCTGCTCGACAACACGCCCGAGTTCTACTTCTGGCTGGGCGCGGCCGCGCTCCTCGACGCCGTGGCCGTCGGCATCAACCCGACGCGACGGGGCGCCGAGTTGGCCCGTGACATCACCTTCACCGACTGCCAGGTGATCGTCACCGAGTCCACCAACCTCGAGTTGCTCGCCGGCCTCGACCTCGGCCCGGCCACCGATCGCGTCATCGTGACCGACGATCCGGCGTCCGCCGCGGTCCTCGCGCCGTTCGCCGACGCCCCCCTGCCCGCCACGGCGGCCGAGGGCACCGGGACGTTCCTCCTGCTGTTCACCTCGGGGACCAGCGGTGCGCCCAAGGCGTGCATCCTCTCGCAGCGCCGCCTCGTCCGCCAGGGCTCGTACCTCTCCGGCAACCTGGCCCTCGGCCCCCACACCACCTTCTACATGATGATGCCCATGTTCCACTCGAACGCGGTCATCACCAACTTCGTCCCGTGGCTGGTCACCGGCGGCCGGGTCGTGGTCCGGCGCCGGTTCTCGGCTTCGAACTTCCTCCCCGACGTGCGGGCCCACGGGGTCACCTACTTCAACTACGTCGGCAAGCCGCTCTCGTACATCCTCGCCACGCCCGAGCAGCCCGACGACGCCGACAACCCGTTGGAGATCGCCTTCGGGAACGAGGCCGCCGACCTCGACATCGAACGGTTCGCCCGCCGGTTCGGGTGCCGCGTCTCCGACAGTTACGGATCGACCGAGGGGGGTGCGGCGATCTCCCGTGCTCCCGACATGCCCAAGGGGGCACTCGGCGCGGCCACCGACGGCCTCGTCATCCTCGACCCCGAGACGCTCGAGGAGATGCCGCGCGCGCACTTCGACGCCGACGGACGGCTGCTGAACCCCGACGAGTGCATCGGCGAGATCGTCAACCAGCGGGGCGCCGCCAGCTTCGAGGGCTACTACCACAACGACGACGCCAACTCCCAGCGCATCCGCCACGGCTGGTACTGGAGCGGCGACCTCGGATACCGCGACGACGCTGGCTGGGTCTACTTCGGCGGACGGGACTTCGAGTGGCTCCGGGTCGACGGCGAGAACTTCGCGGCCGCCCCCATCGAGCGGATCCTGGCCCGGCACCCGGCCGTGGTGCTCGCCGCGGTGTACGCCGTGCCCGACGAAGAGGTCGGCGACCAGGTGATGGCGACCCTGTTGGTGCGCGACCCCGCCGACTTCGACCCGGCCGAGTTCGACGCCTTCCTCGCCGCCCAGTCCGACCTCGGGACGAAGTGGGCGCCCCGGTACGTGCGCGTCACCACCGAGCTCCCCGTCACGGAGAGCCAGAAGCCCCTGAAGCGCCAGTTGCGTCGCGAACGCTGGGACACCACCGACGCCGTCTCGTGGCGTCCCGCGAAGGGCCAGCCGCTCCAGCCGATGACCGGGGCCGACCGTTCGGCGCTGCTCGCGGCGTTCGCCCGGCACGGACGGTCCGGCGCCCTCGACGTCGGCTGAGCCCCGACCTCAGGACGCAGCGACCCCGGGGCGCCGCGACCGGCGGGCAGGTGAGAGCAGCCGGCCGAGTGCCGCCAGGGCGACGAAGCCGAGCGCGGGCGCGACCACCGAGTGGACCCACGCGGCCTGTCGGAACGACCCGACCGTGTACTCGCGATGGTCGACGATCACGAACTTGACCGGCAGACCCCCGAGGAGCACCCCTTCGACGTGGGTCCCGGTCATGACGGCCCACAGCGCCACCTGGTCCCAGGCCAGCACCGGCCCGGTCGACCAGGCCACCCAGGTCGCGGCGGCGGCCACGAGGAAGGCCAGCAGCGGTCCCACCCGGGCGCGCACCCCGTGCCGCCGGGCGTCGACGACCGCCACGAAGCACCAGGCCGCCGCCACCAGCCCGAAGAGCGTCCCGGCAATCCGGTGGACCCGCTGGAAACCGAGCGGCACGGTCGTGGCGAGGGGGTGGTAGGCGAAGAACTCGACGGCACCACTGACCGCCAACGCGACCGCGAGCACGACCACCGACCACCCCAGAGCGCGCCGCCACGACCCCAGTGGGCCCGGCGCAGGTCCGGGCCGCGGGCTCGGATCGCTCATCCGAGCGGGCGGAACCGCGGGCCGTCGGGCGTGGTCACGATGTGCCCGGCGGTCGGGGGCGGGAAGTGCGTTCCGATGACCAGCACGCCCCGGTCGAGTGCCGCCGCGATCAGGTCGCGCCGGGTCTGGGTCGAGGCGACGGGGTCGTGGTCGACGTCGGTGGCGCACGCCGGCTCGGCGAGCTGCACCGGGTGGTGCACGCAGTCGCCGGTGATGATCGCCGCCGCCCCGGCCGACTCGATCCGCACCGAGACGTGGCCCGGCGTATGACCGTGGGTGGGGAAGAGGGCCACGGAGTCGCTGACGCGATGGTCGGTCGCGACCAGGTCGACCACCCCGAAGTCGAACAGGGGCATGACCGCCTCGTCGATGGTCAGGGCCGTGGCGTGGGCCCGGGTCTCGGCGGTGGCGGCGCTCCAGTGCTCGAACTCGGGACGCGCGATCACGTAGCGGGCGTTGGGGAACGTGGGCACGAGAGCACCGTCGACGCGCATCGTGTTCCAGCCGACGTGGTCGAAGTGCAGGTGGGTGCAGATCACCGTGTCGATCGTCTCTCGGGCGAACCCGGCGTCGGCGAGGGCCGTCAGGAACGCTCCGTCGTCCTGCATGAACGAGAACATCCCGGGCAGCTCGTGGGGACCGACGCAGGTGTCGACGATGATCTTGCGCCCGTCGACCTCCACGCAGAGTGCGTGGATCGAGAGGCCCAGCCTCCCCTCCTCGTCGACCGACCAGGGCGCGAGCCACTCCCGGTGACGCTCGAGCACCTCGGGGGTGGCCCCCGGGATGAACCCACCGCCGGGGATCGCCGCCTCCCGCTCCACGACCCGCGTCACCGCGGCGTCGCCCACCTGCCAGCGCAATTCGGACATGTGCTTGCTCCCCCCGTCCCCCGGTACGGTCCCGGCGTCCGCCCATGCTCGCAGAGAAAGCCGACCTCCGCATGACCACCTCCGACGCCCACGTCCGCCCACCGATCTCGGCCGCCGCCGGTGAGGCGCGCCCGCTCGACGGGCGGGTCGCCCTCGTGACGGGCAGCGGCCGGGGCATCGGGCGCGCCGAGGCGCTGCGGCTCGCGGCCTACGGGGCCACGGTCGTGGTCAACGACCTCGGGGTGGCCGCCGACGGCACCGACCTCGGCGAGACCCCCGCCGAGGAGACCGTGCGCGAGATCGTCGAGGCGGGGGGCGAGGCGGTGGTCGACACGTCCGACATCTCGACCACCGACGGCGGCGAGGCCGTCGTGCAGCGGGCCCTCGACGGGTGGGGCCGGCTCGACATCGTGGTCAACAACGCCGGGATCGGTCGACCGCGCATGGTGTTCAACCTCGCCCCCGACGAGTGGGACGACGTCGTACGCGTCCACCTCCGGGGCACCTTCGCGGTCACGGCGCCGGCCGCCCGGTGGTGGCGCAGCGAGTCCAAGGCCGGACGCGGCGGATTCGGGCGGGTGATCAACACCTCGACCGGTCTCTTACCCCTCGGTGGTGCCGGGCAGTCGAACTACGTGGCCGCCAAGGCCGGGATCCTCGCGTTCAGTGAGGCGATCGCGACCGAACTCGCCCCCTACGGCGTCACCGTCAACACGATCCTCCCCGGCGCGCTCACGCGGCTCGCCGCCGTGGGGTGGCGCATGGCCCGCACCGCGACCGAGGACACCCCCTTCGACGCCACCAGCCCGGTGCACGTCGCCGAGTTGGTCTGCTACCTCGCGTCACCCGACGCGGGCTGGCTCAGCGGCCAGGCCTTCCAGGTCAGCGGCGGGCGGATCAACCACCTCCTGACGTTCGTCCCGGCCGAAACGCTCCAGCGCGCCGACCGCGGCTGGACGGTCGGCGACCTGCGCGCCGAACTCCCCCGCCTCTTCGGTGCCGGCCCGCGGGCCTCGGACCCTCCGCCGCCGGAGTGGTCCGACCGCTCTCACGCCCGCGGCTCGTCGGTCACCGCCCCCTGAGCCCGGTGGGCTCGGGTCAGTCGAACAGGACCGGCAGGGCCGCCGGAGCCCGGAAGGCCAGACCGCTCACGTGGACGTCGTCGACCGCCGGGTCGAGACGCACGTTGGGCAGGTCGAGGATCGCGTTGACCACGGTGGTGGTCTCCATGCGGGCCAGGTGCATCCCGAGGCACATGTGCGGACCGAAGGCGAACGACAGGTGCTGCTTGGGCTCACGGAAGAGGTGGAACTGCTCGGGTCGGTCCCACCGCGACGGGTCGCGGTTCGCCGCGGCCATGCAGGCGGTGACGGGCGACCCGGCCGGGATCGCCACGCCCTCGAGCACGGTGTCGCGCGACGTGGTCCGGCCGATGATCGTGAGTGGCGGCTCCCACCGGACGCCCTCCTCGATCGCCTGGGGCATGAGGGACCGGTCCGCCCGGAGGGCCTCGAGCTGGTCGGGGTTCGAGAGCAACCCGAACATCAGGTTGCTCGAGGACCGGTAGGTGGTCTCGGCGCCGGCCGGGAGCAGCAGGCGGAGGAACGCGATGATCTCGTCGTCGGTGAGGTGCTGCCCGTCGAGTTCGGCCAGGGCCAAGACGCTGATGAGGTCCTTCTCGGGGGCCTCGCGCCGCTGCGTGATGATCCCCTGGAAGAAGTCGTACAGCCACTGGGCCGCGACCAGGCCCCGTTCGATGTCGGAGGCGATGGAGATCACCTCGACCGCCTTGCGGTGGAACGCAGGCAGGTCCGACGCCGGGAGCCCGATCATGTCGGCGATCACGGCGACCGGGAACGGGAACAGCAATTCCCCCACGAGGTCGGCGCGGCCGCGCTCGCGGAACGCCGCGACGTGCCGATCGACGATGGGCGCGACGATGTCGACCTGCCAGTCCTCCATCGCCTTGCGGGTGAACGCCTGTTGGATCAGGGCGCGGTAGGCGTGGTGCTCCGGTTCGTCCATCTCGAGGATGGAGTGCCCGAACACCAGCCCGATCGTGTTCGCGTAACCCGAGGAGGAGAACGTCTCGCCGTCGCGCAGCATCGTCTGGACCGCCTCGAACGACAGGGCGGTGAACGGCGGCGGTCCCCCGGCCGCCATGGCCGACTCGATCCCCTCGATCCCGAACATGGACTCCATGTGGCCGTCGTGCACGGGCGTCTCGGCCCGCCGGGCCGCCCAGACCGCGTGCGGGTCCCGGACCGTGCCCACCCCGGCCGCGGCGTCGAAGGCGGCGAAGGGGTCGAAGTCGTCGGGATCGGTGCCGACCTGGGAATCGGGCGGGGCGTCGGTCGGGGAGTTCGGATCGCTCGTCATGGACCCGAGCCTGCCACGCCGGGCCGGGGCTTGCCACGCCGCGCCTGGTCCGGGCCTGCCGGGCCCGCCGGGCGGTCCTCCAGCAGGGCTCAGCCCGCCGTCCAGCCCCCGTCGACCGCCAGGACCGCGCCAACGCAGAAACTCGCGGCGTCGGAGGCCAGGAACAGGATCGCCTCGGCGACCTCCTCGGCGCGCGCCAGCCGCCCGATCGGCATCATGGCCGCGTACCGGGCGAGCAGCTCATCGGCGTCGGGCGCCGACCGGACGTTGGCCAGGAACGGCGTGTCGGTGACCCCGGGGGCGACGCAGTTCACCCGCACCCCCCGATCCGCATAGTGCAGGGCGATCGCCCGGGTGAGGTTGACCACCGCCGCCTTCGACGCCGAGTAGCCGTAGATCCCCGGCTCGCCCACCAACCCGGCCGACGAGCTCACGTTGACGATCGCGCCGCGTCCGCGCTCCGCCATCGGACCGATCACCCGCCCGATCAGTTGGAAGGGACCGCTCACGTTGACGGCGAACTGGCGCGCCCAGATCTCCGGGTCGAAGCTGTCGAAGGCCGCGCGCCCACCCCCGAACCCCGCACAGTTGACCAGCACGTCGATGCCCGCGCCGCCGGCCAGACCCTGGGCGGCCGCCACGGCGGCGTCGAGCACGGCGTCGTCGGCGACGTCGCCCGCCACCGCGACTGCGTGCCCTCCCGCGGCGGCAACTTCCTCCACCACCGCGTGCGCGCGGTCGGCCTCGAGGTCGAGCACCACGGTCCGGCCACCGTCGCGGACGAAGCCGAGGACCGTGGCGCGACCCATCCCCGATCCTCCGCCGGTGACGATCGCGACCCGGTCGGCGAAGCGCTCCGTGCTCATCGCCGGTTGATCCCGTCGGGGTGCAAGATGTGCTCCTGGGCGATCACACCGGCGACGCTCCCGGCCCGGCTGCGGATCGTGCCGCGGTACGTGCCCCGACCCAAGGTCGCCTTCCACGGCACCAGTTCCATCAGGAGCCAGTCGTCGACCCGCACCGGAGCGTGGAACCAGAACCCGTGGTCGATGCTGGGTCCGCCGTTGCCCCGGGTGGGCAGCACGACCCGGCCGAACCCGGTCCCGAGGTCCGAGACGTACGCCAGCGCGCACGCCTGCACGACCGGGTCGTCGGGCAACGGCGCCGCCGAGCGGACCCACAGCGTGTCGGTGTAGAGCTGGCGCCCGTCGACCACCTCGGTCATGGTGACCTGCCGGAGGTCGAGCACCACGTCGTTGCCGAACTCCCCACAGTCGTCGGGCCCCGGAACGTGGGTGATCGGCTCGTCGGGGGCCACGACGTCGGCGAAGACCGCGGGGTCGGCACCGGTCTGGAACGACGCCAGCATCGAGAAGATCACCTCTCCGTCCTGGACGGCGGCGACGTGACGGGCCGAGAACGACCGACCGTCACGGTCGCGGTCGACGCGCAGCACCACCGGGCGGTCCACCAGGCCGGGTCGCAGGAAGTAGCCGTGCAACGAGTGCGGCAGCCGGTCCTCCCCCACCGTCAGGGAGGCCGCCATGAGCGCTTGGGCGCACACCTGACCGCCGTAGAGCGCCGGGCGCTCGCGAGCCGATTCGGTGTTGCGGGCGCGGAACAGGTCGAGATCGAGCCGCTCGAGGTCGAGCGCCGAGGCGAGGTCGGGTGCGTAGTCCACGGGGTCAACGTCTCCGGTCGGGGATCAAAAGCGGGCGCCGCCGGTGACCAGCACCGACTCGCCACTCACGAACGACGCCGCGTCCGAGGCCAAGAACACCACGACGTTGGCGGTCTCGTCCGGCGACTGCATGCGGCCCAGCGGGATGAGGTCGTGCACCCACGCGTCGACGTCACCCTTGTGGGCGCGGGCCGTGTGCACCAACCCGGGGTTCCCTCCACCGGTGGCCGGAGCCACCCCGAGCGGCGACACCGCGTTGGCCCGGATGCCGTGGGGCGCCAACTCCACCGCCAGGACCTCGGTCAGGCGCAGCACTCCGGCCCGCGCCGCCGAGAACGCGCCGAACTCGGGTTCGCCGGTGTGGGCGGCCGACGACGCCAGGCTCACGATCGCCCCACCGTCGCCCTGGGCGATCATCCGGCGGGCGCAGGCCCGGGACCCGAGCCACGCGGCCGTGAGGTTGGCGTCGAGGGTCCGGTGCCACACCTCGGGGGTCACGTCGAGGAGTGGGCCCGTGCCCAGCCGTACCCCGGTGCCGCCCGAGAGGTTGCAGCACACGTCGACCCGCCCGAAGGCCTCGACCGTCGCGGCCACCGACGCCTCGACCGCGTCCGGGTCGGTCAGGTCGACCGGGAGCGCGAGCGCCCGCCCACCCCCGGCCACGACCGACGCCACGACCGCTTCCAACGCAGCCTGCGTGACCTCCGACGTGTCGGCATCGGTGGGTTCGGCGGCCACGACGTCGACGCAGGCCACCGCGGCACCATGGCGGGCCAGGAGGTGGGCCACCGCCGCGCCGATGCCCGGGCGACGGGCGGCGCCCGCGACCCACGCCACCCGACCCGTGAAGTCGATCATGCCCGCGTGCCCTCAGTCCGGCATCGGGGGATCCCACTGGACCCCGTTGACCTGCGTGCCACCGCTGGCGAACACGATGTTGCCCGTGACGTAGTCGGCGTCCTCGCTCGCGAAGAAGAGGGCGACCCCACCGATGTCGTGCTCGGGGTCGCCCATCCGACCGAGCGGATTCGACGTCAGCATCTCCCGGGCGTTGTCGGGTGCCGCGGCGGCGAAGGCGACGTAGGCCGGCGACGCCGCGGCCGGCGCGATGCAGTTGCAGAGGATGTTGTGCCGGCCCCACTCCACCGCGGCGGTCCGGGTCAAGGACCGGATCGCCTCCTTGGCCGCGTTGTAGTCAGCCGAGTACTTGTGGGCGTTGACCCCGTTGAGCGAGACGAGGTTGATGATCCGCCCCCAACGCTGGTCGCGCATGTGCGCGAACGCGGCCCGCATGGCCCACCAGGTGTGCAACGGGCCCCCCCGGAACGCCAGCAGGAGGTCGTCGTCGGGCTTGTGCTCGAAGCGGGCGAAGGAGCCCGCCACGTAGGCGTTGTTCACCAGGATGTCGACCGTGCCGAAGTCGGCCACGGTGCGCGCCACGAGCGCCTCGACCTGCTCCTGGACCAACACGTCGGTGCAGACGAACGCACCCCGGGCACCCAACTCGCCGGTCACCTCCGCGGCGACGGCGGCGCCGGTGTCGGGGTTGACGTCGGCGACCACGACCGTGGCGCCCTCGCGCGCGTACCGGCGGGCGATGCCCCGGCCCACGCCCTGGCCCGCCCCCGTGACGAT
>JBAXBB010000102.1:0-10193 GCA_037142235.1 Actinomycetes bacterium
GTGCGTTCGCGGTGTGGGTGTTCTCGGGCGCGATCCGGTCGTTCTCGCGCTCGCTGGCGGTCGGCGTGGTCGGGGTGTTGGTGAGTGCGATCTGGCTCTTCCCCCTGCTCGTCAACCTCCGGTACACCACGAACATGCGCTACGGGCCGCTCGGCCTTGACGCTCCCGATGGTCAGGCGTTCACCGATTACCTGTTCCCGAAGTACTTCTTCTCGTTCGAGCACTGGGAGCCCTACCACTGGGGTGCTTACATCCTCATCGCCGTGGCGATCGTCGGTGGGGTGGCGTTCTTGCGCCGGTCGACCTTCACCGTGCTCGTGCTCACGGGTCTGTGCGGGCTCGCGTTCCGCTACTGGACCGACCTCGGGAGTCACGTCTGGAACCTGCGGGTGCTGTCGTTCTGGTACCTCGGTCTGCACCTGCTGATGGCCATCGGGGTCGCCGAACTGGTGCGCAGCGTCGGGTGGCTCGTGGGCGAGGGGCCACACCTGCTCCGGCGCGACGCGTCGACCCGACCCGGTGCGTCGGGTGCGACCGGCGCGTCGGGTGTGACCGGTGTGGGCGGCACGCCGGGGGAGTCGGAGGTGGTGTCGCCGGGGATGGCGGCCGTGCGGGCCGAACTCGACGTCCCGGTCGCCGCAACCGAGGCGGAGTTCCCGGGCCGCATGATCTGGGACGAGCAGCGCCGCGACTGGGTGAAGGCCGGGTCGACCGCTCCGATCGCCCCCGAGACGCCTCCGGAGTCCACCGAGCCGGCGGCGGCGCCGTCCGACGACGTCGTCGGTGCGCTCGCGGAGGCCTCGATCGGCGACGACCCTGCGCTGGTGCGGGCCCGCCGCGGCGAGACCCTCGGTCGTGCGGTCTCGCTCGTGGTGATGATCGCCCTAACCGTTGCGCTCTCGATCGGCGCGCTGGTCGACATCGACGGAGCGAAGAGCTTCCTGCCCTACTGGGCGAAGTGGAACTTCTCGGGGTACGAGAACACGAAGAACGAGGTGACGGGCTCCACCCGGTCGCCCTGCACCGGCGGCGGAGCGGTCACGACCGATGCCGGGACCGGCGCCACCGCGGCCCCGGCGCTCTGCAACTACCCGACCACCGTCGCCCTGGCCAAGCAGTGGCCCGAGTACCGCGCCCTCATGAACACCCTGGGAGCGCTGCCGCCCGGCCGGGCCGTCTGGGAAGGGGGTTCCGACCTCGACAAGTACGGGACCCCCGACTCGCTGATGCTGATCCCGTTCTGGACCCACGGGCGCATCGAGTCGATGGAAGGGCTCTACTACGAGGCCTCGGCGACCACGCCCTACCTGTTCGAGGCCGAAGCGGCCCTCGACTCCCCCGGGCAGGCCTCGAACCCGGTCCGGGGGATCCCGTACCGCGACCAGTCCGACTTCTCGATCGGCGTCGACTACCTCCAGACCCTCGGGGTGAACTATTTCATCGCGCAGACGGGCACGGCCAAGGCCCGGGCGGACCTCGACCCGCGGTTGACCCTCGTCGCCACGTCCCCCGACCTCGACCAACAGGCGCCGCTCGGCTGGAGCATCTACCGGGTCGCCGACTCGCCCCGCGTCACGGGGCTGGCGTTCGAGCCGGTGGTGGCCACGGGGGTCGACCCCGGACCGGAGGGCTGGGAGCAGCAGGTGGCGGTGCCCTGGTTCTGGTACCCGGCCCAATTGGCGACCCCGGTGAGTTCCGATGGCCCGGCGACGTGGTCCCGGGCTCCGGGGTCGCGCGCCCTGACCCTGCCCCGCACGCCCATCACGCCGATCGTCGTCACCCGGATCCACCGGTCGCGCGACTCGATCTCGTTCCACGTCGACCGCACCGGTTCCCCGGTGCTGGTGAAGGAGTCGTGGTTCCCCAACTGGAAGGTCGACGGGGCGGCCGGCCCGTACCGGACCACGCCGAACTACATGGTGGTGGTGCCCACGAGCCACGACGTGACCCTCTTCTACGGTACGACCGGGACCGAGTGGCTGGGTCGGGTCGCGAGCCTCCTGGGGCTGGTGGGCCTGGTGCTCCTGGGCCTGTGGGGACGGAGGACCCGCCGCCGGGAGGGCAGTCCCGGGGCCGGGTAGCATTTCGTGCGCTCCGGGCGCCTGAACCTTCGGCCCCCGCTTCCCGCTCCCCGCGGCCGTTCCGGACACCGCACCCCGACGAGTCCCGGCTGCCGTCCCCTCGAACAGTGGAACCCTGCATGCATCCCGCGCCCGACCCCGAAATCCTCGCCGCGATCTTCAAGGCCTACGACATCCGTGGCCTCTACCCCGACCAGATCGACGAGCCGGTGGCCCGTCTGGTGGGCAACGCCTTCGTGGGCTTCACCGGCGCCGACCGGGTGCTGGTCGGCCGCGACGCCCGTCCGTCGTCCGAGCCGCTGGCCGAGGCCTTCGCCGAGGGCGCCCGCGTGGCCGGAGCCGACGTCGTGGACCTCGGGCTGGCGTCGACCGACCTCGTCTACTTCGCGGCCGGGATGCTCGACGCCCCGGCGGCCATGTTCACCGCCAGCCACAACCCCGCGGCCTACAACGGCATCAAGCTGTGTCGGGCCGGCGCGGCCCCGGTGGGTGAGGAGTCGGGCCTGCGCCAGATCCAGGCGATGGTTGCCGAGGGGCTGGTCGAGCGGGGTCCGGAACCGGGCCGCCTCGAGCGCCGCGACTTGCTCGGTGCCTTCGTGGCCCACGTCCGTTCGTTCGTGGACCTCGAGGCCCTCCGTCCCCTCCGGGTGGTGTCCGACACCGCGAACGGCGTGGGCGGGCTGATCGTCCCGGCGGTGTTCTCCGGGCTGCCGATGGAACTCTCGATGCTCTTCGCCGAGCTCGACGGTACGTTCCCGAACCATCCCGCCGATCCGATCGACCCGCGGAACCTCGTCGACCTCCAGCGCGAGGTCCTGGCTCGCGGGGCCGACGTCGGGTTGGCCTTCGACGGCGACGCCGACCGGGTGTTCCTCGTCGACGACACCGCCGTGCCCGTCTCGGGCTCGACCACCACCGCGATCCTGGCCCGGGCGATGCTCGAGCGCTCTCCCGGGAGTCACGTGGTGCACAACTGCATCTGCTCGCGAGCGGTCCCCGAGATCATCCGTGAGTGCGGGGGGATCCCGGTCCGGACCCGGGTCGGGCACTCCTTCATCAAGGGGGTCATGGCCGAGACCGACGCCGTGTTCGGTGGAGAGCACTCGGCGCACTACTACTTCCGCGACAACTTCCGGGCCGACTCCGGGATCATCGCGGCGCTGATCGTGCTCGAGCAGCTGTCGAAGGCCGAGGTGCCGCTCTCGGCGCTGCGCGTGCCCTACGAGCGCTACGCGGCCTCGGGCGAGATCAACCGACGGGTTCTCGATCCGGCGGCGGTGATCGAGACGGTGGCCACCGCCTTCCCCGGCGCCCGGCTCGACCGCATCGACGGCCTCACCGTCGAGTTCGACGACTGGTGGTTCAACCTCCGGGCTTCGAACACGGAGCCGTTGCTGCGGCTCAACGTCGAGGCCCCCGACGCCCCGACCTGCGCCGACCGGACCGCCGAGGTCCTCGCCGTCGTCGGCGGCGAGGAGCACTAGGTTCTGTCCGCACCGACGAGATCCTGGAGACCCTGTGGCCCTTGACCCCAAACTGCTCGAGATCCTGGCCTGTCCCGAGGACAAGGGGCCCTTGCTGTACTTCTCCGACGAGGCCGCCCTCTACAACCCCCGCCTCCACCGCCGGTACGCCGTGCGTGACGACATCCCGATCATGCTGATCGACGAGTCCGAGACGGTCGACGACGCGGAGCATGCCCGCCTCGCGACCAAGGCCGAGGCCGAGGGCATCCGGCCGACCTTCGCCTGAGCCGATGACCCCCGACTCCTTGGGCGTCGTCGCGGCGCTGCGCGCGGCGCCCGAACGGGTGGCCGAGGCCCGGACCGGCGCGACGCGGTCCCTGGCCGACCTCGGGGCGGTCGACGGCTTCGACCACGTGGTGTTCTGCGGTATGGGCGGTTCGGGCGTGGTCGGCGACATCGTGGCGGCGGTGGGCGCCGAGTCGTGCCCGCTGCCGATCCTGGTCTCAAAGCAGTTCCGGGCCCCCGCCTTCGTGGGGCCGCGGTCGCTGGTGGTGGCCCTGTCGTACTCGGGGGAGACCGACGAGACGCTCGCTCAGGCCGGAGCGGCCGTAGACGCCGGCGCCGCGCTCGTCACGATCGCGGCGGGCGGGACGCTCGCTGACCTGGGCCGGACGCGCGGGTTGGTCCATCTGCCCGTGGCCCCCGGGGCCCCCGGACCGCGCTTCGCGCTCGGTCCGATGCTGGTCCCCGCCGTGGCGCTGCTCGACGCGCTCGGGCTCCTGCCCGGCGGCGGTGACGCCCTCCGGTCTGCGGAGGCGCAGCTGCGGATCCGGCGCGACGCCTGCCTCCCCGAGGTCGCCGCACCCGCCAACCCTGCCCGCGAGATCGCCCGGCGTCTCGACCGAACCTGGCCGCTGATCTACGGCGCCGGGCCCGTCGGTGCCGCCGCCGCCCTGCGCTGGAAGCAGTCGGTCAACGAGAACGCCAAGGCGCCGGCGTTCTGGAACTCGTTCCCCGAACTGGACCACAACGAGATCTGCGGGTGGGGCCAGCACGGCGACGTCACCCGACAGGTGCTCAGCCTGGTGGAGCTCGTTCGCCCCGGCGAAGACCCCCGGCTCGCCCGGCGGGCCGACCTGACCCGCGACCTGGTCGAGGAGTGTGTGGTGCAGGTGTTGCGGGTGACCGCCGAGGGCGACGGGCCGCTCGCGCAGCTGCTCGACCTCGTCCACCTCGGCGACTGGGTCAGCACGTACCTCGCCCTCGACCACGATGTCGACCCCGGTCCGATCGACGCCATCGCTCGTCTGAAGGCCGATCTCTGACCGAGACGCCCTTCGGGTCCCGGGGTCCGGACCGGGTGTCGGCGGCGGTATGATCTTCCTTGGTCGGGCCCTTCGTGTGGCTGTCACCCGGTGATCCGGGCCGACTCCAGCGCAGCTCCGTCCCGCCGTCTTCGGCGACGCCCGCGTTGGAGTCCGAGTCCCGCTGCCCGTCTTCGGGCGGCCAACACCCGAGGAGTCCTATGACCACCACCACCGTGCCCGCGGGCGCGACCGCCGCCACCCCCGGCGACTTCAAGGTCGCCGACCTGACCCTGGCCAATTTCGGTCGCAAGGAGATCGAGCTTGCCGAGCACGAGATGCCGGGCCTCATGGCCCTGCGCGAACGCTACGGCGCCTCGAAGCCGCTCACCGGGGCCCGCATCACCGGGTCGCTGCACATGACCATCCAGACGGCCGTGTTGATCGAGACGTTGGTCGAGCTCGGCGCCGAGGTCCGGTGGGCCTCGTGCAACATCTTCTCCACCCAGGACCACGCGGCGGCGGCCATCGCCGCGGCGGGCATCCCGGTCTTCGCCTGGAAGGGCGAGACGCTCGCCGAGTACTGGTGGTGCACGGAGAAGGCGCTGCGCTGGCCCGACGGCGGTGGACCCAACATGCTGCTCGACGACGGTGGTGACGCCACGCTCGTGATCCACAAGGGCGTCGAGTTCGAGCGCGCCGGTGCGGTGCCCGCCCCCGCGGCGAGCGACCCCGAGGATTGGCGGGAGTGCCTCGCCATGATGCAGGCGGTCTTCGACGACGACCCGCGCTGCTGGCACGCCATCGGCGCCGACGTGAAGGGCGTCACCGAGGAAACGACCACCGGGGTGCACCGGCTGTACCAGATGCACGCCGACGGCTCGCTGCTCTTCCCGGCCATCAACGTCAACGACTCGGTGACCAAGTCGAAGTTCGACAACCTCTACGGGTGTCGGCACTCACTCGTCGACGGCATCTGCCGGGCCACCGACGTCATGCTCGCCGGCAAGTTGGCCGTCGTGTGCGGTTACGGCGACGTGGGCAAGGGCAGCGCCCAGTCGCTGCGTGGCCAGGGCGCGCGCGTCGTGGTCACGGAGATCGACCCCATCTGCGCGCTGCAAGCGGCGATGGAGGGCTACCAGGTGCTGCGCCTCGAGGACATCGTCGACACCGCCGACCTCTTCATCTCGGCCACCGGGAACGCCAACGTCATCACCGTCGACCACATGGCGCGGATGAAGCACAACGCGATCGTCGGCAACATCGGTCACTTCGACAACGAGATCGACATGGCGTCGTTGGCCGCATATCCCGGCGTCGAGCGGGTGACGATCAAGCCCCAGGTCGACGAGTGGCGGATCCCGGCTTCTGCCGGCATCAGTGCTCACTCGATCATCGTCCTGGCGGAAGGGCGGCTCCTCAACCTGGGCTGCGCCACCGGTCACCCGAGCTTCGTGATGTCGAACAGCTTCACCAACCAGGTGATCGCCCAGATCGAGCTGTTCACGCACCCTGACTTCTACGAGCAGCGGGTCTACGTCTTGCCCAAGCACCTCGACGAAGAGGTCGCCCGTCTGCACCTCGAGAAGCTGGGGGTGCGCCTGACCGAGTTGACGGAGGCGCAGTCGGCCTACCTGGGCATCCCGGTCCAGGGTCCGTACAAGGCCGACCACTACCGGTACTGAGCCGGAGCGGAACGGAGCGGACCGACGGGCGGCGCGGGGTCGATGGTCACTGATCCCGTGCCGCAGACGGTCGCCTGGCGGGCCGGACGGGTCCGGCTGATCGATCAGCGCGCGCTCCCCGGCCGGCTTGCTTACGTGGAGTGCGCGACGGTCGCGGCGGTGCGTCGGGCGATCGTCGATCTGACGGTGCGCGGCGCGCCGGCCATCGGCGCGACCGGGGCCTACGGCGTGGCGCTCGCGGCCCGGGTGGCCGGTGCCCGCCGGACGGGTGGCGGACCCGGAGCGGTCCGGGCCGCCGCGGCGCGCCTGCGTGACGCCCGCCCGACCGCGGTGAACCTGGCCCATGGCGTCGACCACGTGCTCGCCGCCTACGAGCGGGAGGTGGCCGCCGGCGCGGACGCCGCCGCCGCGGCCCGAGCCGCGCTGGAGGCGGCCGAGGCCTACGCCGATGCCGACGTGCGCGCCAACCGGGCGCTCGGGGCGCACGGCGCCGCGCTGGTGTCGCCGGGGGCGAGGGTGCTGACCCACTGCAACGCGGGCGGGCTGGCCTGCGTGGGGTACGGCACCGCGGTCGGCGTGATCCGGGCTGCGCACGAACAGGGGAGGGTGGCGTCGGTCTGGGTCGACGAGACCCGACCCGTGCTCCAGGGGGCGCGGCTCACCGCGTGGGAGCTCGGTCGGTGCGGCATCCCCCACACGGTGGTGGTCGACGGCGCCGCGGCGGGGCTCATGGCCCGAGGCCTCGTCGACCTCGTGGTCGTGGGTGCCGACCGGGTTGCCGCCAACGGTGACGTGGCGAACAAGATCGGGACCTACGGTCTGGCGGTGGCCGCCCGTTACCACGGCATCCCGTTCGTGGTCGCCGCCCCCGTGGCGACCCTCGACCGGGCGACCCCCGACGGCAACGCCATCGTGGTTGAGGAGCGCGACCCGCGCGAGGTGACGCACCTGGCGGGCCGGCGCCTGACCCCCTTGGGCTCGGCGGCGGCGAACCCGGCGTTCGACGTCACGCCCGCGGCCCTGATCACCGCGATCGTGACCGAGCGCGGCGTCGTCGAACGGCCCGACCGTCGGCGCTTGGCGCGCCAGGTGTCCGCGCCGGCGCCGGCCGGGAACGGTGCCGCGTGAGCGGGACCTACGTCTTGACCCAGGACTGGCCGGAAGAGCGCGAGCGGCTGGCCCTGCTCGAGGCGATGGTCGACCCGCTGTCCAGGAGGGCGATCGAGTCGGCCGGGCTCCGCCCCGGGATGCGCTGCCTCGAGTTCGGGGCCGGTTCGGGATCCGTGGCGCGCTGGCTGGCCGGGAAGGTGGGCAGTCCGGGCCTCGTGACCGCCACCGATCTCGACCTCGGCGCGCTCGCGCCCTTGGCCGCCGAAGGGATCGAGGTGCTGCGTCACGACGTCGTGGCCGACGACTTCCCGCCGGGGTCGTTCGACCTCATCCACAGCCGCGCCGTCCTCGAGCACCTGCCCGCACGCGAGGCCGTCCTCGACCGCCTCGCCGGGTGGCTCGCCCCCCACGGCGTGTTGGTGGTCACCGATTGTCTGGCGGCACCCGTGCTCGCTGCGGCCGACCCCGACTACCGGGCGGCCATGCGCGCCTGGATCGACGTGCTGGCCCTCACCGGGACCGACTACGACTGGGCCGGCGGCTTCCCCTCGCCACTCGAGGCACGGGGCTACCGCGAGGTCGGGGTCGACCGGATCGATCCCACCGTGCGCGGCGGTGGACCGGTCGCACGGTTTTGGATGCTCACGGTCGACCGGCTGAGCGACCGCATCCACCGGGCGGGGCTCGCGCCCGACGACACCATCCGGGCCGCCCTCGCACGGCTGGCCGATCCCGCCTTCGTCGACGTCGCTCCGGCGTTCGTCGCGGCCTGGGGTCGTCGCCCCGACCGAGGTCGATGACCTAGGCTGCTGCGATGCCGTACCCGACCAAACTCCTCAACCGTCACGAGGAGGTCGCCCTCGACCTCCGTCCCCATTGGTGGTACTTCGGCCGCCAGATCCTCACCGGGGTGCCGCTCGCTGTGGTGATCGTGCTCGTCCTGTCGATGGGCGGCGGCACCCCGAAGAACGTGCTCCGAGCGTTCGTGGCCGTCCTCCTGCTGGCCTGGGTGGTCTGGCTGGGCCTGAAGTACCTGTCCTGGGCCCGCACCTACTTCGTGATCACGAACCAGCGGGTGATCTACCGGACCGGGGTCGTGTCGCGTCACGGTTCCGAGATCCCCCTCGACCGCATCACCAACATCAACTTCTCTCAGCGGATCTTCGAGCGGATGATCGGGGCGGGCAACCTCGAGATCCAGTCGGCCGGCGAGCAGGGGAACTCGTCGTTCGACTTCGTCCGGCATCCCGACACGGTCCAGGGCGAGATCTACCGTCAGATGGACGGCCACGAGAACGCCCAGAACGCGCGCGGGGCCGACGCCGTGGGCGACGCGGTCGCCCGGGCGCTGGCCGAGCAGGGTGGAGCGGCGTCGGTCCCCGAGCAGATCGAGCAGCTCGCCGCCCTGCGCGACGCGGGTCACATCACGCCCGAGGAGTTCGAGGTCAAGAAGCGCGACCTGCTCGACCGGATGTAGGAGTCTGAGGTCAGGTTGCGAGCGGCCCGGCGGGACCGGCGCTGCGCACCACGAACGCGAGCGGCGCGACACCCGTGGCCCGCTCGGCGGCGCGCACGGTCCGGGCCACGACGGCGTCGGCATGGTCGCGTGTCACCACGGCCACCACGCATCCGCCGAAGCCCGCACCCGTGAGCCGGGCGCCGTGGGCACCCGCTGCGAGCAACCACTCCACCGTGTCGTCGAGCTCGGGGCACGAGACCCCGAAGTCGTCGCGAAGGCTCGCATGGCTCGCGGTCATCGCGGCGCCGCAGGCGTCGAGGTCGCCGGCGCGGAGCGCGTCGGCGAAGGCGAGGACGCGAGCGTTCTCGGTGACGACGTGGCGGGCCGGGGGGTCGTCGGCGACGTCGGCGAGCGTTGCGTCGCGCAACGAGGCGAGCCCCAGCCGGGAGGCCGCTGCCGCGCACGCCGTCACCCGGTCGGCGTAGCCGCTCGTGGCGAGGGCCCGGTGGCGCCCGGAGTGCACCACCACGAAGCCGACCGGGCGAGGGATCGCGATCGGGGTCACCCCGAGGTCGCGGCAGTCGAGCAGGAGGGCGTGTCCGGCGACCGCGGCCGTGGCGGCGACCTGATCCATCATTCCGCACGGCACGCCGGTGGCCGTGATCTCGGCGCGGCGCGCGGCGCGGGCCAGGTCGAGCGGCCCGAGCGTGAGGCCCACGACGTCGGCCAGTGCGCCGACCAGGGCGACGGCGAGCGCCGCGCTCGATGAAAGCCCAGCGCCGGTCGGGACGGTGGAGCGGATCGCCAGGTCGAGGCCGGGTGGACACCCACCCCGATCGGTCACCTCCCGCACCGCGGCGGCGACGAATCGCCCCCAGGAGGGATCCACCCCGGCGGGTTCGGTGCTCCCGTCGGCGGCGACGGTCACCGGTCCGGGCAGGTCGTCGGAGCGGGCGGTGATGGTGCCCGGTGGTCCGGGCGTCGGGGTGACCCGGCACGCACGGTCGATGGCCAGGGGCAGGCACCAGCCCTCCTGGTGGTCGGTGTGGTCGCCGATGAGGTTCACCCGGCCGGGCGCGTGCCAGGGG
>JBAXBB010000103.1:0-9954 GCA_037142235.1 Actinomycetes bacterium
CTCGTGAGTCGGAGCAGGTCAGGATCACCGCGTACGGCTCTTGACCGTAGGCCACCCGCACCCGGCGAACGGTCCCGCGTCCTGAGGCCTTGAGGTTCCCCGAGACGAAGCGCTGGTTCCCCTTGACCAGCCGACGGAGGGCCTCGGCCGGGGTGGCGGGATCGGTGCTCGGGGGGTTGGCGGCGGCGCCGGCGAGATCGTCGAGGGCACCCGCCCCGAGGACCGACGCCGCAGCGACGCCGGTGGCGGTGATCCCGCGGGTGAGGAACTGACGGCGAGTCGATCGGCTCATGTCGGAAGTTTACCGATCGGCGAGCCGGTCGAGTTCGTCCTCGATGGCTCGGAGCTCCTCGGGGGTGCCCTGCACCTTGGGGCCGGTGAACCACCGACGGGCCGACAGGCACCACCACAGTCCGATCGCCACGGTGCCGGCGACTAGGACCGGCCCCGTGAAGTTGGCGGTGTTGATCTCGTCCGGCAGCCACCACCGCCAGCGGGGATCGAGCGGGCACACGAACAGCACCGAGACGAAGGCGACCCACGCCACGGAGATCCAGCCGACGGGTCGGCTCCATCGGCCGAGCGAGAACGGTCCGGGTTCGAAGTGGGGGCTGCGGAGGCGGAGGGCGATGGGGATCATGTAGCTGACGAAGAGGCCGATCGTGGCGATCCCGGTGAGGGCGAAGAACGCCACGGCGTAGCCGTCGTGCTGCACGAGCGACAGGGAGCCGGCGCACGCCGCGATCGCGATCCCGAACCAGACGGCGTTGGTGGGGGTGCGGGTGCGCGGGTTGATGCGGTGCCACAGGCGCGACGCGGGCAATCCGCCGTCGCGGCTGAACGCGTACACCATGCGACTGTTCGCGGTCACGGCGGCCGAGCCGCAGAAGAACTGACCCACGACGGTGATCAGCACGAGGAGCTTCACCAGGACCGGGTCGAGTCCCGAGCGGACGATGATCGCCACGGGCGCAGTGATGAAGTTGGAGTTCGCGATGGCTCCGAGGCTGTCGTGGCCACCGGGACCGTTGCGCACCGCGAGGAGGAAACCCCAGCAGAGCAGGAGGCCCGCGAGGACGGAGACGTAGATCGAGCGGACGATCGCCCGAGGCGCCGCCGTGCGGGCGTCGACCGTCTCCTCGCTGACGTGCGCGGACGCGTCGAACCCGGTGATCGTGTACTGCGCGAGGAGGAGCCCGAGCATCAGGACGTAGATCGTGCTGAAGCGACCGTGCCAGGCGCTGTTGTTCTCGAACCGGAAGAGGTACGAGAGCGGCTGGCGTTGGTGGGGGCCGAGGAACAGCACGCCGAAGATCACGCCGACCCCGAGCACGTGCCACCACACGCTGACGTCGCCGAGCAGTTTCACGATCCGGACGCCGAAGACGTTGAGGAGCCCGTGGACCCCCAGGATGGCGAGGAACACGACGAACACGGTGAGCGGGGTCGGGCGGACCAACGGTCCGCGCGCTCCGGAGAAGAGGTTCACGAAGGCCACGACGTAGTTGGCCAACGCGAAGTCGACCGAAGCGATCACGCCGATCTGCCCGAAGAAGTTGAACCAACCGGTGAACCAGGCCCACCGTGCAGCGTTGCGGGTCGCGAGGCGGGCCGACCAGTAGTAGAGGCCACCGGCGGTGGGGTACGCCGAGCAGATCTCGCCCAGCGCCATCCCGACACACAGCACGAAACCGCCCACCACGACCCAGCCGATGCTGATCGCGAGGGGGCCGCCGTAGATCGCCCCCACGTAGAAGGCGGTGAAGCCCCCGGAGAGGATCGAGATGATCGAGAACGAGATGGCGAAGTTGGAGAACGTACCGAGGCCCCGCTGGAGCTCCTGGGCGTAGCCGAGGGAGTTGAGGTAGCGGCGGTCCTCGTCGGTGTCGGGGGGACGGTCGGGCACGGGCTGGAACGTAGACCCGTGGCGCGTCGCGTGCGGGGAGGGGCGCGGTACCGTGCACTGCGCAACGCCGGAACCGCCGGCGCCGCCCCACCCGGCGGACCGACCGAG
Organism: Actinomycetes bacterium; assembly: GCA_037142235.1. Classification (GTDB taxonomy): domain Bacteria; phylum Actinomycetota; class Acidimicrobiia; order IMCC26256; family PALSA-555; genus CAIUKV01. The sequence continues at coordinate 2,015 of JBAXBB010000103.1, forward strand.
GGAACACCGCGCCATGGCCACCGACCTCGACCTCGCCGACCTCGCCCGCCGGGTGACCGCTGCCGCTCAGGAGTGGGCGCCCGGGTGTGTCCTCTCCGACGTCGTGGCGCTCAGTGGCGGACAGTCGAGTCTTACCTACACGGCGCTGGTCGACGGCGGCCCCACCGCGGGGGAGCGGGTGGTCCTGAAGGTCGCGCCCCCCGGCCTCGAGCCGGTGCGAAACCGCGACGTCGCCCGACAGGCCCGCCTGATGCGGGCGCTGGCCGGTGCGCCGGGAGTGCGGGTCCCGACGGTGTACTTCGAGGACGACGGCGCGCCGCCCGAGGTGCCGCCCTTCCACGCCATGAACGTGATCCCAGGCGAGTGCCTCGAGCCGATCTTCGACGCTCCGTCGGCCGCGGTCGCGACGCTGGTCCCCGAGCGGGCGCTGGGCGCGGCGGAGATGCTGGCGCGGCTGCACGAGGTCGATCCGGTGGCGGTCGGGCTCGGCGCCGAGCCGGCCACGACGCTCGAGGCCGAGGTGCGTCGTTGGACGCGGGCCTTCGAGACGGTCGAGCCGGCGATGAACGACCGCTACCTCGAGGCCGAGGCGCTGCTGCTTTCGACGATGCCGCCGCCGCTGCGTGCCTCGATCTGCCACGGCGACTACCGGCTAGGCAACATGCTCTGTGACGGTGGTGTGGTCGCCGCCCTCATCGACTGGGAGATCTGGACGCTCTCCGACCCGCGCCTCGACCTGGCGTGGTTCTGCCTCTTCACCGAGGAAGCCCGCCACCCGATGCGCTCGAACCCCGAGCCCACGTCCATGCCCGCCGACACCGATCTCCTCGCGGCCTACGCCGCCGCCGCCGGGGCCGAGCCGGTGAACCTGGACTGGTTCCACTGTCTGGTGCGCTACAAGGAGTCGGCCACCTCGTCGCTCCTCATCAAGCGGGCGCTCAAGGCGGGGATGGATCTCGGATCGGTCGACTGGCGGGTGTCCCTGCCGGCCCTGACCCGCGAGTGCATCGAGCGCCTGGAGGCCTTCACGCCCCTGCGGTGAGGCGGGTGGGGTCGGGACTCGCCCCCCCGGCTCCCGCCTTCTATGCTCCGCCCCCATGGATCTCTCGAAGTACCGCCACACCGACTCCATCGCCATCGGAGCCCCGCGAGAGGTCGTCTACGAGCTTGTCGCCGACATCGCCGGGTATGGCGCCTTCAGTCCCGTCTGCACGGGCGGCTCCTGGGACGACGAGGCGCAGGACTGGTTCACCGGCAGTAACGCCAACGGCGACATGAAGTGGGACACCCGCTGCCGGGTCGACATCGCCGTGCCTGGCGAGGAGTTCGCCTTCACGAACTGCGGGTTCGACGGTGGCATCGAGCTGGTGGCCTGGTCGTTCGCCCTCGAGCCCGACGGTGACGCGACGGTGCTCGTCCAGACGTGGGAGGTACTCCCGGCCTACGAGGGCTTCATCGGCCAGCTGGTCCCGGACGCCGAGGCCTACCTCGACGGGGTCGTCGAGCCCACGCGCGCGGGCATGGCCGCCACCCTGGCGGCGATGAAGGCCGCCGCCGAGGGCTGATCGCCGGCCGCCTCCACCTCGGGGACCCCGATCAGGTGGGGCAGGCGCACGGCGTCGCGGCGCAGCGCGGGCACCCCGCGATGTAGCGCGCCACGGCCTCCTCGAGCGAGAGGTCGAGTTGGTTGGCGAGTGACGCCAGCCACGCCAGTGCGTCGCCGAGTTCGTGGAGCTGCTCGGAGCGAGTGCCCTTGCGCGTGGCCTTCGCGAGCTCGCCGACCTCCTCGGCGATCCACGCCACGGTCGCGGGGACGCCCCGGGCCCGGTCACGCGTGCCGTAGACGTCGTCCATCTGTTGTTGCAGGGCGGTGAGGGTGATCGGTCGCTCCATGCCCTCAGTGTCCCACGTCACCACCCGGGCCCGTGGAGCGGACGTACCCTGGGACGGTCCACGGCGGCGAGGGAGGCACCATGGAGATCAACGACCCGCGAGGCCGGATCTTCATCAATGCGTCGGCCTACACCGATCCGCCGTCGTGGCACGCCGTGGCGGCCGAGCTCCGGCGGGACGCGCCGGTGGTCCGGGTCGAGGCCGAGGGGTACTCGCCGTTCTACGCGGTGACCCGCCACGCCGACGTGTTCGAGATCTCACGGCACCACGAGTTGTGGCACAACACGCGCACGTCGGTGCTCGGACCGGATCTGAACTTCTTGTTCCTCCATTCGCTCGGGATCGAGCCGACGACGCTCATCCACATGGATGGCGACGAGCACCGCGACCACCGTCACGTCACCAACGACTGGTTCAAGCCGGCCGCGGTGAAGGGCCGTCAGGAATCGATCGAGGCCATCGCCGACGAGTTCGTCGACAAGCTCGCAGGGCTGGGCGGCCGGTGTGACTTCGCCCAGGACATCGCGGTCCCGTACACGCTCCGGGTGATCATGAGCATCTTCGGCATCCCGCAGTCCGACGAGCGCACGATGCTCGAGCTCACCCAGGGGCTGTTCGGAGCGGCCGATCCCGAATACCTCGGCGACATCACGGATCCGGTCGAGATGCTGACGTCGTCGATCGCCCGGTTCGACGACTACTTCGAGGCGCTCGCCGCCGAACGCCGCGCCCACCCCACCGACGACCTCGCCACCGTGATCGCCAACGGACAGATCGCGGGCTGCCCGATGGGGCGCCACGAGACGCTCTGGTACTACATCATCGTGGCGACCGCGGGTCACGACACCACGTCGTTCGCGTTGTCGGGTGGGCTCGAGGCGTTGCTGCGCCATCCGGACCAGTGGGCGGCCCTCGCGGCGGACCCCGACCTGGCGGCCAACGCGACGGAGGAGATGATCCGCTGGACGTCGCCCGTGCGTCACTTCCTCCGCTACGCCCAGGCCGACACCGAGGTGCACGGGGTGCCGATCGCCGCAGGCGAGCGGGTGCTCCTCTCCTACTGGTCGGCGAACCGTGACGACGAGGTCTTCGCCGACCCCATGCGCTTCGACATCACGCGACCCGACGCCAAGGACCTCATCTCGTTCGGGCTCGGCGTCCACTACTGCCTCGGCTCCCAGTTCGCCCGTCGCGAGGTGCGCACGATGCTTCAGCACCTCGCCCGCCGGGTGAAGACGATCGAACTCGACGGCGATCCGGAATGGTCGCTCGCCCACTTCGTGGGTGGGGTCAAGCACCTGCCGGTGCGCTACACGATGCGCTGAGCGCCTCGGGCCGCCGGGTGCGGCGCTGGTATGCTCTGAGAATGATTCTCATTGAGCGTCGGAGCCGTTGGGCCCGGACGCTGGTCACGGCGGGCCTGGCGGTGGCGCTGGGAGTCGGCGTGGTCGCACCGGCCGACGCCGCGGTCACCTCCGGGCACCGGGGTCGTCTCGTTGTGGTGGCCGGGGTCTACCCCCTGGCCTGGCTGGCCCGGCAGGTCGGCGGCTCCGAGGTCCGGGTGACCGACCTCACGCCACCGGGCGTCGAGCCGCACGACCTCGAACTCTCCACCGCGGACCGTGACCGCATCGACGGGGCGGACCTCGTTCTCACGGTGGGGGGGTCGTTCCAGCCGGCGGTCGAGCGGGCGGCGCAGGCCCGGTCCCGGGGCACCGTCGACCTCTTCCGCACCCTCGGGCTCGCCGGTCCGGGCTCGGGCCCTGGAGATGACCCGCACCTCTGGCTGCACCTGCCCGAATGGCGGCGGGCGGTGGAAGCGGTCCGGGTGGCACTGAGACAGGCCCGGCCGGAGGCCGCGGCGACCTTCACGACCGGGGCCGACCGGGTCGAGGCCGACCTCGCCGCCCTCGACGACCGTTACCGGGCCGGTCTGGCCGAGTGCCGTCGGCACCTCGTCGCGACCGTCCACGACGCGTTCGGAGGGCTGGCGCGCTACGGGGTCGACCCCGAGGCGCTCACCGGGCGGGCGCCCGAGGCCGAGCCCGACGCCCGTCGGCTCGGCGACCTCGCCGACCGGATGCGCCGCGACGGTGCCACGACCGTGTTCACCGAACCCCGGGAGCCACCGTCGATCGCCCGCACCCTCGCCCGGGAGGGTGGGGCGGCGCGGGTCGCCGTGCTCGATCCGGTCGAGCGCCTGAGTGCCGTTCAGCAGCGTCGGGGCGACGACTACCTCACGGTGATGGGCCGAAACCTGCGGGCGCTGCGCACGGCCCTGGGGTGTGCCTGAGCGGCCGGACCGCTTCGATCGGTGCGGGGAGCGCCGGTAGCCTCCGGGAACCGGACGGGCGGTCCCATCGTTTTCCGTCCGTTCCGGCTCCCGTCGGGAGATCCCCCCGGACCGCTGCTCCCGAGGAGCCCCTGTGCGCCGTCGCCTGTCGTTCACCTGCTCGCTGCTCCTTGGCGCGCTGCTCGTCGCTCCCGGCCTGGTGGGGACGAGTGGTGCCGCCACGACCACCACCACGGACCCGTCGTCCGGTGGTGTCGCGGTGGACTGCGCCGGGGGGGCCAAGCCCACCATCACGGTCACCCCGGCGATCGACGTGACGAAGACCGAGGCGAAGGTCGCCTGCACGGGGAAGGGCGCGGCCACGCGGACCGGCCAGACCGTGACCGTCAACTACGTGATCTTCGACGGCCGTACCGGGGCAACGGTGGAAGACTCCTACGCGCTCGGGACGCCCGTCACGCTGGTGCTCGACAAGAAGCAGGCGCTGCCCTCGCTGGTCGGCGCGCTCACGGGCCGCCAGATCGGGGACCAGGTGGTCCTGAAGGTCGCCCCGACGGAGGGGCTGACCAAGAACGCCCCGGCCGACTCGGGGGTCGAGGCCAACGACACGCTGGTGTTCGTGATCGGGATCGTCAGCGACGCCACGCCGCTCAAGCGCGCCGCGGGCACGAAGGTCACGCCGCCCAAGGGCCTGCCCACCGTCACGCTGAAGTCGACGGGGGAGCCCGTCATCGCGATCCCGAAGACGGCGGCTCCCACCACGCTCGTCGTCCAGCCGCTCATCGAGGGTTCGGGACCGGTCGTGAAGGCCGGTCAGACCGTGACCGTGCATTACACCGGCGTGCTGTGGCGTACCGGGAAGGCGTTCGACTCGTCGTGGAAGCGCAAGGCACCGGTGCCGTTCGCGATCGGTCAGGGCCAGGTCATCTCGGGCTGGGACACCGGCCTCGTGGGCCAGCACGTCGGGTCACAGGTGCTGCTGGTGATCCCGCCCGACCAGGGCTACGGCAGTGCCGGCCAACCCAGCGCGGGCATTCAGGGCACCGACACGCTGGTGTTCGTCGTCGACATCCTCGGGGCCTCGTAGCCGCTCGACGAGCGTGCGCTCAGCCGAGCTGGTCGTGCAAGAACGCGCACACTTCGGGCCACAGGCGGGCGGAGAGCTCAAGGTCGAGCGTGCCGAACGTGTCGTGCGGGCCCATGAAGGCGTGACCCGTGCCGGGGTGGATCACGAACTCGACGTCGTGGCCGCCGTCCCGGAGGCGGGCCTCGAGTTCCTTGGCCACCTCGGGCGGGAAGAAGTCGTCGTGGTCGGCCAGGTGACCCCGCACCACGGCGGTCAGTCCCGCCCAGTCGGGTTCGGCCTCACCGGTCGGCACGCCGTAGAAGGGCACGGCGGCCTTCACGACGTCGCCGCGCGTGGCCGCCAGGACCAGCGCCAGCATGCCGCCCATGCAGAAGCCGACCACGCCGATGCCCGCGCCGGTGGCGGCCGGGTGGCTCGCCAGGTAGTCGACGGCCCGACTCATGTCGGCCGCGGCGCGCTCCAGGGGTAACGCCTGCATCAGTGCTGCGGCCTTGTCGATCTCGTCGTGGCCGGCCAACTCGCCCCGGTAGAGGTCGGGGGCGAGCGCGACGAAACCGGCGGCGGCGAGGCGGTCGGCCATCTCCACGATGCCCGGGTTCAGACCCCACCACTCCTGGACCACGATCACCCCCGGCCCGGTCCCCCCGGGTGGGAGGGCGAGGTGGCCACGGGCGGTGGCTCCCTCGGGGTCGGGCGGCAGGTCGACGAGGGACATGCGCGCACGCTAGCGCGGACCGCTCGGCGTGGCTCGGGCCTAGCCTGACGCTGTGGATCTGACGACCGTTGCACTGCCCGGCTTCGTCGGGTCGATGGTGTGGGAGCGCACGTGGCTGCGGCGCCACGCGGCGACGCGCGGTCCGGGCCCGGCCGACTACGAGCGGCGTGACACCACCACCAGCCTGACGATGGGGATCGCCAGCGCGGTGGTGCCGCTGATCGCGGCGCGTGCGCTCGCCCCGGTCACCCCCGGTCGAGGTCGCCACCACCGGGTGCTGGTCGGGGTGGCGGTGGCGGCGGCGGTGGCCGCGACCCTCGCCGACCGTCGGCGCCGTTCGGTGGAGCGCGCCGCGGCATCGGCGACCGACCCTGGCCCGACCGCTCCCCACACGACCGCCCCCGACCCGCCGGAGCCCGGGGTCGACCTCCTCGCCCGGATCGGGGCGGCCGGGGCCGTCGGGGCGGTCTTCGCCGGTGGTGCGGCGTTCACGCTGTGGTGGAACGCGCGCACTGCTCCCGAGGCCCTGTGGTCGAGGCGCATCGCGGACCTCGGACGTGGCCCCCTCGCGCTGGCGGTGGCGGTGGCCGGCTGGGACTTCGTCTACTACTGGAACCACCGGTGGATGCACACCAGCCGTTCCCAGTGGGCGTACCACGTGGTGCACCACTCGAGCGAGCACTACAACCTCTCCACCGCGCTCCGTCAACCGGTGGCCGGCGCGCTCACGGCGGCCGTGCCCTACGGGCTCCTCTCGTGGCTGGGCGTGCACCCCGACCTGGTGGAGCACGCCCGTGCCATCAACCTCCTCTACCAGTACTGGATCCACACCGACGTCGTGCGCCGGATCGGGCCGGGCGAGCAGGTGCTCAACACGCCGTCACACCACCGGGTGCACCACGGGAGCAACCCGCGGTACCTCGACCGCAATCACGGCAGCATCCTGATCACCTGGGACCGCCTCTTCGGCACGTTCACCGAGGAACGCGACGACGATCCGGTGGTGTACGGGCTCACGACCAACCTCGGGACCTTCGATCCGGTGCGGGTGGCCACGCACGAGTACGTCGCCATCGCCCGTGACGTGGCCGCCGCGCGCTCGTGGCGGGAGCGGCTGGCGTTCGTGGTGCGCGGTCCGGGCTGGGCCGACCGGCACCGCCGCCAGCAGCCCGAACGGGCCGCGGCCTGACCGGTCGCCGGACCGCACCGGCACTAGCGTGACCCGCATGGTCCCGGTCCGGTCGTCACGGCGCGTCCACCTCGCGCTCGTCGCACTCGTCGTGGTCCTCGTCACCGGCGCGGTGGCCTGCGGCGGCTCCAAGGGCGCGACCTCCGGCGCCGACACCTCCCGCACGGCGTCGGGGAAGGCCGTCTACCACGACGGTGACTCCATCTCGGTGCACGCCGGCGACACGTTCGTGATCGTCCTCGACGCCAACCCCTCGACCGGATACTCGTGGACCGCGGTGGCCAATCCCCAGGCCACGTTCGTCTCCAGCCGCTCCGTCACTCCTCAGGGCGCCATGGTGGGTGCCGGCGGGACGCAGGAGCTCACCTTCACCGCGGGGGCGAAGGGGTCGTCGACCCTCACCGTGAACTACGCCCGATCCTTCGATCCGGCGGGCACGCCGCCCGCCAAGGTCGCGACCTTCCCCATCACCGTCGAGTAGCGCGCCGCTCGCGGCGGTGGCTCAGGTCGCGGCCCGGAGTCGGCGCAGTCCGTCGGGTGGGCCCGCGGCGACCGGCGTCAGGTGCACCTTCGCGTCGACGACGAGAGCCCCGTCGGGCGAGACGATCACCGGGTTGCAGTCGAGGGCCGACACCTCGGGCAGGTGCTCGGCGAGCCGACCGACCCTGATCAGGACGTCGCGGAGTGCATCGACGTCGACGGCCGGGGTGTTGCGGTAGCCGAAGAAGAGGGGCGACGACCGCAGCGAGCGGACGAGCTCGTC
>JBAXBB010000104.1:0-9947 GCA_037142235.1 Actinomycetes bacterium
CCTGCTTCTGTTCATTGGCGGGATCTCACTCTTTTTCACCCTCGTGCCCGCCGAGGTGCGCGGCAACATCGACGGCGTCGCGGTCATCGACGGCGGCTGGCGCGACGGTGGCCCGTCGGGCCACCGGGTGCTGCAGTTCCTCGGCGTCTCGGGCACCGTCGACGTCTCGGGCGTCGAGATCTTCGGGGGGCAGGCCCCCCAAGGCACTGCGATCGGCGTGGGCGACTCGTCGGCCGACGTCACGGTGTCGGACAGCTTCCTCCACGAGAACCGGGGGGTCGGCGCGATCGGGAGGTTCGGCGCCACCGCCGGATCCCTGACCGTCCGCGACTCGGAACTCGTCGACAACTCCATCGCGGTCGGGCAGTTCGGGGGAGGGGGCATCCACGTGGCCAACGGGAACGCGCCGGTCCGGATCGAGCGCACCACCTTCACCGGGAACCACGCATACGAGGGCGGTGGGCTCTACCTGGACACCGCCGACGGCACCGCCAACGTCGTTCTCGACTCGGTGTTCGCCTCCAACTCCAGCGTCTTTGAGGGTGGCGCCATCCACGTGGCGGGCGGCGACCTGACCATCTCCGGATCGACGTTCACGGGGAACCACACCAACCACTCGGGCGGTGCCCTCTACCTCGACTCCGGCGACACGGTCATCGTCGACTCGTCGTTCACGGGCAACACCGCGGACGAGCGGGCCGGTGCGATCTTCCTGAGTTGGACCGCCGAGAGCTCGCTCACGGTCCGGCGGACGACGATCGCCGACAACGAGGCGGCCACCAACGGTGGTGGCATCGCCGCGAAGGCCGCCGTGACGGTGGAGGAGTCGACCATCTCCGGGAACGTGGCGGGCGGCGACGGGGGCGGTATCTACGTCTTCTACGAACTGCCGTACAGCGTGGGCACCCTGGTCGTGGTGAACTCGACGATCTCGGGCAACGAAGCGGGCGGGACCGGGGGAGCGGTCCTGGCCGACGCCGGTGGGACGGTCCTGGTGGCCGACACCATCACCGGCAACGTGGCGAACGGGGTCGACGGCATCGACGGGGTGGCGGTCGAGACGGTCGGGGTCCTCTCGGTCGCGGCGGATCCGGTGCCGGTCGCGGGGGCGGTGCGGATCGTGGGCACGATCCTGGCCGGCAACGGCACGTCCGACCTGGGTCGCGCCTCCGGGCCGGTCGACCCCACGGTGACCGCCGACCACTCGCTGATCGGGACCTCCGGCGTGCCGGTGACGAACCTGGGCGGTTCGCGTACCGGGGTCGGCGCCGCCGCGTTGCAACTCGGTCCGCTCGCCGACAACGGCGGCCCGACGCTCACCCACGCGCTCCTGGCGGGGAGCCCAGCGCTCGACGCCGGTCCGGCGTCGTGGCCGCCGTTCGAGGGAGACGCCTACGACCAGCGCGGCACCCCGTACGTGCGGGTCTACAACGGCACGGTCGACGTCGGTGCCTACGAGGAGCAGCCCCGACCCCAGCCGACGCCGGAGCCCGGACCCGAGCCGGAGCCGACCTTCACCGGCTGACCGACGGGAAGCCGACGGGAAGCCGACGGGAAGCCGACGGCGCGGCCGGTCGGTAGCATCCGGTCCTCCAGGAGACCGGAGGGGTCGGCGTGTCACACGAGGCGAGACTGACCGCAGCGGGCATCACGCTGCCGGGGCCGTTCGCTCCACACGCTCCCCTGCTCGGGGTGGTCGTCCACGGCGACACCGCTCGCACGTCCGGAGCGCTGCCTCGCGACCCCGACGGCAACTTCCCGGCGCTCGGGGTGTGCGGTGCCGGCGTGAGCACCGAGACGGGTGTCGCCTGCGCCCGGCTGGCTCTGCTCAACGCGGTGTCACTGCTGCGGGCCGAGCTCGACTCGCTCGACCGAGTGGCTCGGGTGCTGACCATCACGGTGTTCGTCGCCAGCGCGCCCGACTACATCGAGCAGCCTGTGGTCGCCGACGGCGCGAGCGGTGCCCTGCTCGAGATCTTCGGCGACGAGGCCGGTCGCCACACCCGCTCGGCCATCGGGGTGGCGTCGCTGCCCCGCGGCGCCCCGGTGGAGGTCGAACTCACCGTGGCGCTCGATGCGTGAGCCGACCGACTCGTTGATGCGCGTCGGGGTGATCGGGCGCGGTTTCGGGGCGCGCGTCGTGGCACCCGTCTTCGCCGAGACCGAAGGATGTGACGTCGTCGAGGTGGTGTCGCCGCGCGACGGGTCGGCGGTCCGGGCGCTCTGCGCCCGTTCCGACGTGGACCTGATCGCCGTCCACTCGCCCCCGTTCCTGCACGTGGATCACGTCGGAGCGGCGATCGAGGGGGGGAAGGCGGTGCTCTGCGACAAGCCGTTCGGCTCGAACGCCGCCGATGCCACCGAGATGCTCGCGCTCGCCGAAGCCGCCGGTGTGGCCCACTTCCTCAACTTCGAGTTCCGCTGTCATCCGGCCCGCCAGGCCCTGCGGAACCTCGTGCGCGACGGTGCGATCGGCGCGATCGAGCACGTGCAGTGGTCGGCGTTCAACGGCGGATCCCGGGTGCCGCTGCGCCGCTACGGGTGGTTGTTCGACGCGGCCCGCGGTGGTGGATGGATCGGCGCCTGGGGGTCACACGTCCTCGACTTCCTGCGGTGGACCTTCGGCGAGGTCGTCGGGGCCCGTGCCGACCTGCGCACGACGATCGCCGAGCGGCCCGATGCCGATGGTGCGCTCCACCGCTGCACCGCCGAAGACGGCTTCACCGCCACGCTGACCCTGGAGAGCGGCGCGGCGGTGACCATCGACACCACGTTCGCGGCTCCAGTGACCATCCCCCAGCGGGTGACGGTGATCGGCACCGATGGGGTGCTCGAGGCGGTCGCCGACCGGCGGGTGTCGTTGCGGACCGACGCCGGGGTGCGCGAAGAGTTCGAGATTGACCCGACGACCGATGACCCTCACCTCCTCCCGATGCGCCGCTGGGCGGCCGCGGTGCGCGACGCGATCACGTCGGGGGAGGTCGGACCGGACGTCCCGACCTTCGCCGACGGCCTGGCGTGCGCCCGGTTGATGGACACCCTGCGCGGTCGCTGACCCGGCGGGAGCCGAGGCCCGGTTGCCCCGAGGGAGCCCGACGGCCCCGTTGGCAGGGGGCGGGTCCGGCCGGTGACAATGGGCTCATGCAGCGACTGACTGAGGCGGAGATCACGGAGGCGCTCGCCGCCCTTCCCGGTTGGGAGCGCCTGGGCGACACGATCGAGCGCACGTACGCGCTGTCGTCGTTTCCGACGCTCATCGCCGCGGTGGTCCGGATCGCCGACGCCGCCGAGGCCGCGGACCACCACCCCGACCTCGACCTCCGCTACCGCAACCTCCGGGTCGTGCTCTCCACCCACGACGTCGGCGGGCTCTCGCCCCTCGACGTGGAGTTGGCGTCGGTCATCGACGCGATCGTCGGGTCGATGCCGTGATCGTCGCGATCGCCGGTGCACTGGTTCTGTTGCTCGCCGGCACCGCGGTGGTGATCTATGCGAAGGATCCCGGGCCGCTCCCCGTCGACATCGCCATCGCCTACGAACTCGCCTGGGACCGGTTCGACTTCGACGCGCTCTGGACGCTCTCGGGGCCGAACCTGCGTGACGGACTCGACAAGAAGCAGTTCGTCGCCGCGAAGGCGTCGGCCTACACCGACCGGCCGGAACTGGCCCACCTCGCCGGCCAGGTCGACGTCGAAGTCGCCGAATCGGTCGGCGACGTCTCGGTGATCCGGACGCGCCTCACGCTGCGTGACGGCTCGGTGATCCACAACGAGGTGTCGCTCCTGCGCAACGCGTTCGGGTGGAGCGTCACCGGATACGTGCTGGCCGGCACCGACGGCGCGTGAGACCCACGGCGGGCCTGCTGCTCACCGGCGGAGCATCCCGACGCCTGGGCGTCGACAAGGCCCGACTCGTGCGCGGTGGGGTCCGGCTCGCGGACCACGTGGCGGCGATCGTGCGCGGCGTGGCCGACCCGGTGCTCGAGGTCGGGAGCGGGGCCTCGGAGTTGCGCGTCGTGCGTGAGGATCCCGCAGGTGCCGGGCCGCTCGTGGCGTTGGCCGCCGGCTTCGCCGCGCTCGACGCACTCGACCCCGCCGGGATGGACGCGGGTGTGGTGCTCGTCGTCGCCGTCGACCAGCCGGCGCTGACGGCCGAGGTGCTCACCTTCTTGCGCGACCGTCCGGAGTCCGGTGCGATGGTGCCGGTCGTGGCGGGGCGGGCCCAGCCTCTGTGCGCGCGCTATCCGCGCTCGGCGGGGGTTGCGGCCCGGGAGTTGGTTGCCGGCGGTGCGCGCGCCGTGCACGACCTCCTCGCCCGGATCCCGGTGACGTACCTCGACGAAACCGCGTGGGGTGGCGTGGCTGCGGCGGCGGCCTTCGCCGACCTCGACGAGCCGGCCGACCTGCTGGGGTCGGGCTGGGAGGCCGGCCCCGGATCCCTCGGGACGCGCCGGTAGCCTTCCGGCATGGACCCGGACGCGCTCCTGGCGTGCTTCGACGCGGCGGCGGACGCGCACCGGGAGGCGATCGGCCGGATCGACAGCGACGCCCGCCGGGCCCGGACCGACGTACCGGGCCAGTACGCCCTCGACGTGGTGGTCGACGCCGCGGTGTGCGCGGTGTTGCACTCGGTGCCGGTCGCGGTGGTCAGCGAGGAGTCGGGCCGATCAGGACTGGCCGGCGCGGCGATCACGGTCGTGGTGGACCCCGTCGACGGATCCACCAACTGCTCCCGGGGCATCCCCTACTGGGGGATCTCGCTGTGCGCCCTCGACGCCGAGGGGCCCCTGTGCTCCTTGGTCACCAACACGCCCCTCGGTGAGCGGATCACGGCGGTCCGGGGCGGGGGGGCCGAGCGCGACGGAGTCTCGATCCGACCCGCCCGCACCGAGCGGGTCGAGGACGCCGTGGTGGCCATCTCGGGGATGCCCGAGCAGATCCTGCCCTGGAAGCAGTTCCGGGCGCTCGGCTCGGCGGCGCTCGCGCTCTGTGACGTCGCCTCGGGTCGCCTCGACGCCATGGTCGACGCCCTGCCCGATCGTCACGGACCCTGGGACTACCTCGGCGGGCTCCTGATCTGCACCGAGGCCGGTGCCACGGTCCGCGACGTCCACCACCGGCCGCTGGCGGTCACGGAATGGGAGGCACGGCGCCAACTCATCGCCGGCGCCACCCCGGCGCTCGTCGAGGCCCTGGTGCCGGCGATCACGCCGGTCGCCCGATGACCGCGGGGATGGCCGGGCTCGACCTCGACGCACTCCTGGCCCTGGCCCTCGCCGCGGGGAGGGCGGGCGGCGAGATCGTGGGGGCGGCCTTCGGGAATCCGCGCGAGGTGCAGTCGAAGGCTCCCGGCGACTGGGTGAGCGTCACCGACACCGCGAGCGAACGGGCTGTGCGGGCCGTGCTCACCGACGGCGCTCCGAGCATCCCGGTGTTCGGCGAGGAAGAGGGTGGAGAGCGCGCCGAGCTGGGCTGGCTGGTCGACCCGCTCGACGGCACCACCAATTTTCTGCACGGCTACCCGGTGGTGGGGGTGTCGATCGCGCTGGTCGCCGACCACACGCCCCTGGTGGCAGTGGTCCACGCGCCGATGCTCGCCACCACCTACACCGCCATTGCGGGTGGTGGGGCGCGGTGCAACAACGCCGCGGTGCGGGTGGGGACGCGGCCCGTGGAGGCGGCGGTGTGTGCCACCGGGTTCCCATTCCGCGCCAAGGCGCGTCTGCTCGACGGGTACTTCCCGGTGTTCCGGCGGGCGCTCTCCACGTTCGAAGACCTCCGGCGCGCGGGCTCGGCGAGCCTCGACCTCTCGTGGACTGCGGCCGGTGTCTACGACGGCTACTTCGAGCAGGCGCTCGGGCCCTGGGACGTTGCGGCCGGCGCGCTCTTGGTGCGCGAAGCCGGCGGTGTGGTCACCGACTGGCAGGGCGACCCCGACGCCTGGCTCGACTCCGGCGACATCGCGGTGGGCCCGGCGCACGTGCACGAGCAGATCCTCGACTGCATCGCGCGCCCGGCCTGACCGGGTCGCCGGCCGACGGCGCCGGCGGTGCGCCGATCAGGTGCTGATGGCGCGGGCACCGATCTTCTCGACCGCCTTGCGCAGGGGAGCCACCGCGTCGCCGAGTGCGGAGTACGCGGCATCGGTGATCTCCAGGACCCGCTGCTCGGCCTCCACGAAGCCGGCGAGGCCGTTGGCCACCACGACGAGCACGAGCCCGCACTCTGCGTCGGCCAGGCCGCGCGAACTCGCCATCCCGCCGTGCCCGAACGTGCGGCGTGTCGTGCCGCCGGTGAACTCCACCTGCACCCCGAGGCCCCACGGGGTCTGCAACCCGAGCACGCCGTCCTTCAGTCCGTAGCGGTGGACGGCCCGCATGACCTCGACGGTGCGCGGCTCGAGGACGGGGGGTCCGTAGCCGAGGAGTGACTCGTAGAAGCGTCCGAGGTCGTGCGCGGGCCCGCGCATGCCGCCGCCCGGCTCGATCTTGGCGATGTGCCAGGGCTCGTTGTGCACGCGGTCGATGCGGTACTCGACCATCTCCAGCACGCCGTCGGTGTCGAGGCGGGGGAGTCGGTGGCCCTTCCAGGCGACCGGCACGATGCGCTCGCCGAGCTCGGCCTGGCGCGCGACCGGGATGCCGAGCTGTGACTCGGTCATCCCGATCGGGGTGATCACCTCGTCGTGGAGGTAGCGCTCGATCGGGCGACCGTCGACCCGGCGCACGATCTCGCCCAGGATCCGCCAGGAGCTCGCGGCGTGGTATCCCGCCTGGGTCCCGGGCAACCAGGCGGCGGGCGCCTCGACCACCCGGGCGACGGCGTCGTCCCAGGCGAGGTCGCGGTCGAAGGGGTCGGCGCCGAACATGGGGAAGCCGCCGGTGTGGGTCAGCAGGTGACGCAGGGTGGCGGTCTCCTTGCCCTGGGCCCACCCGGGGACGTGGTCGGCGACGAGGTCGTCGAGCCCGAGGCGTCCGCGTTCCCAGAGCTGGAGGATCGCCACGGTGGTCAGGGGCTTGCCCGACGAGTACCAGAGCATGAGGTCGTCGGTGGCCAGGGGCCGGCCGGGCCGGGACTCGCCCACGGCGGCGTCGAGGAGGGTGGTTCCCGCCAGGGACACGTAGACCTGGGCCCCGTCGTGCCAGTCGGCGGCCCGCTGGGCCTCCAGGAGGGCGAGGACCGGGTCGAGGTCGGGGCCGGATGAATGTCTCACGCCTTGACCATAATGAATTCCGTGGTCAGGGGAGCGCTCCGCCTGGCACACTGGTCCGGTCGCCCCCCGAGGGCGCCCACGACCAACGAGGCACCGATGCACCGCAATCCGACGAACTCCCGCACTCTGGGCTCGGTCGGGATCGCGCGCGGCGTCATCGTCCTCGCTCCTGTGGCATTCGTCTGCCCGGCGGTGGCCTGGTCCTACCCGACCTCGCACGCCACCACGGGCCACAAGCCCGGGCCCCGGCGGCAACCTGACTCCTGCTGACGCACCAGCGTCAGTGAGGCACGCAGGCCGCCGGGGCAACCCCGGCGGCCTTTCTCGTGTTGGCCGCCGAACTGCCCCGGCCCCGCCGGGCCCGTCCATCGCACCACCCGTTCCCCGTCCAACCCTTGACCACCGAGCCGAACCGAACATCCCACAAGGAGCCGGCGATGTCCGCCCTGCAACTGATCACCACCGAAGCCACCGAGGACCCATGGAAGGTCGACGCGCGCTGTCGCGACGATGCGGGGTCGTTGACCGACCTGTTCTTCTCGGAGAACCTCACCGACATCGCTCGGGCGAAGTCGTTCTGCGCGGGGTGCCCGGTCCGGACCGAGTGCCTCACCGCCGCGGTCGAGCGGCGTGAGCCGTGCGGCGTCTGGGGCGGTGAGCTGTTCGTCAACGGGCGGATCACCGTGAAGCGGCCCCGGGGTCGCCCACCGAAGGCCGGGCGGGTCGAGCCGGTGATCGCTTGGCAGATCCCCGTGGCCGAGATCGCCTGAGCAACCTTGCGTGGGAGCGGCGGTGGGGTTGGTCCGGCCTGCGACCCCGGACCGGTGGTCCGGGGGTCGGGCTAGCCTCACCGGTGCGGGCGCTTGGCTCAGTTGGCGAGAGCACCTCCCTCGCAAGGAGGGGGTCGGGGGTTCGAGGGTTCGAGTCCCTCAGCGCCCGCCCGACCATCGTGCAGGAGCCACGCAGGAGGCAATCGTGTCCAACGACTCACTCCGACCAATGACCTACGTCGAACTCCGGGCACGCGGCTTCTGCACGTGCCCGCAGAAGATCGACGTCGGTCCGGCTCCGGAGCCGTGTCTCGTCCACCCTGACCACGACGACGTCCCTGACGCCGAACGGGAGGCGGCCGGGCTGGTGTTCTTCGACGACCGCCGGAATCGGTTCGTCACCTGGCCCGACGCCGTCGAGGGGATGCGCCAGCGCCGGTACGCGGGAGCGATGACCGACGATCTGGTGCAGATCACCTGGTTGATGCTGATTCGCCTGCTCGAGACGCTGCGCGACCCGCTCGCCGAGCCGGCGGCGGAGGCCACTCGTGAGCTCGCCGACGACCTGGTCGGTTGGTCGGCCGCGACCCTGTCCGTCGAGGACCGCCGGGCGCTGCTCGGCGTCGCCCGGGGCGGCAGCACGTTCGCGCTCGTCGGGATCTTCCGCGACCTCGCCCGACGGGTGTCGGCATGATCGCCGGGAGCGGGGGAGCGGTGCGCCGGGTCCACGTGGTCGGTGCTGGTCCCGTCGGCCTCATGATGGCGGCCCTGCTCCAGCAGGCGCCGGGTTACGACATCCGCCTCTACGAGAAGCGCAGTGCCTACACCCGCGACCGGATGGTCAAACTCGCCCCCTACCTGGTGGCCGACACCGTCGACGCCTATCGGACCGACCCGCTCGACGGCGAGAACGTCGAAGCGGTGTTCGAGCCGTGGGAGCTCGAGGAGGCGCTGGAGTTCCGCCGCCGCCTGGACCCGGTGCTGCGCTCGCTCCTCACCGGCATGACCGCCGGGTTCTGTCGCCTCAACGACATCGAGCATGCCCTCAGTGACCATCTCGACCGCGTTGGACCAAGCCCGGTGGAGCGGGTCGCCAGCTCGCTCACCGTCGCCGAGGTGGAGGCGCTCCTTGCCCCCGGCGACCTCCTGCTCGACTGCACCGGCTGCAAGTCGTTGCTGCGCGACCACCTGGTGCCAGAGTGGGATCCGGCCTACGGCGACGACCGCAACACCAACAGTATTCGGATGGAGAACGCTGCGATCGCCACGTTCGTCTTCGACAAGCGCTACGAGTGCAACGAGTTCTGCAAGTACTACAAGAACCTCGACAACGACCGCTACAAGTTCGTGCCGTCGGTGGAGCGCACCCTCTACGACGACACCGCGAGCCACGTCACCGGGGTGATCCACATCACCGAGCAGGAGTATGCCGCGATGCCGCCGGCGTGCGATGGCGCCTGGCTGCGAGACAACATGCCAGGGGTAGCCCGGTCGATGGACCGCTTCATCGAGAAGGTCGCCGCCGAGACGGGAGGGCGGCTCGTCAACGATGTTTCGGTGATCCGGATCGTCCTCGACCTGTATCGCGCGTACAACGCCACCAACCGCAAATGGCTCCACGCTCCGCCCGACGGCCGCGTGGTGGACCACCCGTTCACCCGCACGAGCGTCTTCCTGGTGGGAGACTCGGCGATCGGCTCGCCCTACTTCCAATCGATCTCGCTCGGCTTCGAGTGCGCCATGTTCCTCGCCGGGCTGCTCACCCATACGGAGCTCACCCCCGACGAGGTGCTCGAGCGCTACGAGCGCCTCGTCTACCAGCAGTGGCTGCGGGTCTACATGCGGACCAAGCAGATCAAGCACAATAAGGATCTGTTCGAGTCGATCGACGACACGTTCGGCCTGTTGGAGCAGCTCCACATCTTTTGACGGAGCCGCGCGCCCGGCCGGTCGCTTCAGAACGGG
>JBAXBB010000105.1:0-9364 GCA_037142235.1 Actinomycetes bacterium
GGAGGACGCTTGACGCCATCAGGGTGGCTCGCCATGCTGGGCCCATGACTGGACCCGGATCGTCCTCGCCCGAGTTGCCCGCGACCCACCGGGCGGTCGTCTACACCGAGCCCGGTCGGCTCGCCGTGGACGAGCGTCCGCTCCCCGAGGTCGACCCCGACCACGTGCTGGTGCGCGTCAGCCACTGTGGGGTGTGCGGCTCCGACATCCACTTCGTGCTCGAGGGCTGGGGGCGCCCGGGTTCGGTCGAAGGTCACGAGTTCAGCGGCACGATCGTCGCCGTCGGGGCCGACGTGACCGACTGGCGGGTCGGTGACGAGGTCGTCGGGGGGCCCTCCCCGCGCTGTGGCACCTGCGAGTACTGCCTCGCCGGGCGCCCGTCGCTGTGCTCGGGCCGCAACTCGGTCGGGGTCGACGCCCATCCCGACGGCGCGTTCGCCGAGTACACGGCGGTGTTGGCCCGGAGTCTGTTGCGGGTCCCCGACGGGGTGTCGTTGCGCGCGGCGGCGCTGGTGGAGCCGCTCGCCGTGGCCCTCCACGGCCTCACCCGCGGTGGAGTCGTGGCCGGCCAGCGCCTGCTCGTCACCGGGGGCGGCCCGATCGGCGCCCTGTCGGTCGCGGCCGCCCGGGCGCGGGGCGTGACCGACATCGTGGTCAGCGAGCCCCACCCGCTCCGGCGTGAGCTCTGCGAGCGGCTGGGTGCGGTCACGGTGGGGCCCGAGGACCTCGGAGTGCCGCCCTCGCCCAACGAGGTCGTCGCCGACGCCTTCGACGTGGCGTTGGAGTGCTCGGGGCACCCGTCGGCGATGGAAGGGGCCCTGGCGCAACTCAAGCGCGGGGGCACGCTGGTGTTCGTCGGCGCGGGGATCAAGCGGCCCCGCCTCGACAACAACCGGGTGCTCCTCAACGAGCTGACCATCACCGGCTCCTTCGTCTACGACGCCGACGGCTTCGAGCGGGCCCTCGAGCTCCTCGCCCGCCCGGACTTTCCGAGTGACGTGCTCGTCGAGCCGGGTGACGTGCCGCTCGTCGGCATGCTCGAGGCGCTGCACGGGCTGGAGCGCGGCGACCTCGCCGGCAAGGTGATGGTCGTCCCGGGAGCCGTGTGATGTCGCGCCCGCCCCGCTTCAACCACGTGGCGATGAGCGTTCCCGCCGATCTCCTCGACGAGCCGGGCCGCACCGACCTCGTGCGCTTCTACTCGGAGGTCTTCGGATACGAAGAGCTCCCCACGATGACCGAGGATCGGCGTCGGCTCGTGTTCGGCTGCTACGAGATCGAGCAGTTCGTCTTCTTGATCGCCGACGCCGAGGGCGGCGTGATGTCGTGCCCGCGCCTCGACCACTACGGGTTCTCGGTCGGGACCGAGGCCGAGCTCGACGGGATCCTCGACCGCGCGCGCACCTTTGCGGCCCACGACCCGCGCGTCGAGATCATCGACAAGCACGTCGACGACCACGGGATGCTCGCGATCACGTCGTTCTACGTCGGATACCTTCTCCCGATGATGGTCGAGATCCAGTGGTGGGACTTCCGGCGCGAAGGAGCGACGGCGTGAGCGCCCCTCTGCGGTTCGGTGCGTTCGTCCCCCAGGGATGGAAGCTCGAATACACGGGCTGGAGCGGGGTCGACGCCTGGGCCCGCACCGTGGAGCTGGCCCAGCTCACCGAGCGCCTGGGCTACGACCACCTGTGGGTCTACGACCACGTCGAGACCGTGCCCCGGCGCGAGCCGACCCACGTGTTCGAGGCGTTCACCACGCTCGCCGCGCTCTCCCAGCGCACCGAGCGGATCCGTCTCGGTCAACTCGTGACGTGTGCGGCCTACCGCAACGCTGGCCTGCTGGCCAAGGAAGCGGCGGGCATCGACGTGATGTCCGGTGGTCGACTGATCCTCGGTCTCGGCGGCGGGTGGTTCGAGCGCGAGTACGAGGCGTACGGCTACGCGTTCCCGCCCGCGGGGGAGCGCCTCCGGATCCTCGAGGAGACCACCGAGGTGGTCAAGGCGCTCTGGACCCAGGAGACGACCGACTACGCCGGCCGCCACCTCACCTTCTCGGGTGCCTACTGCGATCCGAAGCCCGTGCAGCGACTCCCGGAGATCTGGATCGGCGGGGGCGGGGAGCGGGTCACGCTGAGGATCGCGGCGCGCCACGCCGACAAGACGAACTGGCAGGTCGGCCTCGACGAGTTCGTGCACAAGTCGGAGGTGCTGCGCGGGCACTGCGACGCCGTGGGCCGCGACTTCGACACCATCGTGCGCACTCACGGCCCCGACTGCCGGATCTTCGACTCCGAGGCCGACCTCGCGGCGTGGCTGGCCTCGCCCGACGGTGGGCACCTCTGGGGCAGCGCCCCCCACGACGAGTACGTGCGCGACAACTTCGTCGGGACCGTCGGGTCGGTCACCGAGAAGGTGCAGGCCTTCGTCGACGCCGGGTGCCGCGAGTTCGTCCTGTGGTTCCGCGACCTCCCGGGGAGCGAGAGCCTCGAGCGGTTCGCCACCGAGGTCGTCCCGCAGATCCGGGGCTGACCGGCCCGTCGGGCTAGCGTCGCGGCGTGGACACGGAGGTGCAGGATCGGGTCGCGCCCGGGCGCTCGTGGACCCGCATCCTGACGGTGGTCGCCGTCGGCGCAGTCCTCGTGGTCGGACTCGTGCTGCGGTTCGTGACCCGGAGCGAGTTGTGGCTCGACGAGGCGCTGTCGGTCAACGTCGCCAAGCTGCCGCTGTCGCACCTGCACGCCGCGCTGAAGCGTGACGGCGCGCCGCCGCTCTACTACGTGCTGCTGCACGGCTGGATCGCCCTCTTCGGTGACGGCAACGTGGCCGTGCGGGCGCTCTCGGGGGTGCTGTCCGCCGCGACGCTGCCCGCGTACTGGTTGATCGGGCGGCGCGTGGGCGGCCGGAGACTCGCCTGGATCCTGCTGCTGGTGGCGGCGAGCGCGCCGTTCGCATTCCGCTACGCCACCGAGACCCGCATGTACTCGCTGGTGATGTTCCTGGTGGCCTGGGGCTTCCTGGCGGTCTGGAACGCCCTCGAACGGCCCACCTGGCCCCGCCTGGGCCTCGTGACAGTCGTGACCGCCGCGTTGCTCTACACGCACAACTGGTCCCTGTACCTCGTGGCGGTGGTCGGCCTGATGATCCTGGTGCGGGCCCTCCGGGCGACCGACCCCGAGGTGCGCCGGGCCTCGTGGCGGGTCTTCGCCGCGTTGGCGGTGGGTGGCGTGCTGTACGCCCCGTGGCTCCCGACCCTGCGCTTCCAGGCCCAGCACACGGGCACACCGTGGGGCGACCCGATCCTCCCGTGGTCGGGGTTCGCCATCCACTTCGAGGCACTCGGCGGGGTGCAGGTGCCGGTGCACGCCGAAGCGGAGGTGCTCCGCTACCTCGTGGTGCTGCTGATCGCGCTGGGGCTGTTCGGCGCTGCGGTGGACCGGCGCCACGTCGACCTCGACCTGCGCACCCAGCGGCGGTCGCGGTGGATCGCGCTCGCGGCCTACGCCACGCTCCTCCTGGCGCTGGTCGCGTCCGACGTGGCCGGGGCGGCGTTCGACCCCCGCTACACCGCGGTGATGGTGCCGTTGGTGCTCGTGCTGATCGCCTTGGGCCTCGACACCCTGGTCAGCGACCCCGTGCGCGTCGGGGTGCTCGTGGTGCTGATCGGGGTGGGGTTCGCGGGGGGGCTGCGGGTCGCCTCCGACCAGCGCACGGAGTCGGTGGAGGTCGCGCAGGTCATCCGGGCCGAGGCGAAGCCCGGTGACGTCGTGCTGGACTGCCCCGACCAGATCGGGCCGGCCCTGAGCCGTCAACTCCGAGGGGTGCCGGGCCTGAAGCAGGTGACCTATCCGCGGCTGACCTCGCCCGACTTCGTCAACTGGATCGACTACCGGAAGGTCATCGCGGCCACGGACCCGACCGAGTTCGCCCGCCGGGTGCTCGATCTCGCCGGTCCCCACACGATCTGGTTCGCGCTCAGCCCCGGCTACCGCAGCTTCGACAACCAGTGCGAGCTCGTCGCCGATGCCATCGGCGCCCAGCGTCTGGGCGTCGGCCGGATCGGTCCCGACCAGGTGAACTACTTCGAGTACGTCGGGTTGACGCAGTACCCGGGCTCGTGAACGTCGCCGGGCGGCTCCGGAGTTGGGCGCCCGACCTGCGCGGAGCCGTCGTGCCGTGGGTGGTGGCGCGCGGGCTGGTGATCGGGTCGCTGGTGCTGAGTCGCCGGGTGTTCGACGAGGTCCCGCAGGGCCGACGCCCGGTGACCCTCGGGCAGGGGCTCTTCGCCTGGGACGGTGCCTATTACCGCGCGATCGCCGAGCACGGGTATTCGGGGCTGGGGCGCGCGGCGCTGCGGTTCTTTCCCCTCTTCGCGCTGACGGGTCGGTACCTCGGTGCCGTGCTCTTCGGGCACGGAGCGCTCGCGCTCCTCGTGGTGGCCAACCTCTCGGCCCTCGGCTTCGGGACGCTGATGCACCGCCTGGCCCGCCGGGAGACGGGCGGCGTGGCCGTCGCCCGGCGGGCCGCCTGGTTCGCGGCGCTCTTCCCGGCGGCGGTGGTCCTGGTGATGGGCTACGCCGACGCCACGGCCCTGGTGCTGGTGACCGGGTGCTTCCTGGCCCTGCGCAGC
This sequence comes from Actinomycetes bacterium, assembly GCA_037142235.1. GTDB lineage: Bacteria > Actinomycetota > Acidimicrobiia > IMCC26256 > PALSA-555 > CAIUKV01. The sequence continues at coordinate 4,631 of JBAXBB010000105.1, forward strand.
GAGCGCTTCGCCACCGCCGGCGCGCTCGGGTTCTTGGCGGCGCTCACCCGACCCCTCGGGGTGCTCCTGGTGGTGCCGGCTCTGGTGGAGGTGTGGCGCACGCGCCACGACGTCGACGCCCCGGGCTGGGTACGTCGAGCCGCGGCGGTCGTCGGGCCGGGTCTGGGCCTGGCGGTCTACGGGGCATGGGTCCAGCACACCCGGGGCGACGCCTGGCTCCCGTTCTCGGTCCAGCAGCGCCCATCGCTCCGCGGGCGCTTCGTGGATCCCGTGACCCGGCTGGTACGGGCGGCGGAAGACCTGGTGCACGGCGACCGGTTCGGCTCGGGCCTGCACCTGGTCTGGGCCTTGGTGTTCCTGGCCCTCCTCGTGGTCGTGGCCCGCCGGCTCCCCGCCTCGTACACCTGGTTCAGCGCCGCCACATTGCTCGTCGCCCTCTCGGCCGACAACCTCGACTCGCTCGAGCGCTACGCCCTGGGTGCCTTCCCGCTGCTGCTCGCGCTGGCGCTGGTCACCCGCCGCCCCCAGGTGGAACGGGCCGTCCTGGTGGCCTCGGGCGCGGGCCTGGTGGCCTACGCGGTCCTGGCCTTTGCGGGGGTCACCGTCCCCTGAGCGGATCGCAAGCCGGTCGCGTACCGGTCGGGAGCGGATCCCGATGGACTCGGTGCGGTCGCGGTGGCTTCTACACTTCGACTCCGTGACGACCACCGAACCGTTCCCGGCCACCCCCGACGTCCGACCCGTCATCGTCGGGGCCGGACCGGCGGGTCTGACCGCCGCCTACATGCTGAGCAAGCGCGGCGTGACCTGCGAGGTCTTCGAACTCGACGACGTCGTGGGCGGGATCAGCCGGACGGTCGAGCGCGACGGATGGCGCTTCGACATCGGTGGTCACCGCTTCTTCACCAAGGTCACGCCGGTCGACGACCTCTGGTTCGAGATCCTGGGCGAGGAGAACTTCCTGCGCCGGCCGCGCATGAGCCGCATCTTCTACGAGGGGAAGTTCTACGACTACCCCCTCGTCCCGATGAACGCCCTGCGCAACCTGGGCTTGGTCGAAGCGACCAAGTGCGTCGGGTCGTACGTGTGGGTTCGGATCAAGCGACCCAAGGACCAGACCAACCTCGAGGGCTTCTACGCGGCGCGCTTCGGCTGGCGGCTCTACCGCACGTTCTTCAAGACCTACACCGAGAAGGTGTGGGGCGTGCCGGTGACCGAGCTGCAGGCCGACTGGGGTGCCCAGCGGATCAAGAACCTCTCGCTGTTCCGGGCCGGCTGGGAAGCGATCAAGCCCAAGGGCCTGCGCCGCCGCCAGGACAAGTCGAAGCAGGTCACGAGCCTGATCGAGGAGTTCAACTACCCGAAGTTCGGCCCCGGGATGATGTGGGAGCGTTGCGCCGAGATCGTCACCGAGCGGGGCTCCACCGTGCACATGGAGACCCAGGTCACCCGGATCCGCCACGAGGCCGGTCGGGCGGTCTCGGCGACGGTGGTGGCGAACGGTGCGCAACGCACGGTGCCCTGCACCCACCTGGTGTCGACCATGCCCATGAGCGAACTGCTCGGGGCCATGGACCCGCCCGCCCCGGCCGAGGTGGTCGCCGCCGCCGCTGACCTGCGCTACCGCGACTTCATGACGGTCGCGCTCGTGGTCCCCGAGGCCGACGGCTTCCCCGACAACTGGATCTACATCCACGATCCCCAGGTGCGCGTCGGCCGCGTGCAGAACTTCGGCGTCTGGTCACCCTTCATGGTCAAGGAGGGCCGGACCTGTCTCGGGCTCGAGTTCTTCGTGAGCGAGGGCGACGACATGTGGACCAAGGCCGACGCCGACCTGATCGAGCAGGGCAAGCGCGAACTCGAGCACCTCGGTCTGGCCAAGGGCGGCGACGTCGAGGCGGGCTACGTGGTGCGGGTCAAGAAGGCGTACCCGGTCTACGACGCCGCCTACAAGGCCAACGTCGACGTGATGCGTTCCTGGATCGCCGAGCATTGCCCCAACGTGTACCCGGTCGGTCGCAACGGCATGCACAAGTACAACAACCAGGACCACTCGATGTACACCGCCATGCTCTCGGTGGAGAACATGTTCGGCGCCACGCACGACGTGTGGTCGGTGAACGTGGAGGAGGAGTACCACGAGACCTCCGGCTCGGCCGGCGGTGGTGAGCGGGGTACCGGGCGCGACGCGCCGCTGTTGCCGCGTCCGGCGTCGTCGGGCTGAGCCCGGGAGGGCCTGCCTGCCCTCAGCGGGCGAGCGTGGTGGTGACCGGGCCCGGCCTCATCTGCACGAGGGCCGTGAAGATGCGGTCGAGCAGGCGGGGCGCCACCCACGTGGCCCCGGCGGCCTCGAAGTGGCCGCCGTCGCGGGGCCGGAGCGTGATGCCGTCGAACTGGGCCGGGCAGGGCACCCCGTTCGGGCAGACGATCGCCGCGAAGTCGACGACGCCCACGTCGGTGGGGTGTTGGGCGGCGAACTTCGCCAACGCGACGTTGACGAACTCGTCGCGGGCGGTGTCGGCGGGGTCGACGACGATCGTCGGGTTGGGGGCGCGCGGGGGGATGGTCAAGAAGACGAGTCGGGCACCGTGGTCGGCGGCCAGGGCGCGAACCCGTTCCAGTTCGCCCGCGAACCACTCCTTCCACGCGGGTGTGCCGACCACGAGGTGCTTTCCCCCGACGACGACGTCGGAGTTCTCCCACGTGGAGTGCCACAGCAAGGTGTCGGGCTCGACGGAGTCGAGCGCCTGGCGTTCGTAGGCGTCGGCGCCTGCCGCGCAACCCGGCGCCCAGCTGATCGGGGTGCCGTCGGGGAGCGTCGCGACGCCCTCGGTGAGGCCGCAGCCCGGGCGGGCGCGGGTCACGACCGTGACGCCGTCGGTGGCTCCGGCGGTGGCGAGGGCGTTGCCCAGGGTGTCGGCGACGGAGTCGCCGAGGAGGAGCATCCGTGCCGACGGGACCAGATTGCCGCCGGGTCGGGTCGTCACCGAGGTGGCCGAGCCGTTGCCGGTCTGCAAGAGGGTGCCCGGCGCCACGGCCAGGCGGTTGTGGGTGGCCCCGGCGGTGCTGGCGACGATCACGAGGACGACCGTGGCGAACCCGACCGGCACGAGGAGCTTCGGGGTGAGGGAGCGCCGGAAGCGGTGCTCCCGGATCGGCTTCTCGACCAGGGAGAAGGACAGCGCGGCGATCACGAACGTGGCGGTCAGACGGACGACCGCCAGCTCCCACCCGTCGATCGCCCAGCCCCACGACGCGAGCCGCGCCGGCGAGAGGGCGACCGCGATCGGCCAGTGCCAGAGGTAGACGCCGTACGACACGGCACCGATCCACCGGATCGGGCGGAGGCAGAGGAGCGCGCGCAGCGGATTGCGCGACTCCTGGATGATGGCGGTGATCACCAGCACGACGACGATCGCGAACAGGGTGAAGCCGCCCCGGTACAGGAACGGGCTGCGGTCGGTGAGTCTCCAGTACGCCATCGCCATCGCCACCGCCCCGAGCACGCCCAGGACCTGGATGATCAGGCGCGACCAGGTGGCCTTCGGGCCCCAGTGCACCAACACGATCGCGAGCAGGGCCCCGATGAAGAGCTGGCTCGCGCGGGAATCGGTGCCGTAGTAGACGCGCGAGGGGTCCAGGCCGGGGTGGAACCGCGACCACATGAGGGCGATCGACGCGACCGAGCCGACGACACAGGCGGCGGCGAGCGCCACGTGGCGGCCCTTGGAGCACCGCAGGCAGGCGTACACCACCAGGGGCCAGACGAGGTAGAACTGCTCCTCGATCGCCAGCGACCAGCCGTGGCGCAGCATCGACGGCTCGGGGGTGAAGTACGACTGCCCCGACCAGATGAAGTGCCAGTTGGCGCCGTAGAAGAGCGTCCAGAGCGAGTCGGCCCGGAGCGCGCCCCACTGGTCGGGGTGGAGCACGATCCGACCCCACAACGCGATCACGAGGAGCACGAGGAACAGCGCGGGCAGCAGCCGCCGGGCGCGTCGGGCCCAGAACCCGCCGAAGTTGATCGTGTCGCTCCGCCGCCACTCGAGCAGCAACAGGGAGGTGATGAGGTACCCCGACAGGACGAAGAACGTGTCGACGCCGAGGAACCCACCGGTGAGCCAACCGGCGCCGAAGTGGTAGGCCACCACCGACATGACGGCCACCGCGCGCAGCCCGTCGAGTGCGGGCTTGTACCCGAAGTGTCCGGACCCGTGGGCCTCCGACGTGGCGTCCGGGGCGGGGGCGGGGGCGGTGGTCGGTGCGGTCATGGATGTGGGCCGGGCGGCCCGGATCGAACGTATCAGGGGCGCGGCGGCCCGGGCGTGCGACCTTGGTCCCGTTCTGGCGCGCCGGAACGCCGCGTCTCCAGGTCGTCGGCCCGGTCGGCCCCGACGAGGAGGACGAGCGCCAGCACCCCGAAGAGCACGAGGAGGTGCGACGAGCGGAACAGCGTCGGCCAGAGCGCATCGTGTGAGTAGTGGTGACGCACCTGACGCGCGAGCACGAGTAGTACGGCTGCGCCCAGGGCGGCCAGGGGGAGCAGGCGGGTCGCGGCGGCAACGATGCGGTGGCGGCGCGCGACGACCGCGAGGACGGCGAAGCCCGCGAGCGCCGCGCCGACCACCGGGCTCCCGCACGCGGCGCCGATCGCCACGACGACCACCGCACCGAGCACGGTGGCGATCGGCGTGGTCCGGGGGACGACGCCGAGGCCCGTTGGGGGTTCGGGGG
>JBAXBB010000106.1:0-9359 GCA_037142235.1 Actinomycetes bacterium
GGGTGGGAGCATCGAGATCGCGGGCGAGGAGATGGTTGGAGCTTCGAACGCGCACGTCCGCTCGGTGCGGGGTCGCCAGGCCGCGATGGTGTTCCAGGATCCGCTCTCGTCGCTGCATCCGGCCTTCCGGGTCGGTGACCAGGTCGCGGAGGCGCTGCTCGTCCACCACACGTGTGCCCACCGCCACGAGGCGCACGCGCGGGCGGTCGAGCTGCTGGCGTCGGTGGGGGTCCCGAGCCCGGAGGCCCGGGCGCACGACTTCCCGCACCAACTGTCGGGTGGAATGCGCCAGCGGGTGATGATCGCGATGGCCATCGCCAACGATCCGCGCCTGGTGATCGCCGACGAGGCCACCACCGCGCTCGACGTGACCATCCAGGCACAGGTGCTCGACGTGCTGGCGGTTGCCCAGGCCCGCACGCAGGCCGGGATGTTGGTCGTCACCCACGACCTCGGAGTCGTGTCGGCCATTGCGGACCGGGTGGTGGTGCTCTACGCCGGGCGGGTAGTGGAGGAGGGCTCGGTCGACGATGTGCTGGGTGCGCCCGCCCACCCCTATACGCAGGGCCTGCTCCGTGCGGTGCCTCGGGTGACGACGCCGACCGGCGACCTGGTCGCCATCCCCGGGCAGCCACCCGACCCGGCCGATCGGCCGGCGGGGTGCGCGTTCCACCCGCGGTGTGCCTTCGCCGACGAGCGCTGCGTCATGGAGCTGCCGTCATTGCAACCGGTCTCCGCCACGAGCGCGGTCGCCTGCCACCACCCACTGGTGCGGGCATGAGTCTCGACGCTCCTGCCGTGCTGGAGGTCCGTGACCTGGTCCGGCACTTCCCCGTGCGCACGGGCGCCTTCGAGGGTGCGGCCAAGAGAGCGGTCGTGCGCGCGGTGGACGGCGTGTCGTTCTCGATCGAGCGCGGCGAGACGCTGGCCCTGGTCGGCGAGTCCGGGTGCGGCAAGAGCACCGTGGCGCGCCTGGTCCTGCGGCTCCTCGACCCGACCAGCGGCACGATCGCCGTGTGCGGTGACGACGTCACCACCCGGACGGGCCGGTCCTTGCGGGCGCTCCGGCGCCGCGCTCAGATCGTCTTCCAGGACCCGTTCGCCTCCCTCGATCCCCGCCAGCGGGTCGGCGACGCGGTGGCCGAGCCACTGGTGGCCCAGGGGCGACGGGCCGAGGTGGCCGAGCGGATCCCGGAGCTCTTCACCCTGGTCGGGCTCGACCCGGACGCGGCGCGGCGCTACCCCCACGAGTTCTCCGGTGGGCAACGCCAGCGCCTGGCCATCGCGCGCGCGTTGGCGGTGCGTCCCGACCTGGTGGTGCTCGACGAGCCGGTGAGCGCCCTTGACGTGTCCATCCAGGCGCAGGTGCTCGACCTCCTGGCCGATCTCCAGCAGCGCTTCGGACTGGCGTACCTGTTCATCAGCCACGACCTCGCGGTCGTACGACACGTGGCGCACCGGGTGGCGGTGATGCATCTGGGGGTCATCGTGGAGACCGGCCCGACCGACGCGGTGTTCTCGTCACCCCGGCACCCGTACACCGAGGCGCTGCTCTCGGCGGTTCTCGACCCGGACCCCGTGGTGGAGCGCACCCGGGAGCGGATCGTGTTGATCGGCGACCCGCCCAGCCCGATCGACCCGCCCTCGGGGTGTCGGTTCCGGACCCGTTGCGTGCACGCCGAACCCTCCTGTGCACAGTCCGATCCGGCCCTCCTCGACGTGGGCGGGGGCCACGAGGTCGCGTGCCCCGTGCGGGGCGGCGCGCGGGTTCGCTAGGTTGCGCGCCGTGACGCTGCCGCTGCTCTCCATCGGGCTACCACCCGGCCCGAACAACGTCGAAGTGGCCAAGGTCGCCGAAGAGTTCGGGTGCGCCCGGGTGTGGCTCTTCGACTCGGCCGCCCTCTACGAGGACCTCTGGATCTGGCTCGATCGCATTGCCCGCGAGACGACGATCGGTCTCGGCACCGCGGTCCTGGTGCCCAACCTCCGCCACGTGATGACCACGGCCTCGGCCATCGCCACGATCGAGCACGTCGCGCCCGGTCGCCTGGTCTGCGGCTTGGGCACCGGGGCCACGGCTCGCTGGGTGCTGGGCAGACGTGCGCTGTCGTGGGCGGCGACCCGCCGGTACGTCGAGACGCTGCGGGGTCTCCTGGCCGGCGAGGTGGTGGAGGTCGACGGGGCCCGGACCCAGATGATCCACTGGCCGGGCCTCGCTCCGGCCCGGCCGATCTCCACACCTCTCCTCCTGAGCGCGTTCGGCCCGAAGGGCCTGGCGATCACGGCGGAGGTCGCCGACGGGCTGATCGACGCCACCGACACGCCGTGGCGGGGTGGGCTCCATGTGCGGATGTTCAACGGCACGGTGGTGCTCGACGGCGAGGATCCCAACGGTGCGCGGGCGCGCGAGGCGGTCGCGCCGTGGTTGGTGATGGGCTACCACGGGGCGTACACCTTCGACCCGGCGGTGGTCGACCACCTGCCGGGTGGCGCGGCGTGGCGGGCGGCGATCGAGGCCGCGCGGCCCGAGGGCGAGCGGCACCTGGCGGTCCACGAGGGCCACGTCTCGCACCTCACCGAACGCGACCGGGCCCTGCTCCTCGACGCCGCCTGGGAGAGCCGATCGGCCGGGATCCTCTGGATGGGGAGCCCCGCCGAGATCCGGGAGCGTGCCGCCCACTCCGCCGCCAACGGCGTGACGGAACTGCTGTACACGCCGACCGGCCCCGACGTGGTCGGGGAGGTCCGTCGGATGGCGGAAGCGCTGGCCGGATGAGCCGGCAGTCCTACGGCTGGTAGAAGCAGGGGCTGGTGGCGCCCTTGGGCCGCTGCTCCAGCGGGACCCGCAGCTCCTCGACGGTGGGTCCGATCGACGCGGCGAGTTCGTCGAGCGGAGTCAGGTCGAACCCGTAGACGCCGGCGGCATTCTCGGCGAGGATCTTGCGCAGGTCGGCCTCGTCCCAGTCGTGGAACGACAGACGCAACGCTTCGCGCGAGAACGGCGCCGAGCCCTCGTGGTGCGGATAGTCGCTGCCCCACATGACGCGGTCGACCGGCAGCTTCTTGAGGGCGGCAGCCTCACGCGGGCTCGGGAAGCTCGCGCCGATCCAGACGTTGCGGTTGAAGTACTCCGACGGGTACATCGGGAGCACGGCGTCCTTGTCGATGCCGAGTTCGCCCATGCGGCCGGCCGCGATCTGATGGTGGAACGCGTCCATGCGGCGCAGCGCATCGCCGAACCAGCCCGAGCCCTGCTCGGTGAAGATGACGCGCAGGGCCGGGAACCGCTCGAACACGCCCGACATGATCAGGTGCCACAGGGCCCGGTTGCAGAAGAACGACGTCTCCATGGCGAACAGGAACGGCTTGATCTTCGTGTCGGGATAGTTCGGCAGTCCGGATCCGCCCGAGTGGTGCGTGAGGGTCACGTCGAGGTCTTGACAGACGGCCCAGAGACGGTCGTAGTGCTCGGTGAAGAGGGGAGCGATCCAGGGGGTGTCCGGGGAGACGCCGGGGAGGAGCATGTGCCGGATCCCGTTGGCGTGGCACCACCGCACGTCGGCGATGGCCTCGTCGACGTCGTTGAGGAACAACTGCCCCAGGCCGACCCGGCGGTGCGGGTGCTTCGCCACGAAGTCGGCCAGCCACCGGTTGTGCGCCCGGATGCCGACGAGCCGGATCGGCAGGTCTTCGGGCGCAGGAGCCGGCGCGATCACGACCCCGGTGGGAAAGAACGGAGGCACGGTGTTCGGGAACACGACCTCGGCGGCGACACCCTCGGTGTCGAGGTCGGCGTTGCGCCGGTCGTCGTCCCAGTTACGGCTGCGCCCGTCGTCTTGGAGGTCACGGAACGGATTGGAGTACTTGCCCCGCCAGGCGTCGAAGTCGTCGTGGTACTCCGCCGGCAGGTACTCCCGGTACTGGGCGTGGTTGCCTCCGGCGTGGCAGTCGGAGGAGATGATCGTGTAGCGCTTGGACGCGGTGGTGGCCATGGCCTACTCCTGACGGACGCGGTCCTGCCAGGCTAGGCCCCTTGGCCCCCGAGGACGATCTCCGTGAGGCTGAGCGGTCGGTCCGGGCCGAATCGGGCGATTGTCGGGATGGCGACCTGCGGAGGTACGGGCCGCCGGTCGCTACAATCGTGGGTCCACGTCGGAGTGGCGGAATCGGCAGACGCGCTAGCTTGAGGGGCTAGTGCCCGCAAGGGCGTGGGGGTTCAAGTCCCCCCTCCGACACGTCTTCGCCCCACGACCTGTCTTCCCAGGTCAGCGGTGGCGTGAGCCTCTTTGAGGGCGTGATCGATCTGCACGTTCACCCCACAGGCTCGGCAGAGGGCGGCGCGCTCGTCGGGGTTACGACGGCGAGGACTGACGCCACGTCAAGCGTCCCGCCCAAGGCGGTGAGGACGTCCTCCCGAGTCACCTTGGCAACCGGCGGCGCGGCCTGATCGAGGCGGTGACGGGCTGCCTTCGCCCGGGCCTGGGCGTCATCGAGCGCCGGGATGATGGCGCCCGTGTCGGCGCCATCGGCGATGGCGTTCCTCACGTTGACGCCTTGGGCGCGGGCTTTGCGCTCCTCATGGTGGAGTGAACCGCCCGGGTTGCACGGAGTCCCGGTTGGTTGAGTCCCGGCCAGATGGCTCGGGACGATTTGACGGTAGCGGTTGGCCTCGAACTCGCTTGCTGGGACGTGGCCGAGTTCGCCGACTTCCCGGTGCCCTTGCCGATCCAGGAAGCCTACGTCGCGAAGGTCCAGGAGCTCGGCGGCGAGGTCCCGGTGTGCAACGATGACAAGGACGATCACTTCTCGCTGTGCGGCACCGCTCTGCCCGCCGCCAAGGAGTGGATCGAGTCGCCGAGCGCCAAGGAGTGGCGTCCTCCGGCGCCGAACGTCCTGCCAGACTTCAGCGAAATGTGAGAAGAGTGATCATGATGTCGATGGCAACACCGGGGCACCTGCTCCACCACGAGGAGATCGCCACGTCGCTGACGGGCGCGAAGGCGTTCCGGATCCGGTACGTCTCGAAGGACGTCAACGACGTGGTGACCGAGTCGACCGGTCTCGTGATCGCGCCGACCGCGGGCGGCTCCGACCGGCCCGTGATGACGTGGCTGCACGGAACGACCGGCGTCGGCGATGCTGGCTGTCCGTCGGCCGTGCCCGACCCGGCTCGTGAGCTGCTCACGTACTTCGACATCGATGCGAAGTTCGACATCGACACCGGCATTCCGCACGTGCAGTCGTTCATCGCCGACGGTTGGGTCGTGTGCGCGACCGATTACCAAGGGCTCGGCACGCCGGGCGTACATCAGTACGCCGTCAACCGTACGAATGGTCGCGACGGTCTCTACATCGTGCACGCGGCGAAGGGTCTCGACACGGGCATGGGCACGGCGGTGGCGGGTGCCGGATGGTCGCAGGGTGGCGGTTCCGTCGCGGCCCTCGCTGAGCTCGATGCCGAGGAGTACGGCGACCTGCACCTGTTCGCGATCGTGGCGTTCTCGCCGGGCGTCGCGGGTGCTGCGCTCAAGGCGGGCTCGGGCGCATCGTTCGCCGACCCGAACACCCCGCCCACCTCACATCCGTTCATGCTGATCGAGGGTCTCGCGGCTGCGTTCCCCGACACGGTGAAGATGGACGACCTGCTGACCCCACTCGGAGTCGAGATCGCGACCAAGACCTACGACACGCTGCCGGCGCACCATCTCGACGGCGTGTTGGCCCGCTCGTTCCATCACCGCGGGCCGATCCTGCGCTCGGACCCCCAGAACCTGCCGGCATGGGAGAAGGCAGTCATGGCGTCTTCGGCCGGGCAGCGCAAGCCGGTGTGTCCGGTCCTCATCTGCGAGGACGTCGGCAATCCCGAGGGGCAGTTTCCGTGCCCGCTGCCGTGGCAGGACGGCTACGCGGCGGAGATCACCGCCTTCGGCGGCGAGGTGACCGTCCGCAAGTACCCCGACGACGACCACTTCTCGTTGTGCGGCAGCGCCATGCCGGACGCCAAGAAGTGGCTGGAATCGCTGCGGCCGAAGTCGTAGGGCGGTGATCGCGCGCCTCCGGACGGACGAACTCCTCCGGTCGGCCGTCCGGTTCATGGTCGGCCAATCGGTCGCGATCGCGCTGGGCGTGCTCGTCGCACCGACGACAGCGCTCGCGCAAGCGCGGCCTCAGGCCCAGCGGACGGGTAGGTGCCGGCGGCCCCACAGGAGGAACGGCTCGATCCGTTCGGTGGGTCCGTCGAGCCGGAGCGACGGCATGGTTTCGGCGAGGACCCGCAGTGAGATGCGGCCTTCGAGGCGGGCGAGGTGCGCGCCGGCGCAGTAATGGGCGCCGAAGCCGAAGCTGAGGTGCTGGCGGGCCCGGGCGAGGTCGCGGTCCAGCCGGAACTCGTCGGGGTGGTCGAGACCGTTGGGCGCATCGCGGTTGGCGGACGCAAAGCAGAGCATGACCTTCGACGTGTGCGGGATGTCGACGCTGTGGAGCGTGACGTTGCGGGTTGGGGTGCGGAACAGCCCGAGCACCGGCGGGTCGACGCGCAGGCTCTCCTCGATGGCGATGTCGGCGAGATCGGGGTTGGCGACGAGCTGCTCCCAGCGGTCGGGCACCTGGAGGAGCCGCCAGACGGCGTTGGTCAGCAGTGCGGTGCTGGTCTCGAGGCCGCCGAGGAGCAGGAGCACGAGCATGAGGTGCAGGTCACGGTCGTCGAGTCGGCGGCCGTCCTGCTCAGCGACGATGAAGCCGCTCAGCAGGTCGTTCGGGACGACGTGGCCGAGGTGCTGGACTCCGGGTTCGGCGATGCCGGCGGCGCGCAGCGCGGCGCGGCGGTCATCGATGTGCGACTGGAAGAACGCGTCGAGCGCCGCCCGCGGTGCGGCAGACGCAGTGGGGTCGGGCGCGTTGTAGGTGGCGACCAGGTCGTCGCACATGGTGCAGAATCGCCCGAGGTCGACGGCCGGTACGCCGATGAGCCGGGCGATGATCGTGGCGGGCAGGCGCGCGGCGTAGAAGTCGTGGAAGTCGCCGTGTCCGTCGGTGATCACTCCCTCGAGGAGCTCGTGCGCGAGCTGCTCGATCTCCCGCTCGAGGTGGCCGACGGTGCGCGGGGTGAACCCGCGGTTGAACAGGTTGCGGAACCACGTGTGCTCCGGCGGGTCGTTGAACAAGCCGGCGGGGCGCATGTAGTGGGGATTGCTGCCATAGCGGATCGACCAGGTCTCCCAGTCACGCAAGCCGGCCAGCACGTCGTCGTACCGGGTCAACGTGAAGAAGGGCGGTGTGAAGCCGGCGAAGTGGTGCACCGGGCAGTGCGCCCGCAGCCGCTCGTACACGGGGAACGGGTCCTCCAAGGTCGACGGGTCGAGCGGGTCGTAGTCGAGGTCGTGCATGGGATCCTCTCTGCACGGCGGCCGAAATGTCACGCAGACGTCGCCGACCGTAGCGACCCGCTGAGGAGGGCTGCATCGGTGGGCCGTGGGCGATCCGCCGGCCAGGGCGCCCACGGCCAGCGTGAGCGCGCACAGCACGGCAACGGCGCGGGACACGGTGACGCTCATGTCTTGGACTGTGAGCGGGCTCGCGGAGGTGGCAATCCTCACGTCTCGGAGGAGAGGAGAGAGGACAGGGGAGAGATGGCCGCTGCGCCGAGGTCACCTCAGTACCCGTCACCGCCCAGCTCGCCGGTGGTTGCTGAGACCTGAAAGCACTACTGGTGCGTCATCGCCCCTCTGGGGAAGGCGCCGAACTCCGGGTCCGAGGCCGGGTCGGTCCAGGTGTGACCACCCGGAGCCTGGCCGGCGAAGGGGAGGCTCGGTCACCGGAGGAGCGGGCGGGGCGGGCAGCGCCTGCTGGCAGGCGGCCTTGAGGTCGCCCTGTGTGTGAGGCTGCGGAACCTCGATTCCTGACCTCGCCGTGGTGGCTGGGTCTGCTATTTTGCTCCAAACATTTTCGACGAGGAGTCCACCATGAATCGTGCCCAGCGTCGTGAGCAGGCCCGTCGTGAGCAGGCCCGTCGTGGCGCCGGTCGGACGGGGACGGGCCGGAAGGTCGCTGCGCTGGGTTCGGCCGCCGCGCTGGCGTCGGCTGGTGCGGGCGCGGCGATGGTCATGACCGCCGACGTGGCCGGCGCGAACGCACCGATCGTCGTCGACAGCCTCGTCGACAACGCGACGGTCGACTCGTCGACCACGCTGCGCGAGGCGATCACCCTGGCCAACAACACGCCGGGTCAGGACGAGATCACGTTCTCGCTGACGGGCACGATCCAGTTGGGGTCGGACCTCCCGTTTATCACCGAGGCCCTGCACATCACCGGTCCGGGGCCCAATGACCTCAGGATCGGCGGCCAGCACCAGTACGAAATGCTCTCCTTCTCCAACATCACCAGCGGCACCAACGCCGTGAGCGGCGTGTATCTGTACGGAGGGAATACCACCTCAGCCGGCGGTGGGATCAGAGCCGCCGCCTGCGCTGCGAACCTCGACGTCACGGACGTCGGCATCGCCTACAGCACTGCCGAGTGGGGGGGTGGGATTGCGGTGACGAAAAGTACCGGAACGGTGACGATCTCAAGCAGCGTTATGGTTCATAACACGGATAATTCTGGCGGTGGGGGAGCCTTTTTCGAGGGGACGAATACTGGAGACCTGACCGTCAACATCGATCACTCCTTGGTCGCCTATAACAGCGGCAACGGCTTGGGTGGTGGCATCCGCTTCTACAGCCACAACGATGGGTCGCTGCTCTCGATCTCCGATTCCCTGGTGGCCTACAACACCTCCGTGACCACCAGCGGCGGCGGCATCGAGGTGTACTACGCCGCTCTGGAGTTGACCCGAGTGGTCGTGCAGGCAAACTCGGCGGGCGCGAGCGGTGGTGGCGTCGCATTCGCCAACTACCACCAGTACTACGCGACTCCCCAACGGGCGTCGATCGTGGACTCCACCATCTCGGGAAATACGGCCGGGACCGTCGGAGGTGGCCTCTACTTCAACGACACGGGTGTGCTCAGCGTGTCGAACTCCACGCTATACCACAACCAGGCGGGCAACGGAGCTGCCATCTTTGGGAAGTACTACGGCGAGTTGGACATCGCCCAGTCCACGATCACCGCAAACGTCGCGTCCAGTTCGATCGGGGACGCGCCGCAGACCGGGGGCGTCGTCTGGAAGGGCACGGGAGGAGGCGCTCGGCCGACGCCGGCGCGTGGGGTGAGCCGGCGCGCCCAGCGCCCCGGTGGTGCGGGTGGTGAGCGAGGTCCGGTGGCCGGCCCGAAGCCGCGAGGCCCGGCGAGCCATGGTTTGGTGAACCTGTCGGGCACGATCCTGGCGGGGAACAACGCCAACGGCGGCGTCGACCTCGCG
>JBAXBB010000107.1:0-9256 GCA_037142235.1 Actinomycetes bacterium
GTCCGATGTCCATGGGGACTCCTGAGGGTCGGATCACCGGGGCGGCGCCCCGGCGTGGGTGGTCGGATCAGTCGCCGAGGCGACGGGGGGCGGGCGTCGGGCTGCCGACGCTGAACGAACCGCGGGTGGTGGCCGTGCCCAGCGGCGTGGTGACCGAGACCGCACCGGTGCGAGCACCGGTCGGCACCTTCGCGGTGATCTTCGTGGCGCTGTTCACGGTGAACGGCGTCGAGACCCCGCCGAACTTCACGGCGGTGGCGCCGGTGAAGTTCTTCCCGGTGATCACCACGGTGGTACCGACCCTCCCCGACGACGGGGAGAAGGTCGAGATCGTCGGCGCTCCGCTGGGCGGTGCGGTCGTGGTGGTCGTGCTGGGCGGCTTCGTGGTGGTCGTGCTGGGCGGCTTGGTGGTGGTCGTGGTCGGGATGCCCACGGTGTAGACGGTGGCGCTCACCACGGTGCCGCCGGAGGTGGTCACGCTGATCGATCCGGTCGCGGCCGCGGCCGGAACGGTCGCGGTGATCCGGGTCGAGCTGTTCACCGTGTAGGTGGCTGCCACCCCGTTGAACAGCACCGCCGTGGCGCCGGTGAGGTTGGTGCCGGTGACGACCACCGAGGTGCCGACCGCTCCGGTGGCCGGCGTGAACGAGGTGATGGTCGGAGCCGACGCCGACACCGTGAACGGGGCCGGGCTCGTCGCCGTTCCCCCCGGACCGGCGACCGTGATCGACCCGGTCGCGGCCGAGTTCGGCACGGTGGTCGTGATCTGGGCGGCATGGTCGACCGTGAAGGTCGCGCTGACCCCGTTGAACTTCACGGCGGTGACGCCCGTGAAGTTGGCTCCGGCGATCACCACCGACGTGCCCGCCGTCGCCGCTCCCGGGGTGACGGTCGAGATCGTCGGGGCGGCCGGGCCCGCCTGGGCCGCCACGGGCAGCGAGCGGATCCGGAAGCCCGTGAGCTTGGCGATGGCGTTGACGATCGCCGGTGCCACCGGCGGCACCCCGGGCTCGCCGACCCCGCCGAGCGGCGCGCCGCTCTCGACGATGGTGACGACCACCTCGGGGTAGTCGCGCATGCGACCCATCCGGTAGGTGTTGAAGTTGCGGTGGTTGGGGGCACCCGCCGTGAAGGTCATCTGCTGCCACAGGGCGGCTTGGAGACCCTGGTGGATCGCCCCCTCCATCTGGGCCTTGACCGTGTCGGGATTGATGGTCGTTCCCGGGTCGACGACGGCCGTGATCTTGTTGACCCGGAAGCCGGAACCGAACGAGCCCGACACCTCGGCCACCATGGCCACGATCGTGTTGCCGAACCCGACGCACAAGGACATCCCCCGGGCCCGACCGAACGCCGGCGCGCCGGCCCAGCCGCTGTCGGCCGCCAAGCGGTCGAGCACGGTGAGGGTGCGCTTGTGGAGGTCGGTGCCCTGATTGCACAGGTTCCGACGCAACTGGAACGGGTCCTGGTTGGTCTGCGTGGCGAGATCGTCGAGGAAGGTCTCCAGGATGAAGCAGTTCTGCGACACGCCGATGGACCGCCACCACCCCACCGGCACCTGGATGGTGTCCTGGACCCACTCGACCGACCGGTTGGGGAAGTTGTAGACCGCGTTGACCAGCCCGTCGGCGGCGGCGGCATCGGCAGTACCGGCGGCCAGCGACCCCTGGTAGGCGCGCACCGACGGACTCACGATGCGGGCCTTGAGGGCCGTGACGTTGCCGGAGCCGTCGACGGCGGCGTCGAGCTGCGCCAACGAGCAGGGGCGGTAGACGTCGTGGGTGAAGTCCTCTTCTCGGCTCCAGACCAGTTTCACCGGCGTGCCCTTGACCGCCATCGCCACGGTGACGGCCTGCTTGACGTAGTCGGTCTCCAGACGCCGTCCGAGGCCGCCACCCAGGTAGGTGGTGTGCAGGGTGATCGCCGAGAGGGGGAGGCCCGTGATGACGGCCGCCGCCTGGACGCACTTGGTCTGCACCTGCGTGGGGGCCCAGATCTCGCACGTGGTGTCGGTGACGAGCGCGGTCGCGTTCATCGGCTCGAGCGTGGCGTGCGCGAGGAACGGCGTGGAGAAGGTGCCGGTGAAGCGCTGGTTCGCCGGCGCCGCCGTGAGCGCAGCGTTGGCGTCACCCACCGTGGGTGAGACCGGCAGTGCGGTGCCCGTCGCCAGCAACCCCTCGGCCCGGGCCTTCATCGCCACCGAGTCGATGGCGCTGGTGTAGGGCGCGTCGACCCAGGTGACCTGCAGCTGCCGGGCGGCCTGGATGGCCGTCCAGGTGCTGGTGTCGGTGATCACCGCGACGCCACCGGGCACGGTCACCACCTGCGCGCCTCCCGGGGCCGATCCGACCGAGCCCACGGTCTGGCCCACCTTCGGCGCCTGCTTCACCGAGGCGTAGCGCATGCCGTCGAGGCGGACGTCGATGCCGAACACCGCCGAGCCGTTGACCTTCGGACCGAGGTCGAGGCGGGTCATGGGCTGGCCGATGAACCGGTACGGAGGCTTGACCCACGCCACGTCGTTGGGGGTCATCGTGACCGCCGTCGCCGCGAGGGCGCCGTAGGTGCCGACGACCGTGCCGGTGGAGATCTGCACGACCTTGCCCTGGTCGGCCTTGAGATCGGAGATCGGGATCGAGGGGTTCAAGGAGTTGGCGGCCCAGATCAGCTTCTGCCGGGCCGTGGCGCCGATGGTGCGCAGGTAATCGTGGTAGCCGCGCACGGCGGTGGACCCACCGGTGCTCTGCGACGTGCCCAGCGTGGTGGCGTTGGTCGGACGGTTCAGGGCCGGGTCGTAACCCCCGAGCACCAGGCGGACCTGGGCCCAGTCGACCATCAGCTCCTCGGCAACCATCATCGGCAGCGCCGTGCTCGTGCCCTGCCCCATCTCGGAGTTGGGGCAGGTGAGCGTGATGGTCTCGTCGGCACCGATGGTGACGTAGACCCCGAGGGGACCACCCGCGGTGGCCGCACCGGCCACCTGCTCGAGGAACTTCAACCCGGGCGCGAGCTGCATGCCGACCACGAGCGCACCGCCCGTGCCGAGCGCCGACGTGATGAACCCGCGTCGGCTGACCGCCTTGCCGGGACCGGTGAGATCGGTGAAGAGATCGGAGGCCGGGCTCACAGGAGACCCGCCGCGCGCTTGATGCCCCGCTTGACCCGGGGGTAGGTGCCGCAGGCACAGAGGTTCCCGATGGCGTCGTCGATCGCGCCGTCGCTCGGCCGCGGGTTGGAGTTCAACAACTCGGTGGCCGCCATGAGCATGCCCGACTGGCAGTACCCGCACTGCGGCACCTGCTCGGTGATCCACGCCTGCTGCAGGCGGTTGGTGAGGTCGGGCGAAAGCCCCTCGACCGTGGTGATCGAGCGACCCTGGGCCGAGCCGGAGTCCATGTCGCACGCCTTCTCCGCCTGGCCGTCGACCAGGACGGTGCACGCCCGGCACTGCTCGATGCCGCACCCGTACTTCGTGCCGGTCAAGCCGATCACGTCACGCAACATCCAGAGCAGCGGCATGCCGCTGTCGGCGGTCACGGTGTACGGCTTCCCGTTCACCGTCAACGAGATGGTCGATGCCATCGCGGCCTGCCTCCCCGATCCCCGGGGCACCCACACCCCGGCCCGTTCCGGCCCGCACGGCCGCTCGGGATGTCCATCGGCCCGACCGGCCACCTGCTTGAGAGGAAATCGCGGGGTCCGCGCGGCCCGCTCAGGGCCGGGGGTTCGACCCGCGCCGCCGCCTCAGGGCTGGGGCGTCGGCTGAGGTGTCGGCAGGGGTGCGGACAGGGTGTCGCGTAGGTCGGTGGTCGCGGCGGGGATCAGCGCCTTGGCCACCGCGTCGCTGATGTGCACCGGGTCCCGCCAGGTGAGCGCCCCGTCGCGCAACGCCGAGCACGTACCCCCCGGACAGATCTGGTCGTTGAAACCCCAGACCGTGCCACCACCGAGCTTCGCGGCGGCCGCCTGGAGGGTGTTGGCCCGGACCATGTCGGTCCGGGACCGCAGGGAGAAGTCGGCCGGGAGGCAGCGCTGCGAGTCGACGAGCACCGCCAGGTTCGAGCAGTCCCGGGGATCGAGCTGGTACGGCTTGGGCACCACGTCGACCACTGCCACCCGGATGCCCGCACCGCGAAGCCTCGCGACGATCCGGGTGATCCCGGCCTGGAAGATCCGCGCCTTCTCGGCGACGTCGGAGGTGAGCGTGCCGCCCGGGTCGGCCATGGGAACGGGGTTGAGGTAGACCCACTGGTCGGTGGCCTCGGCCAGCACCACCAGGCTGGGGCGCTGGGCGACCAGGGCGTCGACGGTGCCGGTCACGAAGGCGTGGCAGTCGGTGGGCGAGGTCTCGGTGGTCGGGTTGCCGGGCAGCTCGTAGGTGATGTCGGCGAACGGACACGCCTGGAGCGTGGCGATCTGGAGGCGGGCGCCGTCGGCTTCGGCCGCCCCCGCCAGCGTGTCGCTGAACTGCGCGGCGTTGGAGTCACCGACGAGCACCACCGCCGTCCGGGACGACGCGCTCCCGGCGGTACACGATCCGGCCGGACGCTGACCGAGCGGCGTGGCGTTGTTGCAGGCCGGGGTGTCGCCGAGTTGGTTCCCGTGCGCGTCGAACAGCGCCGCGAAATGGGCGGTCGCCCTCTGGTCGACGTAGGAGCGCACCGGCTTGGCGATCCCCACGGCGACGATCGGCGCGACGATGCACACGACCGCCAACACGACGGTGGGCCGGGTGCGCGTCCGCGGAGTCGCCCGCAGCGGCCGCTCCAGCAGCCGGTAGGAGAGCCAGGCCGGGACCAGCGACAGCACCGCCGCGATCAGAAGCGGCGTCGAGCCCCCGCCCGGCCAGAAGCCGGCGGCGAACACGATGAACGGCCAGTGCCACAGGTACCAGCTGTACGACACGTCACCGAGCCAGGTCGCCGGACGCAGCCAGTCGGGGGTCCGGGGGTCGGCCGGGGCCCCGCGCCGCGTCCCGGCGTGGATGACCAACGCCGCCCCGACCACCGGCAGCAGTGCCGCGTACCCCGGGAACACGGTGCCGTCGGAGAACGCGAAGGCGGAACCCAGGATCATCGCCAGTCCGACGACGAGCAGCAACGGCCGCAGCACCGCACTGGCGATCGCTCGCGTGGGCAGCACCACCAGTGCCAGGCCGACGGCGAACTCCCAAGCCCGGGTGAACGGCGAGTAGAAGGCGAAGCGACGACCGTCGACGTGGAGGACGGTGCCGGTGGCGAGCGTGAGTTTCACGCACAGCGCGAACGACACCACCAGGATCGCGGCGAGGAGGAGCCGCACCACGGGCAGGGCCCGCCAGTGGCGGCGGCCGAACCACCAGGCCACGAACACCAGCACGGGGATGACGAAGTAGAACTGCTCCTCCACTGACAGCGACCAGGTGTGGAGCAGCGGGTTGAGCGTGGCGGCGGCGTCGAAGTAGCCCACGGCGCTGGCCTTGTAGAGATAGAAGTTGGCGCTGAAGAGCGCGGCGGCGATCCCGGTGGACGAGGTCTTGGCCACACCGCCGATCGGGGCGAGCAGGGGCGCCGCCACGACGACCACGACCAACATGGCGGCGAGCGCGGGCAGGATCCGGCGAGCCCGGTGGACGTAGAACTCGACCAGGGCCGCCCGCTTCTCGCCCCGATCGGCCCGCCCAGCGTTGGCGCGCGCCACGAGTCGGCGACCGATCACGAACCCCGAGATCACGAAGAAGACGTCGACCCCGATGAAGCCCCCGTGGACCCCGAACTTGGCGTGATAGAGCACCACGAGCAGCACGGCCAGTCCGCGCAGCGCCTGGACGTCGGGACGGAATCCCTGCAGCGGTGCGACGTCGAGCTTGCGCCGGGCCGCGGGCGGCGCACCGTCGGCGCGGGGCTCGTCCTGGGGCGGCGCGGTCGTCATGGCGCCGGTGAGGCTACCCGTCGCTCCCGGGGCCGACCGGACCCGACTTGGGGGGCCACGGCACCAGCGCCGACGTGCGGGCCGCATAGGCGGCGAACTCCGGACGACGGTCGCGGCTGCGCTGGTCGAGCATCGGGATCGACGCGGCGCAGAACATCCCGAGCATCGCCAACGGGCCGACCACCGTCCACCACCAGCCCGGGGTGGCGGCCAGGGCGAAGGCCCACAGCGCCAGCCAGAAGCAGAGCTCACCGAAGTAGTTGGGATGGCGTGACCACGCCCACAGCCCCTGGTCCATGACCTGCCCGGGCACCTTGGTCCGTCGGAACCGCCGCATCTGCTCGTCGGCGACGAACTCGAGTGCCGCGGCCCCCAGGCCGACGACGACGGCGACGACGTCGAGGACACCCAACCCGCGCGTGCCCTCGACCAGCGCTGCGACCAGCGGCAAGGAACCGAGGAACACCACCAGGCACGGGAACAGGTGCACGCTGACGAGCGAGACCACGACCTTCGGGCCCTTGTCGTAGAGATCGAGGTAGCGCCAGTCCTCGTGGTGGAGGCCGGGCCAGTCGCGGGCCCAGTTCGTGGTGAGCCGGACGCCCCACACCCACACCACGACCAGCACGAGCACGGTGCGCAGTCCGGAGACACCGGCGTGGTGGTGGATGGCCAGCCACACGGCCGCGCACGGCGGGAGCACGCTCCACCAGGCGTCGAACATCGAGCCGTTGTCGACGGCGGTCGACCAGACGAAGATCAGCAGCGCAGCGGTGAGGTACCCGAGGCCCAGGGCGAGCACCGGGGATCCCCCGCCGACCACCTCGGCGACGAGCCCGGCCCCGACGAGCGCGGTGAGGTAGGCGACCGCGACGAGCGCGAACGAACCGCCCCGGCCGATCCGCTCCCCCAGCCCCCGGCCGCTCGGCTGCTCCATCGCTCAGGCCGTCACGAAGCCGGCGTAGCCGTCGGTGGCCACGGCGTCCGCCTCGGCGATGTAGCGGTTGAGCCCTCCGGCATAGGGCAAGAAGACCCGGGGCTTCCCCGGGATGTTCGCCCCCAGGTACCACGAGCTGCAGGTCTCGGCCGTCATGGACGTGCCCGCGGCGATCGTGCGCACGTGATCGACCCAGTCGTCCTGGGCTTCAGGGGTCGCCTCGATGGCGACGAGGCCGCGCGCCCGCAGGTGCTCGAGGCAGGCACCGATCCACTCGACGTGGTACTCGATGCCGGTGACCATGTTGGCCAGCACCGATGGGCTCCCCGGTCCGGTGACGGTGAAGAGGTTGGGGAACCCGGCCACCGCCAACCCGAGGAGCGACCCCGGACCGTCGTGCCACTCGCCGCGCAGCGAGCGTCCCTCGCGGCCGCGCACGTCGATGCGGGTGAGCGCGCCGGTCATGGCGTCGAAGCCGGTGGCGAAGATGATGACGTCGAGGTCGATGTGGCCGCTCACGGTGGTGATGCCGGTGGCGTCGATCTCCACGATGGGGTCCACGCGCAGGTCGACCAGGGTCACGTCGTCGCGGTTGAACGTCTCGAAGTAGTGGCTGTCGAGGACCGGACGCTTGCACCCGAGCGGATAGCCCCGGGGCGACAGCGCCTCGGCCACCGCGGGATCGCGGACCGTGCGGCGCACCATCTCGCGGTAGAGCTCGCACGCCATCTCGTTGGCCTCGAGGTCGAAGGTGGTGTCGTTCCAGGCTCGCGACGCGCTGAAGCCCTTCTCCTCGAGCACCGCCGCCCGCTCCTCCGGCGTGGAGGTCCGGATCGGCCGGTCCTCGGCCGCCTGCATGATGATCGCCCCGGTGGAGCCGGCCACCCCACCCGGCGTGGCGCGCTGGGTGCGGCGGAGCTCGGCGTAGTTGGCCTTGGTGGCGCGTTGGACCTCCGGGTCGAGCGGCCCGTTCTGCGACGGCCAGGTGAAGGTGGCGGTGCGCTGGAACACGAAGAGGTGGCCGACCTCCGGGGCGATCTCGGGAATGGTCTGCACCCCCGACGAGCCCGTCCCGATGATCCCGACCCGCTTCCCCGCGAGGTCGACTCCCCCGCGCGGCCACCGGCTGGTGAAGATCGTGGTGCCGGCGAAGGCGTCGCGTCCGGCGATGGCCGGATCCTGGGGCGCCGAGAGACAGCCGGTCGCCATCACCACGAAGCGGGCGCTACGGGTGGTGCCGTCGTCGGTCGAGACGGTCCAGACCAGGGCCACGTCGTCCCAGACGGCCGCCACCACGGTGGTGTTCAGACGAAGGTCGCGGCGGAGGTCGAAGCGGTCGGCGACGTGGTTGAGGTAGCGCTCGAGCTCGGGCTGGGCCGGGAAGAGCTCCGACCACTCCCACTCCTGCTGCAGATCCTCGTCGAAGCCGAACGAGTACTCGAGGCTGGGGACGTCGCAGCGCGCACCCGGGTAGCGGTTCCAGAACCAGGTGCCACCCACCCCGTCGCCCTGCTCGAGCGCGACCGCCGAGAAGCCCAGGCGGCGGAGGTGGTACAGCAGGTAGAGGCCGGCCATGCCGGCCCCCACCACGATCACGTCGGTGTCGACGGCCCCGGGCTCCACCAGCGCATCGTACGACCGACACGACCGGGGCGCACCTCGTCGGGGGGCGGATCCTCCCGGTCAGCGGGGCGCCGCGGCCGGCGCCACCCTGGAGCCCCCAGCGCCACCAGGGCCATCAGCCCCACGGCGGCGGCGAACCAGAATGGTTCCGCCAGGTGGGCGGCCAGGCCCGCCACCCCCGGCAGCCGGACCCAGAACCGGCCCACGACATCGG
The DNA here is from genome assembly GCA_037142235.1 of Actinomycetes bacterium. Classification (GTDB taxonomy): domain Bacteria; phylum Actinomycetota; class Acidimicrobiia; order IMCC26256; family PALSA-555; genus CAIUKV01. The sequence continues at coordinate 8,685 of JBAXBB010000107.1, forward strand.
TCGCACGGGGGTGCCACACGTCGGTGTAGGAGTTGTGGTCGCCGCGCATGACGAACCCTCCGTCAGGTTGCGTCCCCACGATGCGGTGGACCACGAGATGGCCGGCGCCGGTCTGCCCCGCCGGGAGCGCGGTCGTGGCGCTCACCGTCGCGGCCGACGCGACCAGCAGCGCGCACGCGAAGGCGCCCCGGACCAGGGACCAGGTCCGAGCGGTCACGGACCCGTCACCACGCCCTGCACGGTCGTGATCCCCGACGGGTACCGCAGCCCGCTCGTGATCGGCACCGTCGCCGAGCACGTGGTCGAGCACGTCAAGGTGGCGGTGCTCCCGAACGCCGGAACGCCGGACCCGTCACCGAGGGTGACGGCCAGGCCACCACCGGCACAGCCCACCGCCACGTTGGCCACCACCACCGTCGCCACCTGGCCCTGATCGTTCTTCCCGAACGCGTACGTCCAGGCCGGCGCCGGGTCGCAGGTGGACGTGACCGCCGATCCAGCCGCCAGGAAGGTCGGAGCCGTCGTCAGTGACGCGGCCCAGCCGGCCGTGACCCCGAGCGCGCCCAGCACCC
>JBAXBB010000108.1:0-9117 GCA_037142235.1 Actinomycetes bacterium
CAGCACTCCCTCCAACCAGATCACCGTCCCGCTGCACTGACCCGCAGCCTGGTTCCCGGCACCGGCCGACCAGCAGCGGTCGGCCGGTGCGCCACGGCGGTTGTACCGTCTCGGCGAGGCGGTCCGGGGGAGGCAACGGGATGCTCGATCACGTCATTGCGGGAGCCACGGTCGTCGACGGCACCGGTGCACCCGGGTTCACGGCCGACGTCGGGGTCCGGGGTGGTCGGGTGGTGGCCGTGGGGGCGGTCACCGAGGCGGCCGCCGAACGGATCGACGCCGACGGGCTGGTCGTGTGCCCGGGTTTCGTCGACCCCCACACGCACTACGACGCCCAGCTCTTCTGGGACCCGTCGGCGTCGCCGTCGAACGTCCACGGGGTCACGTCGGTCATCGGCGGGAACTGCTCGTTCGCCCTCGCCCCGCTCCATGACGACGACGCCGACTACACCCGGCGGATGATGGCGCGCGTCGAAGGCATGCCCCTCGACGCGTTGGAACAGGGGGTTCCCTGGGGCTGGGAGTCGTTCGGGGGCTACCTCGACGCGCTCGAGGGCCGGATCGGGGTCAACGCCGGATTCCTGGCGGGGCACTCGGCGTTGCGCCGCTACGTGCTCGGTCCGTCCGCCAACGTGACCGCCGCCGACGAGACCACACTGCCCCGGCTGCGGGCCGCCCTCGCCGACGCGCTCGCCGGGGGTGCGTTGGGCTTCTCCACCGACCTCTCCACTGCGCACATGGATGCCGAGGGCCACCCGATCCCGGCCAAGGGCGCCCTTCCCGAGGAGCACCTGGCGCTCTGCGAGGTCGTGGGTGCGCACCCGGGAACGACCCTCGCCGGCATCTTCGACGGTGGCAGCACCGGCTGGACCGATGCCGAACTCGACCTGCTTCCGCGCCTGTCGGCCACCGCGAACCGGGTCCTCAACTGGAACCTGCTCGTGGTGGATGCGGCGTATCCGGAGCGGGTGGGCGAGCAGATGGCGCTGTCCACGCGGGCGCGTGCGGTGGGAGGCCGGATCGTGGCCTTGGTGATGCCCACGCCGGTTCCCATGACGATGAGTTTCGCCAACTACTGCGCCCTGTTCCTCATCCCTGGCTGGCGTGAGACGATGGGCCTGGCCCCTGCGGAGCGGGCCGCCGCCCTGCGTACTGCCGAGGTCCGCCGTCGGCTCGAGGCCGCGGCCACCAGCGAGGATGCCGGCATGTTCCGGGTGCTGGGCGACTTCGGTGGGTACCGGATCGGTGACACGGTCAGCGCGGCGAACGCCGGTTTGACCGGGCGGACCGTGGCCGACATCGCGGCCGAGCGGGGTGCCGACCCCTTCGACACGCTGATCGACGTCGTGCTCACCGACGACCTCGCCACGGTGCTCTGGCCACCCCCGGCCGGTGACGACGACGCCCACACGGCCCTGCGCGCCGGGATCTGGGACGACCCCGACGTGCTCCTGGCCGGGTCCGACGCCGGCGCCCACCTCGACCGGATGTGTGGCGGGTCGTACCCCACCCAGTTCCTGGCCGAATGTCTCCGGGGGCGTCGTCCCATGTCGATGGAGCAGGCGGTCCACCACTTCACCGACAAGCCGGCGCGGCTCTTCGGGCTGCGCGACCGGGGTCGGGTCGTGGAGGGCGCCTTCGCCGATCTGGTGGTGTTCGACCCCGCCACCGTCGGGTCGCTCCCGGCTCGTCAGGTCTACGACCTGCCCGGCGGTGCGGTGCGTCTCATCGCCGATTCGGTCGGGGTGCACCGGGTGTTCGTCAACGGGGTCGAGACCGTCCGTGACGGCGCCTCCACGGGGTCGACCCCCGGAACCGTGCTGCGTTCCGGCCGTGACACCGACACCGTGACGGCGCGTTGACGCCTGGTCCGACGGGCCCGCCGCGCGGGCGGTCGCGGGTCGACCCGGTCCTGGTCGCCCTGATGGTCCTCGGTGGGACCCTGGCCCTGGTGGTGCGGGCCGGGGTGTTCCCTCACTACTCGGCCAACCGTGACGAGCCCGTCTACGTGCTCCAGGCGAAGGCGCTGCTCGAAGGGCGGCTGTGGCTGCCGGTCTACCGCCACCTCCACTTCTTCCAGCCGTGGTTGACGGGAGTCCGCGGCGGGAAGCTCCTGATCGAGTTTCCCCCTGGGTGGCCGTTGGTGCTGGCCGGGTCACAGGCGGCCACTCGTTCGATGGTGCCGGCGCTCATCGTGGTGGGCGCGCTCGTACCGCTCGCTGCGGCGACTCTGGCTCGCGAGGTGAGCGGGCGTCGTTCGGTGGCCCGGGTGGCAGCCGCCTTGGCGCTCGGCGCGCCCATGGTGATCATCCATAGCGGGATCTTCGTGAGCTACCTGATCACGCTGACCCTGGGATGCTTCGCGGCCACCGCGCTGGTCCGGGGATCGCGCCGCGGTTCGGTCCGGGCCCTGCTCGCCGGCGGGGCGCTCCTCGGTGGCATCTTCCTCACCCGGCCGTTCGACGCACTGCTCTGGGGGATTCCGTTCGCGTCGCTCGTGGTGGTGGTCGGTGGCGACCCGGTGGCCGAACCGCCGAACGACACCGGGGTGGTGCCGCTGGGCGAGGGCCTCGGGCGGGTCGTGGTGGGAGTTCGCTGCGGTGGCGGTGCTGTTCCCGGCCCGCCGGAGTGCGGTGATGACGACGTCGTTCGGGCGGATCTGGATGCCGGTCGCCGACACGCCCGCGCTGGTCGTCAGCGCCTCCGTCGGCCCCTGAGACCGGGCACGGACCGGTGGATCAGACCCTCGGGCCGACGAGGGCGGGCACGCCGAACCGGGTCGCGGGCTCGACCATCTCCTGGGGGACGACCCTGGCCATGCTCCCCGACTCCATTGCGCACCTCGGGGCCCGACCGGAATCCGACGCACCCCGGTGGATCACTACATTTGGCGCATGGAGGTGCTGGTCCACTCGCCCGGTGACCCGGCGGCGCTCGCCCGGTTCGCCGCCTCCGGTTGGGTCCTGACCGAAGATCCCGACGGCCCGACTCCCGAGCGGCTCCGGGCCTGGGCCGACGACCTCGCCCGGTTCGACGAGGGGACGGGCGTCCTCCAGTACCGCGAAGAGACCGCCCGAGGGCCCGTGCTGTGTCGGTCGGAGCACTTCGTCGAGGTGCACCCGGAGCTCCGCCGGTACTTGACCTCCGGAACGCTCCTCGACACCGCCGGCCGACTGCTGGGCGAGCCGGCGGTGCTGTACAAGGAGAAACTCAATCACAAGCTGCCCGGCGGCGCGGGGTACTCGCCCCACCAGGACGCGCCGGCGTACCGGTTCGTGGAGGTCCACGTCTCGTGTCTGGTGGCGATCGACGACGCCACCGTCGCCAACGGCTGCCTGGAGGTGGTGAGCGGTGCGCACGACCGGGTCTGGCCCCAGGACGAGCGGGGCTGCGTCAGGGCCGACGTCGTGGACTCGATGGTCTGGGAGCCGGTCGAGGTGCGAGCCGGGCAGACGCTGTGGTTCCACTCGCGCACACCGCACCGCAGTGGTCCCAACGGCTCGTCGTCGCCGCGGCGCGCGCTCTATCCCACCTACAACGCCGCGGCGGAAGGTGATCTGCGCGACGGCTACTACCGGCGCAAGGCCGATGAGCTCGCGGCGGTGGGCGGGAGCCGGACGCAGGTCTCGCTGATCGGCGACTTCGAAGGAACGTTGGTCGGGTGAGCATCGTCGACGACGTCCTGGATCTGTTCGAGCGTTGGGGTGGCGAGGGCTACGACGAGGTCGTGACCCAGACCGACCACGCGCTGCAGTGCGCGGCGCTGGCCCGACGCGACGGGGCCGACGACGCGCTGGTCGCCGCCGCCCTGCTCCACGACGTCGGGCACCTCCTCGATCTCGCCGCGGGAGGCTCCGTCCGCGAGGGTGTCGACGTCCTCCACGAGGAGCGTGGGAGGGCCTACCTCGCGCCGCACCTGCCGGACCCGGTGACCCGACCGATCGCGCTGCACGTCGCTGCCAAGCGGTTCCTGTGCGCCACCGAACCCTCGTACGCCGACGGCCTGTCGCCCGGCTCGCAACGGAGTCTGCTGGTGCAGGGTGGGCCGATGACCGCCACGGAGTCGGCCGCGTTCCGGGCGGCGCCCGGCGCCGACGCCGGCGTCCGACTGCGCCGCTGGGACGACGCCGGGAAGGTGCTCGGGCTGCATCGACCCTCCGTCGCGTTCTACCGGCCACTCTTGGAGCGTCTGACCGGGGAAGGAACCTGATCGTGGCGCGACGCGTGATCATCGTGGGGGGAGTGGCCGGCGGGATGTCGGCGGCCACCCGGCTCCGGAGGCTCGATGCCACCGCCGAGATCACCGTGCTCGAGAAGTCGGGGCACGTGTCGTACGCCAACTGCGGCTTGCCCTACTTCGTGGGGGGCGTGATCGAGGAGGAGGAAGACCTCCTGCTCCAGACCCCCGAGCGCCTCTTCGAGCGGTTCCGGCTCGACGTGCACGTGGGTGCCGAGGTCGTGGCCGTCGACGCCGGCGGTCACACCGTGACCGTGCGCGACGCTCACGACGGGAGTGAGCGGGTTCTTGCCTACGACACGTTGGTGCTCAGCCCCGGCGCGCTCCCGGTGCGACCGCCGATCCCCGGCTTCGACCGGGTCCGGATCCTGCGCACGGTGGAGGATGCCACCCGCCTCGCCGGCGACGTGGGGGCGCGCCCGGGCAGCGCCGTGGTGATCGGTGGTGGCTTCATCGGGCTCGAGATGGCCGAGAACCTCGTCCACGCCGGGATCCCGGTGACGGTGGTCGAGGCGGCGGACCAGGTGCTCACCCCCCTCGACCCCGAACTTGCCGTTCTGGTGGCGGCGGAACTGGTTCGCAACGGCGTCGTGGTGGCGACCGGCGTTGCCGTGACCGAGGTGACCGCCGCGGGGGTGGCGCTCGCCGACGGTCGGACCGTTCCCGGCGATCTGGTCATCGGCTCGATCGGGGTCCGGCCCGACGTGCGCCTCGCCGAGATGGCCGGGGTGGCCCTCGGGCCGTTCGGGGGGATCGCGGTCGACGAGGCCAACCGCACCAGCGACCCCGACGTCTACGCGGTGGGCGACGCCACCGAGAAGCAGGACTCGGTCGGGGGAGGTACGTCGCTCATCGCGCTCGCCAACGTCGCCAACCGTCAGGGTCGCCGGGTCGCCGACCACATCTGTGGCCTCCCCGTCCGCCGCGCGCCGTCGCTCGGCACGGCGATCGTGAAGGTCTTCGGTCTGACCGCCGCCATGACCGGCTGGAACGAGAAGCGGCTCCGAGCGGCTGGCCGCTCCTACCGTGCGCTGCACTCGCACCCCATGAACCACGCCGGCTACTACCCGGGCGCGCAGCAGATGTCGCTGAAGCTGCTCTTCGACCCCGACACCGGCGCCATCCTCGGTGCCCAGGGTGTGGGCGGCGACGGTGTCGACAAGCGCATCGACGTGCTGGCCACGGCGCTCAGTGCCGGCATCTCCGCCGACGATCTGGCCGACCTCGAGTTGGCGTACGCACCGCCGTTCTCGTCGGCGAAGGACCCCGTCAACATGCTGGGCTACATGGCCGAGAACGCCCGTTCGGACGACGGTGCCCTCGTGTCGCCCGACGAGGTCGACGGTCTCGTGGCCGAGGGTTGGGTCCCGCTCGACGTGCGCACGGCGACGGAGCACGCCGGCGGTGCCATCGCCGGTGGGGTCAACGCTCCGCTCGACGAGCTGCGTGAGCGGCTGCCGGCGCTCGGATCCGGCCCGTTCCTCGTCTACTGCGAGGTGGGCCAGCGCGGGCACACCGCCACCACCCTCTTGCGTGAGATGGGGGTCGAGGCCCGCAACCTCGACGGGGGGATGCGCACCTGGAGGGCCTTCGGGGCCGCCCGCGCCGGGGATCCGTCGGCCTTGCTCGCCTGACCGGGGGAGGCGCGGGCCGGGGCTCCGAGGCGAGCAGCGTCCCACCGGTGTGGTGCAATGGGGTCATGGCGGCAGAGCGTCTCGTGGTGGTCGACGTCGAGACCACCGGCTTCGCGCAGTGGGACCGGGTGGTCGAGGTGGCAGCCGTGACCCTCGACGCCCGCACGCTGGCCGTGGTCGACGAGTTCGAGACCCTGGTCGACCCGCAGCGCGGGGTGGGGCCGACCGCCGTGCACGGGATCACCGCCGCGATGGTCGCCGACGCTCCGACCTTTGCCGAGATCGCCGGGCTGGTGGGCGACCAGCTCCACGGGTCGGTGATGGTCGCCCACAACATCAAGTTCGACCGGCGGATGCTCGAGCAGGAGTTCGAGCAGATCGGGCCGGTGCCCGATTGGGGCGAAGGCATCTGCACCCTCGGTCTCACCGGCGCCAAACTGGTGGTCGCCTGCGAGCGCTACGGCATCGTCATCGACGGGCACCACCGCGCCCTCGCCGACGCCCGCGCCACAGCCGAGCTGCTGCGCCACGTGCTCGACCCCGAGGCACCGACCGCGCCGGTCCGCGTCAGTCGGATCGCCGGTCCGCGCACGGCCCTGCCCTACACGCGCGAAGCCGCCGCGCGGCTCCTGGCCTGAGGGGCGCGACCTAGCCCAGCTCGAGGGTGGTGACGCCCACGACGCGACCGAGGTCGAACTCGGGCGGTGGGCCGAGGTACATGCGGCGGGTGGTGAAACCGGGCACGAGCCCGTGCCGGCGGACGATCTCCTGGGCGGAGGCATTGGGATCGGGGGCGTCGATCTGGACCGGGCCGGGCCGACCGTGGGTGAGGGCCCGCCAGAGCAACTCGGCCACGTCGGGATCGTCGGCGAAGAGAGGACCGATCTTGGCGCCCTCCGCGCACGGACGGCGCATCCCCCAGCCGACGATCCCACCGTGGGAGACGACCACCCGGGCGTCGGCGCCGGGTACGGCCAGCCAGGCGGCCAGGAACGCAGGGCGGGCCGCGGCGACGCAGCGCGCGTCGTACTCGACCAGCGCGTCGAACGCGAGCTCCCGCGCCTCGACGGTCTCCGCTTCCGGTGGCGGAACGACCACACCGTCGGGAAGCGTCCAACGGGTGGTGGTGTAGGCCGGGGCGAAGCCCAGGCGCGCGTAGCGGGGCTCCTGCTCCAGCACGGCGTCGAGCCCGACGGTCCGATCGCCCGCCGCGGCGAGGGCTGCTTCCAACAGGAGGTTCCCGAGGCCCGCGCGGCGGTGCTCCGGATCGGCGATGAACAGCCCGCCGAACGCGAAGGTGTCGCTCCACCGGACCACCGAGGCGGTGACCGCGATCCGGCCGTCGACCGTCACGGCGAGGAAGCCGTCGGGGTCGGCGGCGAGGAACGGCTCGGCGTCGGCCCGGCCGGGGTTCCACCCCTCGGCGGCCGCCCAGGCGAGCGCGGTGCGCACGCCGTCGAGGTCGAGGGTGACGATGCGGGGCTCGGGCACGAGGTGCTCTCCGTGGTCGGGTGGTGCGGACAGATGGGGTCGGTCGGACGGGGCGAGGTCGGCGCTCGGGTGGGGCGGACGCTCGGGTGGCGACGTCGGCGCCGGCTCGGCTTCCCCACCATCATGCCTGCATGGCCGACGATGCGAGCTCGGGCAGTTCCTCGACGTGGGCTGCGGGATCGGCGACCCCTAGCCTGACCCCATGACTGGCGCAGTCGATCCGGTGCTCCAAGAGGCGCCCCTCGGGCCCCAGTGGCCCACGGTCGACCCTTTCCTGTTCTGTGCCCACCACGTGGACCACTACCCGGCGGGTAACGGGTCGTTCGGCCCGGCGGCGTCGCTCGCCGGGCGGGATCTGGGTCAGGACTTCGTCGGGGTCGACGGTTGGCGGATGTACCACGGGCGCACGGTGCCGGGGTTCCCCCAGCATCCGCACCGCGGGTTCGAGACCGTCACGTACGTGCGGACGGGCCTGATCGACCACTCCGACTCCATGGGTGCGGCCGCGCGCTTCGGTCGCGGTGACGTGCAGTGGATGACCGCCGGGAGCGGGGTCGTGCACTCGGAGATGTTCCCCCTGCTCCAGACCGACGGCTCCAACGACGCGGAGTTCTTCCAGATCTGGCTGAACCTGCCGGCTGCCGACAAGATGGTGGAGCCCCACTTCGCCATGCTCTGGGACGACGCGATCCCGCGGGTGGTGCACACCCACCAAGGTGCGAGCACCGAGATCACCGTGATCGCCGGCACCCTCGAAGGCGCGGTGCCACCTCCGCCGCCCCCGAGCTCCTGGGCGGAGCGGGCGGAGGCCGAGGTGGCGATCTGGCATCTGCGGCTCGAGCCGGGTGCCGTCTGGACGATGCCCGCCGCCCGGTTCCCCGACACCGTGCGGACGGCCTACGTGTTCGACGGCGAGGCCGCGACCTTCGGGCCCCACCGGGTTCCGGCCGGCACCGGAGCGCTCCTGAGTGCGGACGCGCCGGTGGTCGTGGGGAGCCCGCTCGGCGCCGAGGTGCTCGTGCTCCAGGGGCGTCCGATCGGCGAGCCGGTGGCGCGCTACGGGCCGTTCGTGATGAACGAACGTCAGGAGATCGTCGACGCGGTCGAAGACTTCCAGCGGACCGGGTTCGGCGGTTGGCCCTGGTCCGACGACGGTCCGGTGCACGGTGCCGAGGAGCGCCGCTTCGCCCGTCACGCCGACGGTCGTGAAGAAGTGCGGGCGGTCTAGGCGGGAGTCGTGAGGGCCAGCCGTGCGAGCGTGGGCGCGGACGTCGACGGGGACGACGCCGCGGGCGCCACGACCGGGTCGCCTGCCGGGCGGAGGGTCCAACGGAACCACACGATCGTTGCGCCGACCGTGGCGATCGTGAGCGCCGTGGCGAAGCCCGTGCGCAGCACCACGAACGACCCGATGGAGTGGCTCAGCAGCAGCCAGAGGGTCACGGCTGCGTTCGCCAGTTGCACGCATCCCCAGAGGACCGACGAGCCCAGGAAGAACCGGCGGAGCGGTCCGTGGCTCATGACGTCGTCGGGGATGGGGCAGAAGTCGCGGGCGAAGCGCAGCAAGAGGGGTCGTCCGGCGAACGCGGAGGCGAGGAAGAGCACCCCGACGGCCGCCGTGCCGATCGTGGGCTGGAGGAAGTAGACGAACGTGCTGTGCGCGGCCAGGGCCAGCGCGGTGCGCACGGCCAGGGCCCCGAGGCCCACCAGGACGAGCGTGGGCACCGGGCGCCCGCGGATCGTGCGGGCCAGGAC
>JBAXBB010000109.1:0-9065 GCA_037142235.1 Actinomycetes bacterium
GTGGTGGCGGTGGCCCTCGTCCCGCGTGTCTCGAGCGACGTCTGGATGTACGCCGCCTACGGGCGCCTGGCGGCGCGGCACCTCGACCCGTGGGTCACGTTCCCGCGCGTGTTGCACCGCAGCAGCCTGACGTCCATCGCCGGCAAGCGGTGGAGCCACACGCATTCGATGTACGGGCCGCTGATGGTGTGGATTGCGCGGATCGGCTCCACGGTCTTCGGGTCGTCGTTGCTGGCGACCCGCCTCTACTACCAGCTGATGGCCGCGGCGGCACTGGTGGTCGCGATGGTCATCGTTCATCGTCGGACGCATTCCGTCGCGGCCGTGGCGTTTCTCGGGGTCAATCCGTTGATCATGTTCTATCTCGTCAACGGTGGCCGCAACGACATCCTGGTCGGACTGGCCCTGCTGGTCGCGACCGTCCTGGTCGCCGACGGCCACGACCTGGCGCCGGGTGCGATCGTGGGCGCCGCGGCCCTGATCAAACTCACGGCCGGGGTCGGGGTGCTGGTCCTGGTGGTGTGGCTCCTGGCGCAGCGGCGCACCGCCGCCGCCTGCAAGACCGCTGCCGCTGCCGGTGCGGTCGTGGTCGCGGGCACGCTCGTCGCCGGAACGGCGTCGCTGACCGTCCCCCTCCGCGAGGCCGGCCAGTTGATCTCCTCGGGGTCGGCTTGGCGGCTCCTCCACCTGGTCGGTCTCCCCACGCCGTCGTCGCGGGTGGCCCTCGTCGGTGCCTGCATCCTCCTCGGGGTGGTCCTGGCGCGTCACCGGCGCTCGACGGTCACCCTCACGATCACCGTGGCGCTCGCGGTGTTCACGTTGGGTCTGCCCTACCTGATCCCCGGTTATCTGGGCTGGTTCTTGATGACGGCCGCGCTCGACGACACCGACACGGCGGCGACGGTGGTGGCCTGGGAATCAGCGGCCCTGGTGGTGGGATACGCCTTCGTCCGGAATCCGCTCTCCGGAGCCCTGGGAAGTGCCCTCGACTGGATCTCCTGGCTGGCCATGCCCCTGGCCGTGCTGGTCGGGGTGGTCGTCTTGGTGCGGACCGGTGCACCGCTGCGTCGAGGGCGGTCGGCGGCCGGTCGCGCACCCCTCGCCAGCGGGCCCACGGACGACGGGGTCCGCGCGGTGGCCATGCACCAGGCGACGTTGGTCGTGGTCCCCACCTACGACGAGGTGCACACGATCGCCGAGCTCCTCGCGCGCGTGCGCCGGGCGTGTCCCGCGGCCGACGTGCTCGTGGTCGACGACGCCAGCCCCGACGGGACGGCCGCGGTCGCCTCGGCGGCCGCCCAGATCCTGGGTGGGGTCGACGTGCTGGTCCGCCCCACCCGCACCGGACTCGGTGGTGCCTACCGGGCGGGCTTCACCGAGGCGTTGTCCCGCGGGTACGACGTCGTGGTCGAGATGGACGCCGACCTCTCCCACGAGCCCGAGGCGATCCCCGCTCTCCTCGGTGCCATCGCCGACGGGTGCGACCTGGCGATCGGCTCGCGCTACGTGGAGGGTGGGGCGACGGTGGCCTGGCCGGCTCGTCGCCGGCTGCTCTCCCGCGTGGGAGGCCGGTACGCCACGCTCCTCCTGTCGCTCGACGTCCGGGATCCGACGTCGGGTTTTCGCGCCTACCGCACCGACCTGCTCCGCGCCATCGGGGTCGACCGGGTGCAAAGCGACGGGTTCGGGTTTCAGATCGAGATGACCGAATGCACCCGCACCGCTGGCGGTCGGATCACCGAAGTTCCGATCACCTTCGAAGAGCGGGTCGCGGGAGAGTCGAAGATGTCGGCTGCGATCGCCGTCGAAGCGTTCGGGATGGTGACCCGGCACGGAACGCAGCGGTGGGCCCGACGAATGGTGCGGGCGGTGCACGGTGCGACCCATCCGGACGGAACGAGGAAGCATGTTCAAGTGCAAGATCGGTTCTTTCGTCTTCTTGCTGGGCGATGACCGCGTCGTGATCGAAGAGCAGCGCGGGCGCCGGCGGTCGGCGGTGTTCGAGGCCCGGATCGCCGATGTCGCTGCCATCGAATTCGGCCAGACCCGCTTCGCCACCTCACGCCGTCGACGGTTCGCGCTGGGGCGTACGGCACGCAGCCCCGTCCCGGGTCGCACCGGGATCCTGTTCCGTGACGTCGCGGGAGACACGGCCTACGTGGAGGTCCCCGGCACCCCCGCCGCGATCAGAGAAGTGCTCCGGTCCCTGCTCGACGCCATCGTGAGTCGGGGCGGGGTCGTGCTGGGCTGATCGGTGGGAGCGATCGTGCCTCGACGACCCACCGGGAGTGCCCCGATCGTGGGCGTGCTGCCCACGATCGGTCCGACCTCGAACGCGATGGCGCCCCACGGCGCTCCTTGGGGTGGCTCATTGTCGTGGGAGGCCGAGAAAGACGTCCGACCCCTGATCCGCGGCGCCGCGGACGCTTCGGCCCTGGGCGTCGCGTGAGGGCGCGCCCGCGAATGCCGGCGCTGTTCGTCGGACACGGCAGCCCGATGAACGCCCTGGAGCACAACCGCTTCACTCGGGCCTGGCACGACTTCGCCCGGTCGGCGCCACGGCCCCGGGCGATCCTGGCGATCTCGGCCCACTGGTACGTCCCCATGACGGCCGTCACCGCCATGGCGCGACCCCGGACCATCCACGACTTCTCCGGCTTTCCCGAGGCGCTCTCCGCCTTCGAGTACCCGGCGCCCGGTGATCCGGCGTTGGCGCAGCAGGTCTGCGCACTGCTCGAACCGGTCGAGGTCGTCGCCGCCGTCGACACCTGGGGGCTCGACCACGGCTCGTGGTCCGTGCTCGCCCACCTGTTCCCCGATGCCGACGTGCCGGTGGTGGCGCTGTCGATCGACCGCAGGGCCTCGGCGGGGGAGCACGTGGCCCGGGGCGCGGCGCTGGCCCCGTTGCGCGACGAGGGCGTGCTGGTGATGGCGAGTGGGAACGTCGTGCACAACCTGGGTGCCCTCGACCGGGGCGCGCCCGACGGCGCGACCGACTGGAACACCGCGTTCGACGACGCGGCCCGCACGCTGATGACGACCCGTCCGGTTGCCGTCACCGAACTCGAGCACCACCCGGCCTACCGGCTGGCGGCGCCGTCGCCCGACCACCTCGTCCCGCTGTATTACGTGGCGGGACTGGCGAGCGCGGCCGGATCGACGGCCGAGGTCCTGGTGGCCGGACCGACCCTCGGGTCGCTGTCGATGACCAGTTACGTGGTCTGACGGTCGCTCGATCGATCGAGCACGACGACGCTGCGGAGCACCTCGCCCCGTTCCATCTTCTTGAACGCCTCCTCGACGTCGTCGAGGGCGATGGTCTCGGACACGAACCGTTCGAGGGGGAGCCTCCCCTGGAGGTGGAGACCGATGAGCATCGGGAAGTCACGCGACGGCAGGCAGTCGCCGTACCAACTGCTCTTGAGCGCGCCGCCGCGGCCGAAGAGGTCGAGGAACGGGAGCTCCACCATCATCTCGGGGCGGGGCACGCCGACGAGCACCACGGTGCCGGCGAGGTCACGGGCCTCGAACGCCTGGCGGTAGACGCTCGGGAGGCCGATCGCCTCGATGCAGACGTCGGCGCCGTTGCCGTCGGTGACCGATCGGACGAACTCAACGGGGTCGAGTTCCGAGGAGTTGCAGGTGTGGGTGGCGCCGAGGTCGCGGGCGAGCGCGAGTTTGCGATCGTCGACGTCGACCGCCACGATCGTGTGGGCTCCGGCCAGGTGGGAGCCGACGATGGCCGCATCGCCCACGCCGCCGCAGCCGAAGACCGCCACCGAGTCTCCGCGGCCCACCCCGCCGGTGTTGAGGGCGGCACCGATGCCGGCCATCACGCCGCAGCCGAGCAGCCCGGCCGTGGCGGGGCTCACGGCCGGGTCGACCTTCGTGCACTGGCCGGCAGCGACGAGGGTCTTCTCCGCGAAGGCGCCGATCCCGAGTGCGGCCGACAGCACGGTGCCGTCCTCGAGCGTCATGGGTTGGGTGGCGTTGGCCGTGGAGAAGCAGTACCAGGGGCGACCCCGACGGCACGCCCGACACGTTCCACACACCGCGCGCCAGTTGAGCACCACGAAGTCGCCGGGGGCCACGTCGGTGACATCGGGTCCGACCGCCTCGACCACCCCGGCGGCCTCGTGACCGAGGAGGAACGGGAAGTCGTCGTTGATGGCGCCCTCGCGGTAGTGCAGGTCGGTGTGGCACACGCCGCACGCCTGGACCCGGACGACGGCTTCGCCGGGTCCGGGGTCGGGGACCACGATCGTCTCGATGGTGACCGGCGCGCCTTTGGAGCGCGCCACGACTCCTGTGACCTTCTGCGGCATGCATCCTCCTCCGGGTCCTTGTGAACCTAGCCCGGACCCCGCCGGATAGCCTCCGGCCCCATGCAGGTCGTCCGTGCCCGGCACCGGATCTCGATCTGCTGCTCCTGCTTGGCGGTGGCCCTCGTGGCGGGCGCCGTGGCGGGATCGGTCGGACCCGCCGCGGCGGCCGGCAGCACGCGGTCGGTGACGGTCCCCGCGCTGTGGGCCGGTTCCAACGCACGGGGCAAGGTCGTCAGCGGGATCGAGCGCACGACGGTCACCACCAGTCGTACCTCGCAGCCCGCCTTCGCGGTGGACCTCCGGTCGCTCCGGGCGAAGGGTGCGGGGCCCCAGTGGGTCGCCGCGTCGGCGCTGGCGGCGGCCGTGGGGATGCTCTACGCCGGGCAGGATCCCCGCCACTTCGGAGCCTCGTACGCCGTCACCGGGCCCATCGACGGACCGTCGGCCGGGGCGATCCTCACGGTCGGAACCCTGGCGGCGCTCCGGGGCGAGCCACTCCGCCCCTCCGTCACGATGACCGGGACGATCACTCCCGACGGGACGGTCGGGGTCGTCGGCCTGGTCCTCGCCAAGCTCGAGGCCGCCGCCAAGGCCGGGTTCACCACGGTCATGATCCCGTGCGGAACCGAGCGGCAGATCGATCGTGGTGTCGAGGTCGACGCGGTGGCGTACGGCGCGGCCCGGGGCCTGCGCGTCGTCGTGGTCAAGGACCTCGTCACCGCCTACCGGACCTTCACCGGTCGTTCGCTCGTCCCGGTCGGCGCCGGGGCACCCTCGCTCGACCCGGTGGCCAGTGAGGTCGCCGCCGCCACGACCCGGTCCCTCGCCGCGCGCCTCGACGAGGCGCGAGCGAACCTGCCGGCCGGCGTCCCGGCCGCCGACCGCGATGCCCTCGACGTCCAGGTCCAGCAGGTCCGTGAGGCCCTGGCCGCGGGGGACCTCGCCCGCGCCTACGGGTTGGGGGTCGACACCTACCAGAACCTCGGGCGGGCGTCGGCCCGAGCCGCGACGAGCGGAACGATCGCCGCCGGCGGGCTCGAGTCGGCCCGGCTGGCCCTGGTGGGCCGGGTCGATGCGGCCCGTGCGCGCGCTCGGGCGTCGTTGTCGGAGACCGCCATCGAGGTCACGACCCTGGGAACGGCGGCGCAGTTGGCCATGCCGATCGCCCTGGGTTGGTTGACCTTCGCCGACGCCACCCTCGAGGACACCCGGACCGCCCTGAGCGATCCTGCGACGTCGGCCGACCGGGTGCTGGCCGCGGCGGCCACCGTCGCCGACCAGGAAGCCGCCATCGACGTGTTCGGTCCGGACGCGGTGGCGATGGTGCGTTCCTCAGGGGGATCGCCGTCGGCCCGCCCGGAAGCGGTGGCGCGCTTCTTGTCGGGCTACTCGGAGTTCCTCCGGACGTCGGCCGATGCCAACCTGGCCTACGCCGCCGCCGTCGCCGGCGACGGGGGGCAGCGGGCGAACCCGGAGGTCTTCGGTCCGGCCAACGTGATGAAGGCCGGCAACTCGGTCATCACCGACACCGTCGACCCGCTGCCTGCAGAGGTCGAGCAGATGGCTCGGGCCGTGACCTCGTTCGCCTTCGGCGAGGCGCTGGTCAGTGGTGCGTCGTTCGGGTTACGCGGCTTCGGAGCCGGCACGGATCCGACCCTCCGCAGTGACGCCACTCTCCTCGCCAACTCGGTGGTGACGGGCAGCGCCCTGAGCCTCAGCAGCGCCGCCGACCTCCAGGGTGTGGCTCCTGCGTACGAGATCTGGCAGACGCTGTGGGGTCGGGCGGTCTACGAAGCCCTGGCGGGCACGCCACGCGAGGCGGCCGGGGGTGCCCTCGGTCTAGGTGAGATCTGGTACGCCGTGATCGGTTCCCGGATCGGTTTCGCGGCCCGGAAGGGTCTGGCGGGTTAGCACCGGGCGGTCGGCCCCGCCGGTGGGGGCCGCGTCGCCCTCGACGTGGCTCCGGCGGGTTCAGCGCAGTTGGTCGACGTAGTCGTCGGTCCCGACGTTGGTGGGGACGAAGGCGCCGGAGAACCGGACCTCCGCGAGTGCGGAACCGGAGAGGGCCTCGTGGTGGGCGGTCGGAGCGGCACCGGAGCCGAGCAGCGGGTCGTCGTCGAGGAACCAGAGCAGGCAGATCTGGCGGCCCACGCCGACGGGCGCGTCCACGGGCTTGGTGCCGGGCTGGTCGATCAGGCCCTGGGAGAACGGGGCGGGCGAGAAGGCCAGGACCATGGCCGCACCCGAGGCGGCGAGCACGGGTGGGAGCAGTTCGTCGCGGAGCCAGGTCTCGAGGGCCGGGAACTCCGCTTCGGAGGGAGCGTCGACGACCTCGAGGGCCAGTCCCCGGAACCGGGCGTCGAGGGCGAGGTGGGGCTTCATCGGCGCACCGTCGCGGACGAGCCCGAACCGGTAGCGGTGGAAGGCGGTGTAGACGTGCGTGCGCTCCACGAACCCGCGTCCGTGGGGCATCAGGGCCTGGTCCATGGCGACGAACGACCAGCGCTCGCTGTCCTCCTCGTGGCCCGCCGTCGTCCAGTACACGGAGAGGTAGCACCCGGCATCGGGGGGTTGGACGACGCTGTCGGCCACCGGGAGGCGCCGATTGCGCAAGGCCCGCGGCGCCACCCAGCGACGGCCGGCGAAGGTCCACGGTCCGTGGAGGGCGCCGGAGTAGAAGTGGTCATCCTCGTACCAGCGGTTGTAGTCGTGTTCGCGCCCGGGATCGGGCTCCACCATGGTGATCAGGGCACCACCGATCGCCACGTCGTTCGGGAGGTGCAGGGCGATCTCGCGGTACGGGTCGGTCACGGCGGATCCTCGGGTCGGGGTCGCCCCGGACCCTGCCAGACGCGATCGCGTGGCCGCAAGGGGCTAGAACGGGGGCGTGGACCGGGTCTTCTACTCGAGCAGCGTGCACGACGAGCGCGAGATCGACGCCGTGGTCGAGGTGTTGCGGTCAGGTCCACAAGGGCTGTGGCCGGGCCGGCGGGTGAACGCGATGGAGCGGCGGGTCGCCGAGCGGTTCGGGAAGGCCCGGGGCGTGATGGTCAACTCCGGGTCGTCGGCGCTCTACCTCGCGATCGAGCTCCTCGGCCTCCCGCCCGGCCAGGAAGTCCTCACCTGTGGTCTCACGTTCTCCACCGACGTCGCGCCGGTGGTGCGGGCCGGGCTGGTGCCGGCGTTCGTCGATTGCGAGGCCGACACCTTCTGCGTCGACGTCGACCGGGTGGAGGAGATGATCACGCCGCAGACCGGCGCCCTGCTCATCCCGAACCTCATCGGCAACGCGCCCGACTGGGACGCCCTCCGGACCATCGCCGACCGGCACGGGCTCCCGTTGGTCGAGGATTCGTGCGACACCCTGGGCCCGCGGCTGCGCGGCCGGCCGACGGGGGAGCGGTCGACCATCACGGTGACCAGTTTCGCCAACTCGCACATCATCACCTGTGGCGGCAACGGCGGGATGGTCCTCCTCGACGACGACGACCTCCGTGACCGGGCCGTGATGCTGCGGCGATGGGGCCGGCGTTCCGAGCTCCAGTTCTTCGGGTCGAAGCGGGCCGATCACTCGTTCTGGGAAGACCTCGACGGGATCGAGTACGACAACCAGTTCATCTTCGACGAGCTGGGCTGGAACTTCGAACCGTCGGAGATGGGCGCGGCCTTCGGTCTGGTCCAACTCGACAAGCTCGACGACAACCTCGCCCGCCGTCGCCACCTGTTCGATCGCTACACCGCGTGGTTCGACCAGCACCGTGACCGCTTCACCCTGCCCCGCCAGACCGCCGGTCTCGAGACCGCCTGGCTCGGGTATCCCGTGCTGATCGATCCCGACGCCGGATTCGGGCGGCCCGCGCTCCAGCAGTTCCTCGACGGCCGCGGCATCGACACCCGGACGATCTGGACCGGCAACGTCGCCCGCCAGCCGATGCTGCGCGGGCGGGCGTTGCGATGCCCGGCCGGGGGTCTTCCCAACGCCGACGCGGTCATGGAACGCGGCGTGCTGCTCCCCCTGAGTCACGCGATCTCCGACCCGACCCTCGACGTCGTGTTGGACAGCCTCGACGAGTTCCTGGAGTCCCGATGACGGCAACTCGCGTTCCACCGCCCACCGGTCCGGTCGTGCTCGGGCTCTGTTACCCGCCGGTCTGGCTCGGCGACGACGAGGCGCTGGCCCGGGCGGTGGCCGCCGTGGAGGCCGTCGACGAGCGGATCGAGGTCGTGGTCGAGACCTACGAGGAGGGACAGCACCTCCGGACCCTGCGCGGCCGGCCCGACGGGCTGGACGAAGCGCGCGGGCTCGCGCCCGCGCTGACCACACCCCAGCGGGCGATGTTCGGGCGCGTCCACGGCGTGGTGGCCATCGACCTCCCGTTCGACGTGGCGTCGATCGCGCCGGACCTGGCCTGGGTCCAGGGCGTGGGAGCGGGCTACGCGCAGTTGCTCTCCGCCGGGCTGGCCGACGCCGGGATCCGCTTCACCAACGCCGCCGGGGCCAACGCGGTGGGGATCGCCGAGTTCGTGGTCGGGCGGATCCTGGAGGAACGCAAGGGCTTCCGGCAGATCGCCGCGCACCAGGTTGATCACGACTGGACCCCCGTCTACGGCACCGAGCTCGCGGGGGCGACCGTCGGGCTCATCGGCTTCGGGGCGATCACCTCCGCCGTGGCCGGTCGCCTCGCCGCTTTCGACGTGGAGATCCTGGCGTGCCGGCGGTCGGTGCGCCCCGATGACGAC
>JBAXBB010000110.1:0-8880 GCA_037142235.1 Actinomycetes bacterium
GGGTGGTCGTGGTCGGGGTCGGGAGCGGGGTCCCGTCGATGGCGTTGGTGACCTCGGCCAGGAGCTGGCGCGCCTGGTCGGCGAACTGCCCCTGGGGCGCCAGCACGAGGTAGCGCTGGAGGTCGGATTGCGCCGTCTGGAAAGCACCGTATTCGTTGGCGAGCACGATCGCCCGGAAGAACCGGGCATTGGTGTTTTCCGGGTCCGCGGCCACCGCCGCGTCGAGCCGATCCCGCGAGCGGGCCACGAGGCCGTCGACCGATGCCGGATCGGTCTTGGTCGCCGCCCGGGCGGTCAGGTACACGAGCCGACCCGACTGGGCCAGCGCCTCGGCGTTGCCGGGCTCCCGACTCACCACGGCGTCGTACTGGGTCAGCGCCCCCGGGTAGTCGCCCCTGGCCTCGAGGAACCGGGAGAGCAGGAGCCGGCTCGCGGTGTCGTCGGGGTTGGCCGCCACCGCAGCCTCGAGGCGCTTGATGCGTGCGTCGACGGTCGCCCGCCCCTTCGACGCCTTCCCGGACGACGAAGACGACGAACCCGCCACGTTCTTGCCCGACGACGTCTGACCCGGCAGCCGGGCCCCGAGCGCCGCCGCCAGGGCGACCGCGCAGAGCACCCCGAACGTCACGATGCCCGCCACCGTGAGCGTGCGCCGCAGCCCGGGCCCCCGCGGGGGCGCCGCGGCCTCCTCGGACCCAGCCTCCAGGGAGCGGATGACCGCCGCGGCCCGAGCCGTGTAGTCGTCATGGAGACGCTCGTAGGACGCGTCGTCGATGGCACCCTTGTCGCGCTCACGCTCGAGGTCGTCGAGCGACTGGAGCAGGAACTCCCGCTCGCGCTCGAGCCGGTCGTGGTCGTCGGAGCGTTCGGTCACCGGGGCCTCTGGGATCGGGCTCGTCGGACGAGGTCTTCGTCGGCATCGGTCGCCTGCAGGGTCGGCGTGCGCCGCCACCTCCGGAATGCCAGCACCAGGCCACCCGCTGCGACCACCAGCAGCAGGACGGGCAGTCCCCACACGAGCAGTCCGAGGCCGTCGGCCGCCGGCTTCAGCAGGATCGAGTCACCGTACCGGTCGGCGTACTCCTGACGGATGCGCGCGTCGCTCTCGCCGGCGGCGACGCGGGTGCGCAGGTCCTGACGGATCGACCGGGCGGATCCGGTCTGGGAATCGGCCGCGGAGAGACTCTCGCAGTCGGGGCAGCGGATCTCCGACGCCAGGCTCCTGACGCGCTCGGCGTCGGAGGCGGTGCCGGTCGGGCGGACCGCCCAGGCGACCGCGCCCACCGCCAAGACCGCGAGCACCACCCAGGCGGCCATCCAGGCGCCCCGGGACCGGATGGTGGCCGGCCCGCCGCCCGGACCTTCCGGCGTTGCGCTCACGACGACCCCCCGCCGGCCGCCGCCAGCAGCGTGTCGAGGTCTTGCACCGACGCCGGCCCGAACTGGTAGCCGACGATGAGTCCATCGGGGCTGATCGCGAACGTCTCCGGCTGACCGCGGGTCCCGAAGGCCAACGCCGCCTGGCCACCGGGGTCGAGGGCGATCGTCCAGGTGTCGCCGTGGCTCGCCGTCCAGCGCTCCACGGCGCTGCGGGTGTCGTCACGGACGATCCCGAGCAGCACCACGTTCGGATCGTTCGCGTGCTGCGCCCGGAACTTCGCCAGGGCCGGCTCCTCCTGCTGGCACGGGATGCACCACGTGTTCCAGAAGTTCACGATGGTGATCTTCCCGGCCAGGTCGGCCTGCGTGACCGGCGTGCCGTCGAGGGTCCGCACCGAGAACGCCGGCACGTCTTGGCCGGCCAGGTGGCTGCGCTTGGCGTCGGCGCGTGGATCGCTCCCCACCTGGGTGGCCAGCACAATCGCGATGGCCACCACCACCGCTCCCACCCCGATCGCAACCCAGCGGGTGGGGTGCCTCACGCCGGGACCGGCTCCGGCTCCGGCTCCGGCTCCGGCGAGGGTTCGGGCTCCGGACTCGGGCCCGCGTCACCGGCTGCGGTCACCCTCCGGCGCCGGGCCGGGGTGAGCGCCACCACCGTTCCGAGACCCACCAGCGCGCCGCCGATCCAGATCCACACCACCATCGGGTTGATCGCGATCCCGATCGTCACCCGGTCGCTCGCGGTCGGCGCCGACACGAGGGTGAGATAGAGGTCGCGGAGCAACCCGGTGCGCACCGACGGAGTCGCGATCCCACTCATCATCGACGGGAACATCGACACCGACGGCGCATACGTCCCCAGGTCGCTGCTCCCGTGCCGGATGTGCACCTGGGCCCGCACCGTGCGCTTCTGCGCGTCGGCCGTGACCGTGCGGCCCACGTAGGTGAACGTGTAGCCCTGGACCACCGTCGACTGACCCTTCACGAGCCGCGCCTCGGTTTTCGTCGTGAACGCGCTCGAGGCTGCCAGCGCCACCGCGATGCACACGATCCCGGCGTGCACCACGAGCCCGCCGTAGAGCCGAGGGCTGCCCCGAACCGCACTCACCGGGGCGGCCCACCACTTCGATCCGGCGCTCACCTGCGCCCGGGACCCGATCCAGAACTGCCGGGCGATGGCGCCGAGCGCGAACGCCGAGAGCCCGAACGACAGCAGCGTCCAGATCCCGTCGACCCCCGCCACCACTGAGACCACCATCACCCCGACCCCGAAGGCCGCCGGCCCGAAGAGCCGACGCCGCAGCACCTCACCCGACACCGCCCGCCAGGGCAACGCCGGTGCGACCGCCATGAGGAAAAGGAGCGCGATGCCCAGCGGTGTGGTCATCCGGTTGAAGTACGGCTCCCCGACCGACAATTGCTGGTGCTGGAGCGCTTCCGCCAGCAGCGGGTAGACGGTGCCGAGCAGCACCACCACCGCCATCGCCGCGAACAGGAGGTTGTTCACGAGGAACGCCGCCTCACGTGACACCGGGCTGTCGATCCGACCCGGAGACCGGATGCGATCACCCCGCCAGGCGATGAGGGCGATGCTCCCCACGGCGACGATCGCCAGGAACGTCAGCAGCCAGGGCCCGATCGTCGACTGCGTGAAGCTGTGGACCGAGTTGAGCACCCCCGACCGGGTCAGGAACGTGCCGAGGATGGTCAGACAGAACGTCGCCACGACGAGCGACAGGTTCCAGACCCGCAACATGCCGCGGCGCTCCTGCACGATCACCGAGTGGATGAACGCGATCGCCGTGAGCCACGGGAGCAGGGAGGCGTTCTCCACCGGGTCCCAGGCCCAGTACCCGCCCCAGCCGAGCACCTCGTAGCTCCACCAGGCCCCGAGCACGATCCCGAGGGACAAGAACCCGAACGCGATGAGCGTCATGCGTCGCGTCTCGGTGAGCCAGCCCTCCCCGAGCCGACCGGTGATGAGCGCCGCGATCGCGAACGCGAACGGGATCGTCATCCCGACGTAGCCCAGGTAGAGCATCGGAGGGTGGAACGCCATCAGCGGATGGTTCTGCAGGAGCGCGTTCGGCCCCTGACCGTCGGCGGGCGCCACCGGGAGCCGGTGGAACGGGTTCGCCGGACCGAGCGTGAGGGCGAAGAAGAACAAAATGACGGCGAATCCCACGATCAGGGCCCAGGCCACGAGCGGATCGGTGATCCGGGCTCGGAAGTGGTGCGCCGTATAGACGAGGTACCCCGCCAGGATCAGGATCCACAGCAGGATCGATCCCTCGAGCGCCGCCCACAGGCCGGTGATCGTGAACAGCAGCGGCGTGCCCCGCGCGTTGTTCTCGGCGACGTACTTCAGCGAGAAGTCGTGGGTGACGAGCGCCCACTCCATCGCGACGACCGCGAGCACCGCCCCGACCAGGATGACGAGGGCGTAGCGCCGTCCGAGGCGCAGGAGCCGCTCATCGGCACGTCGGATGCCGAGTCCGAGGACCACGATGCCCAGGAGCGCCCCGGCCGCCCCGATGGTGAGTGCGAGAACACCGAACTGGGCCTTCACGACTTGAACTTCACCTTCGGCGGCTTGTACTCGCTCCCGTGGCGGATCATGATCCGGTCCGACGCGAACGTCCCGTCGCGGGACCAGTGCCCTTCGCAGACCACCGGGATCTTGTCCTTGAACAGGCTCGGCGGGTCGCCGATGTGCACGATCTGCACCGACTTCTTCCCGTCGCTGATCTCGAAGTCGACGCCGCCCTTGGTCTCCTGCGCCGAGCCCGGCACGACCGCACCCGCGAGGCGGAACTGCTTGTCGCCCTGCGAGGTCCGCGACTTCAACGCCTCCGAGACGTTGCGGTAGTAGACGATGTTGCCCGACAGCGCGACCCCGAGCCCGATGATCGCGATCAACGCGACCACGCAGAGACCGATGGCGATCGTCGCCCGCCTCTTGGTCCGGTTCACGGCCGCGTCCGCTCGGAGCGGCGGGTGCGCCACGCGACCGACAGCCAATAGCCCAGGAGGGCGACGGCCGTCACGACCCACCCCGCGATGACGAATCCGGCGTCGCTCATGACGAGACCCCCACCGCACCAGGGGCGGTCGGCACGCCGGCCCCACGGACGCGATCGGCGATCGCCGTCTCGAGTTCGCGCTCGTCGCGGTCCTCGTCGAGCACCTCGAGCCGGTACCGCAGATCGAGGAGGTAGACGTAGAGCAACGTGAAGGCGAGCACGCCGAGCCAGAGAGCGAGCGCCATCGAGCCGTGGATCTCGGCGTCGAGCTTCGGGTTGAACACCGTGGCCTGTTGGTGGAGCGTGCGCCACCACGTCACGGAGAAGTGCACGATCGGCACGTCGACGAACGCGATGAGCGCCGCGATCGCGCAGCGCTTGGCCCGCACGTCGACCGCGGCCGGGATACGTCGTAGCGCCAGGTAGCCGAGATACAAGAAGAACAGGACCGCCGTGGTGACCAGGCGGGCGTCCCAGGCCCACCACACGCCCCAGACCGGACGACCCCAGAGCGAGCCGAGGACCAGCGTGAGGCTCGTGAACACCACACCCAACTCGGCCGAAGCGCCGGCGATCCGGTCCCAGACCAACGCCCGGGTCCGCGGCCACAGATAGAGGGTCGACGACACCGACGTCACCCCGAAGGCGAGGTAGGCCAACCAGGCGGCCGGCACGTGGACGTACATGATCCGCTGGGCGTCGCCCTGGACCGCGTCGGGGGGAGCGACCGCGAGACCCACGATCGCGAGCGCCACCAGCGAGGCCAGCGCCGCGATCCCGAAGCCCCGACGGACCCACGGGTTCAACAGCCGTTCCGACGAACCCCGGGCTTCCAACGCCGTCGCGCTCACGACTCCTCCAAGAGCGGGCCGAAGGCCAGCATTCCGATCCCTACGAACAACACCGCGAAGACGCCGAGCATTGCCACCCACGGCCAGGCGTCCGAGGTCGGACCGTCGATCGACGACTCCCACGCCCGGGTGGCGCCCAGTAGCACCGGCGCCACCACTGGCAGCATCAGCACCGGAACGAGCGTCTCCCTGGCCCGGATCCCCGCAGCGAGGACGCCGTAGAGGGTACCGGTGGCCGCGAGACCCACCGTCGCGGCGGCGGTGGCCAGGCACAGCGGGACGAGCGCCGCCAGGTGGACGTCGAACAGCACGACCACCCCGAAGGTCAGCAGCGCCTCGAAGACCAGCAGCTCCAGCGCCAGGGCGGCCGCTTTGCCGAGGAAGACGGCCGAGCCGTCGAGCCCGGAGAGGCGCAGACCATCACGGGCGGCGTTCTCGGACTCGATCCCGAACGACCGGGAGATGGCCAGCAGCGTGGCCAGGAGCACCGTCACCCAGAACAACCCGGGCGCGACCCGACGCAGCACGCCCCGATCGGGGTCGAGGGCGAACGCGAAGAGCAGGAGCACGATCAGCCCGAACGGGAGGATCTGCTGTGACACGACCCGGGCCCGCCGCTCGATCCGCAGGTCCTTGCCCGCGATCAGCGCCGCCTCCTGGAAGAGGTTCACGACCGGACCTCCCCCGCCGCGGAACCGTCCGGCGACCCAGTCAGCGTGCCGCCCCCCTGCCCGTTGACCAGCGAGGCCTCCCGGGAGGCCACCGGGCGCACCAGGTCGAGCTCGTGGGAGGCGATCACCACCGAGGTGCCCTCCCGGCCGGCGGAGCCCAGCACCCCGTCGAGGAACGCCCGGCCCGGTGCATCGAGGCCAGCGTGCGGCTCGTCGAGCAGGAGGAGCTCGGGTCGGCGCACCAGTCCTGCCGCGAGGCCGAGGCGACGACGTTGGCCGGTGGAGAGGCGGCCGTGGCGCACGTCGGCGAGCCCCGCGAGCTCAAGTTCGTCGATCACGGCATCGGCGTCGGCGTCGGTCCGGCCCGAGATGCGGGCTGCGAACCGAACGTTCTCGCGCACGGAGAGGTCGTCGTAGGCGAACGCTTCTTGACCCACGAACGACAGGCGGGGCCGGTGCGACCGCCGGTCCCGGGTGAGGTCCACGCCGAGGACCTCGGCCTCACCATCGTGCAGCGGCACGAGCCCGGCCAAGACCCGCAACAGGGTCGTCTTCCCGGCGCCATTGCCCCCCGACAGCAGGACGACCTCGCCCGTGGCGACGTCGAGATCGACGCCAGCCAAGGCCGGGAAGCGTCCCAACAAGCAGACGGCGGAACGGAGACGGACGACGAGCGGCACTGCGCCTCCGGGCTCGGGGCGGGATCGTGGAGTGTACGGAAGGGGTCGCCGACCCGGCGAACCCGCCGCCACTTCGTAGGATCAGACGGTGCGGCGCTTCTTCTCGGGCCTCGGCCAGGTGTTGATCACGGCCGGAGTGCTGCTGCTCCTCTTCGTCGGGTACCAGCTCTGGGGTACCGGCCTCTACACCGCCCAGCAGCAGTCCCAGCTCGGGTCACAGTTCCGCACGGCCCTGGAGCAGGCCGGGAGCCCGACCACCCCCCAGTTCCCGTCGGCCACCACCGTCAAGCCGACGACCCCGACGACCACGACCACCCCGCCACCGTCCCCTCCAGAGGGTGAAGCCGTCGCCCATATCGTCATCCCGAAGATCGGCGTCGACAAGTTCGTCGTCGAGGGCGTCGACACGGTGCAACTGCGCAAGGGACCCGGCCACTATCCGGCGACGTCGTTCCCCGGACAGCAGGGCAACGCCGGGATCGCGGGCCACCGCACCACCTACGGCGCCCCGTTCGGCAACGTCGACCTACTCGAGAACGGCGACGAGATCGACCTCACGACCCTGCAGGGTTCGTTCGTGTACCGGGTCTACGAGCAGCTGATCGTCCTACCCAACGACGGTTCGGTCCTCGATCCCGACCCCACCCGCCCGGCGATCCTCACCCTCACGTCGTGCCACCCGAAGTTCTCGGCCGCCCAACGGATCGTGGTCCACGCCGAACTCGAGATCCCCGCCGGCGACGTCCCGCTGCCAGCCGTCGTCCGCCCCTCGACCGGTTCGACCAAGGTGGTGGGCGGCGATCTCGGCGGGCCCGCGGGCTCGAAGCTGCCCACGGTCCTGGCCGGGATCGTCACGGCGATGGTCGGCGGACTCTGGTGGTTCTGCTTCCGGCTCCGCCGCCGCTGGTGGGTCTGGCTGGCCGGGGTCGTGCCCTTCCTCGCCGCGTTCTTCGTGTTCTGCTTCTACCTGGAGCAGATCCTCCCCAACAACATCTGACGGCGGGCCGGGCCGTTCCCGGCCGCCTGCGGCCCCTCGGCCCCAGCCTCCCCGTCCCTCGCGTCACGCCTTCCCGGACTCCTTGTCCGGGGGTTCCGTCGCGTTCGAAGCCGGTCCGCACGAGGGGTGCCTGGAATCTCCTCGCCGGTCGGGCGAGACTGTTGGGGGCGGGGGGACCAGAACGTGGCATTACCGATTCCGCACGAGGCGGCTGAGCCGCCCGACGACATACGCGCACTGATCGCCAGTTTCCGCCCCGACGCGGTCCGCGTCGCCCGTCGACTCGTTCGCACCCAGGCCGAAGCCGAAGACCTCGCGCAGACCGCCGTGATGAACGTCCTCGCCCGCGCACACGCCATCTCCGATCCGTCGTTCGTCCGGCCCTACTTGCTCACTTCCGTCCGCAACCTCTGGAAGAACCAATTACGGACTGCGAAGCGTTGTCAGCCCGCCCGCGACGAGTCGATCTTCGACCGCATCGCCGACACCACCGAGGTCGACGAGCCGGCGTACTCCGAGGTCGATGCCGAGATGCTCCGCCGGGCCATGGCCGCGCTCTCCCAGGCCAACCTCGACCTGCTCCAACTCCGGTACGTCGAACACCTGGACTACGCGGCGATCGGTGAGCGGCTCGGCATCAGCGCTCCCACGGCCCGCCAACGCGTCCACCGTGCCACCGAGCAGCTCAGAACGGCGTGCTTCTCCGTCGAGAACGAGCAGACGGACCGTCGCGTCTGCCATCTCACGAAGGTCCGTCTCGCCCGCTACGCACGCGGCGTGCTCTCCAGCCGCGTCTCCGAGCGGGTCACAGGCCACCTCCAGGAGTGCTCCGACTGCCTGGACTCCTACGGCCAGCTCATCGAGGTGCTCGACCTCGAACGTCACCCCGCCCTCTCCGACAAGCCCATGGAGGTCTGACCGTGCCGGCCGAGCACCTGCTCCCGATCGACCTCGACACCAACCACGCGACGGCTCGAGGTGTGCGCCGATTCCGCTGGTTCGTCGCCGGGTTGGCCCTGGTGTGGATCGGCGCGCTCGCCGCCGCAGTCCGATTTACGCCGCTGCCGTCGATCTGGCCGCTCCTGATCTTCGGCGCTCTCGTCGTCGCAGCCGAACACCGGTTCATCCTCTTCGGAGACGAGACCTCGATGAGCGCCAGCATCGTCGTCATCCTCTGCGCAGTCACGTATTGGCACGGTTCCGCCTATCTCGTCGGCCCAATGGTCGTTGCCTCGTTCGCGGGCCTCCTTCTCCCCCACCTCCGCGAGCGGTCTT